>CANQFS010000011.1 GCA_947599825.1 uncultured Clostridia bacterium
ATAATTTATCTATTGATAATACTAATAACCAAAAATTTACTTTTTTTAGTTTTGGAGTTATAGCAAAAGATATTGTAGTATATATCCCTTCTACATATAATAAAACAATAAAAATAAAGAGTGATTATGGAAATTGTGAAATGTTAGATTTAGAAAATGCTATAGTTGATATAGATTGCAATTGCGGAAATGTTAAATTGGGAAAGATAAGAAATGCAAATGTGAAATGTAATTTAGGAAATACAGAAATAAAAGAAATATTGAATAGATGTAATATTAAAGCAGATTGTGGTAATATAGAAATTGATACAATATCTATACAAGAAGATTCTACAATTAAAGTAGACCTTGGCAATGTAAATATAAATAAAACTAACGATATTTATATAGAAACAGATGTTGATTTAGGAAAAACAAATATATCTCAAAATAATAGAAATTCAGAAATAACATTAAAAATAAATTGCGATTGTGGAAATGTAACAGTAGGGAAATGAAAAGGTATAAATATTAATTATTTAAGTGAAATAAATAGTAATTGCACTAAAATGCTGTAGCAGGGGCTATTTAATTTTATATATAATTATATTACCATAAATAACCATTGATTTTAATACAACACATCTTTTATAATTTAATTATAGAGAGTGTGTTGTATTTATGAGATTAATTAAATGTTATGGGGAAAAACTTATTTTAAAAGAGCTAAAAAAAAGTTATGAGTTTTTTATTAATGAAGCTAATACAAATAAAAAAAGTTGTAGTTATGGATTAATAAGAGATAAAACAATATTGGCTGATAATATATCAAGCATAGCTTCAGTAGGATATGGTTTAGGAGCATTGGTAATTGGAGTAGAACATAAGTGGATTAGTTATCAAAAAGCATATGATAGAGCTAATAGAACACTTGATACATTTATCAATAATGTAGAACGGTAAAAATGGTTTTTACTATCACTTTATAAATATGCAAACAGGGAAAAGAGAATGGAATTGCGAGATATCAATAATAGATACAGCAATATTTATATGTGGTGCAATAACAGCAGGAGAATATTTTGAAGGAAATATAAAGAAAAAAGCAGAAATATTGTATAAAAAGATTAATTGGGAATGGTATAGAAATAAAGAAACAAATTATTTTTATATGGGATATACTCCAGAAAAAGGATTTTGGGGACATTGGGATATGTATGCAGAACAATTAATGTTATATATTTTAGGTGTAAGTTCACCGACATTTCCAATAAATAAAAATATGTATTATGACTTTAAGAGAAAAAAGAAAGACTATAAAAATATAAAAGATGTAATATATACATATTGTGGTACTTTATTTACATATCAATTTTCTCATGCATGGATTAACTTTAAGAATATAAAAGATATAGACAATATTGATTGGTTTGAAAATTCAATTAAAGCAACAAAAGCTAACAGACAATATTGTATAGATAATAAAGAAAAATTCAAAACTTATGGTGAAGATTCATGGGGATTAACGTCTTGCTTATCACCAAAAGGATATATAAGTTGTGGTGCAAAACCATGTAATGTAGATTTAAATATTGAGAATGATGGAACAATAACTCCATGTGGGGCCATTGGTTCAATAGTATTTACACCAAAAGAAAGTATAAAAGCAATGGAACATTATTATAATAATTATCCAAAATTATGGGGAAAATATGGATTTAAGGACGGATATAATTTAGAAAGTATTAAGCCATGGTTCGCAAAAGAATATATTGGAGTTGATAAAGGAATAGAAATAATAATGATAGAAAATTATCTAAATGGTACTATATGGAATTATTTTATGAAAAATGAATATATAAAAAAAGGTCTAAAAGTATTAGAATTTTCAGAAAATAGCAAAAAAACTAACTATAACATCATCTACTAATATGCAAGAAAATTTCTATGTAGAATTTGAAATAAAGAAGGGTAAAAATAATGGAAAATATAAAAAAATATTATGAAAATACAGAAAATGCATTACCAAATCTAATGGTTAAAAAATTTATAGATATGAATATTAACCCTGCAAATGCTATTGATTTAGGCTGTGGTGCTGGCAGAGATACTGTATTTTTAATAAAAAATGGTTGGAATGTTTTATCAATAGATAGAGAAAATACAAAGGAATTTATAGAAAAGAAATTAAATAATGAAGAAATAAAAAAATTTAGATTTTTAATTCAAAACTTTGAAAATATTGAATTGGAAAAGACCAATTTATTAGTTGCAAATTTTAGCATTCCTTTTTGTGACAAAGAACATTTTGATAATTTTTGGGGTAAAATTAATGATAGTATCTTAAAAGACCGGATATTTTGTTGGAAATTTTTTTGGACTAAATGATACATGGGCAAAAATAAAAAATAAAATGTCATTTTTAAGCAAGCAACAAGTTTTAAATTTATTTAAAGAGTCATTTGAAATAGTATTTTTTAGTGAGATAGAAAAAGATGGAAAAACGGGATTAGGAAAAATGAAACATTGGCATATATATAATGTTATAGCAAAGAAAAAATAAAAGAAATTTTTATTTTCTTGTAACGAAATTGATAAAAAATGACACTATACTTATAGAAGGGTAAAAATAATGGAAAATATTGAGAAACTTTACGTAGAATATGCTAATTTAATAGAAAATTATATCTTCGTTATTACAAGAGATAGAGATTTATCTGAAGAAGTTATGCAGGAAACCTTTGTTGTAGCTATCAATGCAATAAATAAATTTCGCGGAGACTGTGAAATTTTTGTATGGCTTTGTTCAATTGCAAAGAAAATTTTATATAAAAGGTTAAAAAAGAATAATTCAAAGAAAATTGTATCTATTGATGATATAGAACTTGAAGATAAAAAACAAGTAGAAGATGAGTACATAAAGAATAGTAGTAAACTAAAATTATATAAAGCCCTTCAAAACCTAGATGCTAATACTAAAGAAGTAATGTATTTAAGACTTACAGGAGAATTGACCTTTAAAGAAATTGGAAGCATATTGAATAAAAGTGAGAACTGGGCAAGAGTTACATTCTTTAGAGGAAAACAAAAATTAAATAAGGAGGATATTATATGAAACAAATCGATTGTGATATAATTCAAGATCTATTACCAAGCTATAGTGATAAAGTGTCAAGTGATGCAACTAATAAATTAATTGAAGAACATTTAAAAACTTGTAAAAAGTGTAATATAGCACTAAATAACATGAACAAAGAAATTAATTCTGAAATTGTTAAAAACCAAAAGGAGCAAATTGATTATTTAAAGAAATATAAAAAGAATAAAATAAAAACAATTATCTTTACTATTATATTAACAATAGATATTATAATTGGTATTTTTATAGCATACATGCTTCTTAACAATAAAGAAGCATTTGTAGATGTAAATGATGTTAATGTTGAATATATGTTTAAACTTGAAGATGGTGAAAAAGAAGAATTACGTACATATCTATATTCTGAAAAATATAAAAAGCATTTTCTTATTGGAAATAAATATGAAATAGTCGATAGTGAAGGAAATAAAGAAATATATCTTAAAATAGCAGTGAAAGGATTAATTAACTTATCATTTGATGGAACTGGAAATAGTGGTAGAAATGAATTCTTTGAATTAGATGAAAATGTTAAGAAAATCTATATAGAAGACAAAAAAGGCAATTTGAAAGAAATATGGAATAAAGATATGAAAGTAATGTCAGCAGACGAATGGAAGCATTGGTATATTGATAGCTATGCACCACAGGAAATAGTAAAAGCTTATGGATTGAGATATGATTTAGATATTCATTGGACACAATGGTATTATACTTTTCAATGGAGGCATTTAGTTAAATAAGCTTACCAATATTGGAACTGGTTCTATTTGGTCACTTTATCTTTTATACTTCCAACCGTATGTGGAATTGTACTATGTATGTTTACAACGTTAGTTTGGAATGTGTTTGTAGTGTAAGGAATAAAGTAATTGTGTAGTAGATTTTAGCATTTACAATCATTTGCTTTTTTTGTTATACTTTTGTTAGAAAATAGTAATTGCACTAAACTGCTGTCGCAGTGGTCGTTTTTTGAAGATATAAGTGATTAAATACTTGACATTATGTCAATTTTATATTAAAATAATGAAGATAGTTATTAATGCCCTTTGAGGTGATTCAAAAATCTCGGAGGGAAACTCCGAGATGAATATTAAGGAGGAGAAGCTATGTTAATATCAGTATTTGTAGCTGGAGATTTTGAGAACAGAGAATCTGTAAAGGACTATTTCTGAAGCTGGATTTGTGAAGGAATGTATGTCAATGAAGTTTCGTTTATTCCTAATTCACAACGACGGCAGGGATGGGTTACAGAAGTAATTGATGAAAATGAAGGCTTAGGAAAAATCAAAGTTAAAGTCGTACGGAAAGAGGGAGAATTTTTAGATGAACAATCTTCCTATGTGACAGAATTTGAACAAGGAAATAACTGGTGTAAAGCATTAGCTGATGGCTAATACTAATTGTTGTATTTGCTAAAATCAAAAAAACTCTTTAAAATAAATATTATGCAAATTAAATCTGCAAATATTTATGAAAAGGAGTTTTTTTGGTGTGTAATGAAGAAATAATAAAACACATGGAAGAAGACATGATATTTAGAGTTTTATCAGGAAGAATTCAAAAATCATATATCTGGCGAGTTAGTAGGTATATGGAATTTCACAAAGGAAAAGAAATTGAAAAATTAACAGAAGATGATAGATGCATTTATTGCTAAATACGCTTTTTTATGATATAATAAATACCAATATACTAAATTTTTAGTATTTATATAAATACCCCCTAGTCACATTAAAAGGGTTGAAATAATATAGTTTCAAAAAAACAACAAGAAATAATTTAAGGAGGTAGAAAATATGATTATTGGAGTAGGAGAAAAAGCAAGTACAAAATCCGCAATGAATTTTGGCACACATAACGGGATATTTCATTGTGATGAGGTTGTTGGTATTGCAATACTTGAAATTGCGTATATGAATACCGATGCATATGTAGTACGGACAAGAAACCTTGAAGAATTGAATAAACTTGATATCGTAATTGATATTGGAGGAGGAAAGTTTGATCATCACATGGCGGGTTTTAATGTATGCAGAGCCACAGGCGAAAAGTATGCTAGTGCTGGACTAGTATGGAAGAATTTTGGAGAAGAAGCGATTAAGAATGTTATGGTTAAAGAAAATATATCTCTCAATGATAATGAAATTAACACAATTAAAGAAGAAATTGACAAAGAAGTTATCATTCCAGTAGATATGGAAGACAATGGAGAGAAAATTAGTAACCATACATTTAGTTTTATTCCGAAATTTCTTCCGTCATGGTTAGAAACGCCGAATTATGATAATGCTTTTAGCAGAGTTGAGTCATTTGTAATTGGAATTTTAAAAGAAATCATCAAAGATAAGGCAGTACAAGTAGCCACAAAAAAAGAACTTCAAAAAAGATATGAAAATATCAATGATGGGATTTTGGAAATTCCAGCACAGACGATGCCATGGCTAGAAGATGTGGTAAATTATAACGAAAGTCATAATCACAGCGTAAAATTTGTAATCTTTCCGTATCCTGCAGGAGGATGGGCAGCGCAAAGTGTTCTACCATCAATAGAAAGGAAATTTGACCAACTTGTGCCTTTCCCTAAAAAGTGGGCTGGCGGAAATGAAAAAACATTACCCGAAATTTCTGGGATACAGGATGCAACTTTCTGTCACAATGGTCGATTTTTTGCAAGAAGTAAAACAAAAGAATCTATTCTTAAAATGTGTGAAATTGCTATTACTACCAATTAATCAAAAACAGGAGAACGAATATTGTTCTCCTGTTTGCTTATATAACATTATTTTCACAAGCTCTAACTAGTCTATTCATGATGCTAAGTCCTAAATTTTTTTCTTCTAATCCTTCAATTATGGCAAAATCACAATTTAGTCGGTCTACTTCTCTTAAACTAGAAAAAATATTACTAGAAACTTCTTGCAAATTATCTTTACTTCCTAAATTAATAAATCTATCTTTAGGAACATTAATATATTCTCTATCTTCTACAAATCCTAATACACAACAATTAGGAAATTTAGAAATTAAATCATTATTTATCTTAGATATTTGGTTTTCATCATTTTTCACTAATATGCATTTTGTCTTAGGTGCATAATGCCTATACTTCATACCTGGACTTTCTACTTTTTCATTTTCTTTTACTTTTCTAAATAACTTATCACTAAGTTTAACACTACCGAACAACATTCTTTATATCATCTTCAGTAACAAATCCAGGTCTAAGAATAACAGGAACTCCATCTACTACTTTTACAACTGTAGATTCAATTCCAATATTACATTTGCCACCATCTACTAGAATATCTACTTTATTATAAAAATCTTCTTTTATATCTTCTATACAAGTTCCACTAGGCTTCGTAGATAAGTTTGCACTAGGTGCTGCAAGAGGAATGTTACTTTTTTCAATTACTGTATGAATAATTTTATTGCTAGGCATTCTAATACCAACCGTTTGTCCGAAAGCAAGTTACCGTATCACAAATACATTTTTTCTTATTTAATATAAGTGTAAATGGACCAGGCATAAAAGAATCAATTAGTTTTTCTTCTATTTCGTTTGGTTTTTTGGCAATTTCCTCAATCATTTTCTTGTTTGCTACATGAACAATTAAAGGGTTATCTTGTGCTCTACCTTTAACAGTAAATATTTTTTTACATGCTTTGTCTGAAAATGCACTTGCAGCAAGACCATAGACTGTTTCAGTAGGAAGAATAACTAAACTATTATTTTTTAAATTTTCTATAACATTATTTAATTCATTTTCATTAATATTATTTTTCCAATCATAAATTTGCATCATGTTAATTACCTCTTTTACATTACATAATTATAGCAAAAAATAGAGGTATTGTAAAGATAATATCATAAGAAAGTAAATTTTATTGATGTATCAAATAAAACCTAAAGTAATGCCAATAAATGAAATACAAAGAAGGCAGGTTTTAGAAATATTACCAGTAGAAGAATTTTTTAAAATTATAGATTTTTTAAGTTCAAATAATGTACAACCTTTAAAAGAAATAAATAGATTATATGATGAGCTAAGAAGAGTCATATATAATTAATTTTTATAGAGGAGGAATAGTAATGCAAATAGAATTATCAAAAATACAAAATTTATTGGATTGGATAAAAACTAAAATTTATTTAGATACAATTTCAACAAACAGCATAAAAAGAGTAGTAAGAAGAGGAGAAGTTTATAAATGTAATTTTGGTATTGGAATTGGCTCAGAAATGCAAAAAGAAAGGCCTTGTGTAATTGTTCAAAATAATACTAGAAATTCTCATTCAGGAAATATAATTGTTGTACCTATATCTCACACTAATAAAAAAATATCATGTTTAGTTCCTATAGAAACTAAAAAAGATGAAGAGAATAGACAATTTATTATAATTCGTGCTATAATTAATTTACAATAAAGTTATTGCTAGAAAGCAATAATCGTAATAAATTTTAACAAAAAAGAGCCTAGAATGGCTCTTTAGTATTTTTATACATAATTTTAAAATCAAAGAATATAATATTATTATAATAAAGTCATAATTAGAATGTTATGACCGCATTAAAAAAGAGAGCCTAAGATTTTCTAGCAAATGAAAATTTTAAGAAAATCTTAGACTCTCATCAAAAATTTTATTGCATCATCTTATCAACATATTTTACAAAAATAACACTTTCTACTAAATCAATAATAGCGTACATTAACATGATAATAGCAATTGTTACAATTAAAGCGCCACTTTCAAATATCATATACAAACCACCAACAATAATAAGAATAGATAAAATAAGTGAAGCACTCCAAATAGGAACTTCTGCACTATGTAATTTGAAAGATAAAGATAATCTTAAAAGTCCGCTATACACAATCCAAATTCCTATTACCATACGAAACATGGTTTCAATAAGACCACTATAAAAGATAGTAATTAGACCAATAATAATAGCAATAATTCCATACAATAAATCATAATTGTAAAAATCATATTTTCCTTTTGCTACAAAATAATTAATAATCTTAATAACACCGTAAAGAGCAAAAATTCCTCCTAAAATATAAGAAATTATTTTAGTTGCAGAATCTGGTTTTACTATCATAAAAATAGCAATCAAAGCAAACACTACAGATACTAATATATCTGACCAACCTGATTTTTTTAATAAACTTTTCATATCATTTCCTCCTTTTCATATTACATTTTATCACAACAAATTTATTTTTTCACCATCTTTTGGCAATTTTATTTCACAATTCTCTAAATTCATATCTTGGAAGCCACTTGGATTTTCACTATGAATAGGAATTAAAATTTTTGGCTTTACACATTCGCATACACTTTTAATTGCTTCAAAGTCTGCATGGCCACTAGTATGTAGAGGAATATGATTTTTAGGCACAAATTGTTGTAAATGTTCATATTGTTTAAATTTCTCATCTAAATAACCGTCCCATTGAGAATAAACAAAAGTGCTTTCAGGAAAAAGTTCCATTACTTGTTCAGAAGCATAGTTAGCTCTAACTAGCATAACGAATCCTTTTTCTTGCATAAGTGGTAAAATATTATCAGCATAACTTAATACTCTATTTTTAAATTTGTATAAACTACTCCTAGAAATAGAATCAATATACATTAATAGTTCTTTTTGATAAGCATCACAAACAAATAGTCTGTGAGAATTTAAAGTTGCTTTATGAATAGCTGCAATACGGTCAATATTGGTGCTACTACACATTACAAATACATATTTATTTTCCTTAAAAATTTGCTCGGCCTTTTGTT
This sequence comes from uncultured Clostridia bacterium, assembly GCA_947599825.1. Taxonomy (GTDB): domain Bacteria; phylum Bacillota; class Clostridia; order TANB77; family CAG-508; genus UMGS1663. The sequence goes on from CANQFS010000011.1 coordinate 8,913, forward strand.
GTAACTCAAATTCCTTCATTGGAGACTTTTTATCCCTTGAAAGAGTAGTACCTTCACAAATTAAACAATCAACTTGTCCTACATATTTTTCTAAAGCAGAAATTACAGCTTTACCTCTTTGACCATGTGTTCTAAAATCGCCAGTATGTAAAACTTTCTTACCATCACACTCAATTAAAAGCATGTGAGCATTAAAAGCAGAATGATCTACTTCAATTGGAGTTACAACAATATCATCTACTTTTATTTTTTCTGGTATTTTATAAGTCTTAAAAGCATCAATTCTACTTAAATCTTCTTCAGAAATAATATGTTTTTTTGCAAGATTTGTTTGTAATATTTTATAAATATTTTTAGAAACCTCTCCCATGTAAATTGGAATTTGTGATAAAACTTTGTTGTAAAGTCCTATATGGTCACCATGATAGTGGGTAATAAATACAGCTTTAAAGTTAGGAGTGCCATAAGTTAGGCCTTCAATACTTAAATCTGAATTCACTTCATCATCTGAAGATGGTAAATTTTCTCCAATATCAACAGCAATACGAGTGCCTTTTTCAGACTTTATTTGCGTAACACAGCCACCAATTTGGTGTGTACCTCTGTGAACTATAATTTGCATAAATACTTACCATTCCTTTCTTGCCTCCGCTACGCTTAGTCTGTCAAAGGCACAAAATTTTTCAAACTTACCTAAGTTAATTATTTAAATTTATTATATTATATCATATTAAAAATTTTATTTCTACTAACTGGTCATTCTTTGTGTAGGAAAGTTCTCATTTAAATATAGCGAGCCTTAGATTTTCTTAAAATTTCCATTTGCTAGAAAATCTTAGGCTCGCTTTTTTATAAGAAAATTGATAAGAAAGTGGTTTGTAAAGTGAAATTTTCACGCAAAACAAAAGAAACTCATCAAAACATAATTAATTTGATAAGTTCCTTTTATATTTTTCTATACCAAAAAACTAAATCTATATAAAGCAAATAACATTAAATTTACACAATTAATAATTTTCTGCTTTAATTTCAAAATAAGCTTGTGGGTGTTTGCAAACTGGGCAAATTTTTGGAGCTTCTGTTCCAACAACAATATGTCCGCAATTTCTACATTTCCAAATAACAATACTTCCTTTTTTAAATACTTCGCCATTTTGAACATTTTCTAATAGTTTTCTATATCTTTCTTCATGCTCTTTTTCTATAGCGGCAATTCCTCTAAAAGTAGCAGCAATTTCTTTAAAACCTTCTTCTTCAGCTTCTTTTGCAAAAGTGTCATACATATCAGTCCATTCATAATTTTCGCCAGCAGCTGCTGCAGCTAAATTAGCCATTGTATCTCCGATTCCATTTAAATATTTAAAATGTAATTTTGCATGTTCTTTTTCATTTTCAGCTGTTTCTAGGAAAATAGCAGCAATTTGCTCATAACCTTCTTTTTTGGCTACACTGGCAAAATAAGTATATTTATTTCTTGCTTCTGATTCTCCAGAAAATGCAGCTTTTAAATTTGCTTCTGTTTTAGATCCTTTTAATTCCATAATTTTAATCATTCCTTTCCTTGCCTTTACAAGAACTATGATTGCAAAAGGCATAAATTTAATCTTCAAAATAGCAATGAGATTACTCTCATTTTGCTTTCATAGTTATATTACAGAAAATAGAAAAAGTCAAGATAAGGAAACTAAAAAAATTAAGGAAAAACATTGACAAAAAGAGTGGAAAATGAAAAAATAAGAGTGAAAAAATAGAAAAATACGTAAATAAAAAATTTTTCTATAAAAATAATAAATTTGAAAATAATGACATAAGCTAATATTTTCAAATTGGAAAAGAAAGGACAGTTGTAAAATGGAAAAAATAAGAGGATTTGAAGTAGCAAAAGGATTTGAAGATAAAGAAATTCATTTGCCAGTAAGAAAAACAAAATATTCAGCAGGATATGATGTAGAAGCAGCAGAAGACTGCATTGTACCATCTTTTAAAAAAGGAATGAAACCAACTTTAATAAAAACTGGAATTAAAGCTTATATGCAGGACGATGAAGTGTTAATTTTAGCAAATAGAAGCTCAAACCCTGGAAAGAAAGGGCTAATTTTAGCAAATAGTATAGGGGTTATAGATAAAGATTATTATGGAAATGCTGACAATGATGGTCATATTATGTTCGCATTTTTTAATATAAAAGATGAAGATATTGAAATAAAAAAAGGAGATTGCATTGGACAAGCTATTTTTCAAAAATATTTTATAGCAGATGATGATATGGCAGAAGGGGAAAGAACAGGTGGATTTGGTTCTACTAGCAAATAAAAAATAGTATAAAAAAAGACTAACAAATATTGAGTTAGCCTAGTAGAGAGACAATATGTCTTCAATCACATAAGAAACGGGAAGAACATCTTCATTATCAGATTTAATATGAAAAATATGGGAACCTGAACTTTTTTCTTTATATACAGAAACTGTAATGGTTCCACATTTCTTACCCACAATAGTATTTTTCCCGTTTGGAATAATATTTTCTAATAAATTATGCATATAACACCCCTTTCAATTAGCACTAGATTTCTAATATAACAAAAAGAAAATGCAAAGTATGTCGAAATTTGCATTTTTTGTAAAAAAATTAAAAAACTTTAAAAGTGCCTATTTTATTATAGAATAGGAAATCAAAAAAATAAAAATTTTTTAATAGATGGAATGAAAAGTAAAATAAACAGAAGAAAATGTCGAATAATGTCAGAAAATGGTTGGCAGATTATGAAGCAAGAATATGACACACACTTTGAGAAAAAAATTAAGAAAAAAATGCTTAAAGTGGTTGACAAGTTGGGTAAAATAAGTTAAAATAGTAAATATATGTGGAAACGGTGGTTTTAGCGTAGTTGGTTAACGCGCCAGTTTGTGGCACTGGAGATCATGGGTTCGAGTCCCATATTCCACCCCATTATATATTGGGCTGTAGCCAAGCGGTAAGGCACCAGACTTTGACTCTGGCATGCGCTAGTTCGAATCTAGCCAGCCCAGCCAATAAATAAAAAAAGAGCTATACGAACGTAAGTGAAGTATAGCTCTTTTTTTATTTATTGATTGTTTAGTAAGTAGAAATATTATATTTTTAGAATGCATTGCCAATTACCATTTTACATTATATAATATGATATAATAGAAGAAAAAAGAAAGGAGAAACAATATATTTAAAATATTAAATATATTAGATACGGTAAATGAAAGTAGAATTAAAAAGAGAAGATATCAAAGCAGTAGTATTAGAGTGGGACTGGGATAAAATAAGCATTCCAAATAACAAAATTAAAAAACTAGTGTACGAAGAAGAAAAATCAAATGGTCGCGAGATTTGGTGCAATTTTGTTAGCATAGAAATCGACTTATCATTTATGCAAGAAGATAATAAAATAGAAAAACTGCAAGAAAAAAATATTTGGAATGTTGCAATTATTAGAAAAAACAATGAAGAATTCACTCTTACATTACCATCTTACAGAAAAGATAATTATTGCGGAGAAACAAAAGAAATAGACATTGCTTGGGAATATGAAAACTTATGCGAGCAACATGAAGTAAAAGAAAATACATTTCTACTTCAATGGAACGAATTAAAAGAACAAGAAATGTATATAAGCGAGCAAGAAATGAGCAAGTTTTTTCAAAAAGGAAACCTATCTTCTATTGCAAATTTAACACATTCCCTAGCAGTAGAACTATTAAAACGCATTATAGAGCAAAACACAGCAGAAGAAAATACTTTTAACAAAATAGAAAAATTATCTCAAATTCACTTTAATAATATAGAAGAAGCAAACTTAAATGTAAAAAAACAAATAGAAGATGCAATTTCTCATAGAATGAAAGGCTATAAAATAGAAGAAAAATATGAACCAATTTATGGACTAGATAGATATTACATAAATATAAAAAATAGAGCACAGCATTGGAATTTTAATTTTATCTTTCTTACAGAATTAGAAAATTTAGAAAAAATAATTTGTGCAATAGAGCCAAATGAAGACACAAAAAATTATTTTAGTAGAAATATATTAGTATTTAAAGACAATGTTAACATAGAAGAAACCTTAATAGAAGTATATAAAAATATATATGCTAATAAAAATAGTATAGAAATTGAAAATGAAACACTATTAGTAACAACATATTCAAAAATAAATCAAGTGTGGTATCATATTCATAAAGAATGGAATTTATTATAAAAGAAGAGAGGAATTAAAGTTTGTGGTAAAAACAATTAAAGAAAACACCAGCAGTGAAATAGTTGAAAAAAAATCCAAATTTATTGGTAATTTGTATTATGTGCAAACAGAGCAAGAAGCAGAAGAAATTATAAAGCAAGTAAAAAAGAAATATCATGATGCCAAGCACCATTGCTTTGCTTATTCTATTATGACTCAAAACGGAATTGTAAATAAAATGTCAGATGATGGAGAGCCAAGTGGAACAGCAGGAAGTCCCATGCTTGCAATTTTACAAAAACAAGAATTAGTAAATGTATTAGTAATTGTAACAAGATATTTTGGAGGAATTTTATTAGGAACAGGTGGGCTAGTAAGAGCTTATTCAGAAGCAACCCTGCAAGCTATTCAAAAGGCAGAATTAGTAATAGAGCAAAGAGGCTATGAACTAGAAATTGTAGTAGATTATCCAGAATTTGAAAAAATACAATACTATTGCAAAAAAAATGCGATTTCTATCATTTCTATAGATTACGGAGAAAAAGTAAAATGTAGATTAGAAGTAACAAAGGAAGAAAAAGAAAAAATTCTTAGTTTAAACGAAGAAGGAACACTAAAAATACAAAAATATACCCTTACAAAAGAAAAAAATATACGAAAAAACATTGAAATATGAACGAAAAATACAAAAACTTGAAAAAATTTCCAAAAAAGTATTGCAAAATGTTTTAAAACATATTATAATTCGAAATGTAAAATTTTTACAGAAAAATATAAGTAGGGGGAAAACAAAAGTGAAAGAAAAAATAAGAGTTTTAATAGCAGACGACAATGTTGAGTTTGCTACGACATTACAGAATTGCTTAGAAAATGAAGATGAAATGGAAGTAGTAGGAATGGCAAAAGATGGAAATGAAGCGTATGAACTTATTCTAGAAAAATTGCCAGATGTTGTATTATTAGATGTAATTATGCCACATTTAGATGGATTAGGAGTATTAGAAAAACTAAACACAACACAAATTAGTAAATTACCATTATGTATTATGCTTTCTGCGGTAGGGCAAGACAAAATTACACAAAAAGCAATTAATTTAGGTGCAGAATATTACATTGTAAAACCATTTGATATTGAATTATTAATGAAAAGAATAAAAGAACTTAAATATTATGAGCCAGGTAGTGTAAAAGGAAATTTCGCAAGTAGAGAAATAAAACAACAATATATTGAAATTGCACCAGAAAGCAAAAAAGATGAAAGCAACTTAGAAGCACTTGTTACTAACGTTATTCACGAAGTAGGAGTGCCAGCACATATTAAAGGTTATCAATATTTAAGAGAAGCAATTATGATGGTAGTAAATGATATTGATATTATTAACCAAATTACAAAGCAATTATATCCAGACATTGCAGAAAGATATAAAACAACACCAAGTAGAGTAGAAAGAGCAATTCGTCATGCAATTGAAGTAGCGTGGGGAAGAGGTCAAACAGATACAGTAGAAAGTATCTTCGGTTACACTGTATCAGCTGCAAAAGGAAAGCCTACAAACTCAGAATTTATTGCAATGATTGCAGATAAATTACGTTTAGAATTAAAAAGTGCATAAAAAATTAAAAATAGTCTAACCAGTTCAAGTTAGACTATTTTTTTACAAATTCAATATTTCTTTTGCTCTTTTTACATCTTCTAAAGAAGCGGTTCTAAGACCTTCTAAAGGATATAAACAACCTAAATTTTCCCATTTAAATTTACCTAAATCATGATAAGGTAGAATTTCTACTTTTTCCACACTATTTAAACTAGCAATAAAATCTTTTAATTGTAATAAATCTTGCTCATCATCTGTAATAGTAGGAACTAACACTTGCCTAATCCACATAGGCTTATTAATACCACTTAAATATCTTGCAAAAGCAAGTTCCTGTTTATTTGAAACACCAGTTAATTTTATACATTTCTCATCATTAATACATTTAATATCAAGTAAAAATAAGTCTGTTAGAGCAATTAATTTTTTTACATCTTCAGTAATATCTACACTGCCAGAAGTATCAATACAAGTATGGATTCCATGCTCTTTTAATTTCGTAAATAAATCAATCAAAAAAGAAACCTGTAAAAGAGGTTCACCACCACTAATGGTAACACCTCCGGTGAGGCATAATATAATTTTTATATTTTAAAATTTTTTCTAACACTTCATCTGCAGAATATTCTATTCCACCATGTAAATTCCAAGTATCTCTATTTTGACAGTACTCACATTTCAAAGCACAACCTTGCATAAAAATAACAAAGCGAATGCCTGGCCCATCTACTGCACCTAAACTTTCAAAAGAGTGAATTTTTCCGTTCATTGCAATCTCCTTTATAAAAATATATTTGACATTTTTTAAATAGTTGTATATAATAAAGATAGGAAATGGAGAAACCACAAACGTGGTTTGCCAGTTAGTATGTAAAAAAACACATTGAACCGGTCAAGTTACAGATGTGTTTTTTTATTGTCTATTTGCTTAAAATTATAATTTGTATAATTAAGGCAAATACCATAATAGTTTCGACAATTAAGCCAAATAAAAGTAAGTATATTATTTCTAATAAAATAGCTTCTATCATAGCACCACCTCCATTCTCACAACTAAAGTTGTGGATTAAAAGTGGCAAACCACATCTGCTTATTCTCATTCTCTATGCTAGTTAGTATAACATGTTAAACTATAAAAATCAATATAAACAGAACAAAATTTTGTATTTTTTTAATTTATAAAAATCTTAGGCTCGCTTTTTAAAAATTAAAAACTACCTTAACCTATTATGTTTAAAACAAGTTAAGGCAGTTTTTTTCATTTTAATTAAAATTTCTCATGAATAGTTCTATTAATTACATCTAATTGTTGTTCTCTTGTTAATTTAATGAAGTTTACAGCATAGCCAGATACACGAATAGTCAATTGTGGGTATTTTTCAGGGTGTTCCATTGCATCTTCTAGTAATGCTCTGTCAAATACATTAACATTAATATGATGTCCTGTTTGTTTGAAATATCCATCAAGAAGACTAACTAAGTTTGTAATTTGAGTATCTAATTCTTTTCCTAAAGTTCCTGGTGTAATAGAGAAAGTATAAGAAATACCATCTTCTGAATATTCATAAGGAAGTTTCGCAATTGTGTTCATAACGGCTACAGCACCATTAGTATCTCTACCATGTAATGGATTTGCACCTGGTCCAAAAGGAACGCCTGCACGTCTTCCGTCTGGTGTATTTCCTGTTGCTTTTCCATAAACAACGTTAGAAGTAATAGTAAGAACAGATAAGGTATGTTTTGAATTTCTATAAGTTTGATGTTTTTGTAATTTTCTTAAGAAAGTTTTTACAACATCAACTGCAATTTGGTCAACCCTATCATCATCATTTCCGTATTTTGGGAAATCTCCTTCAATTTCATAATCTACTGCTAAACCAGTTTCATCACGAATTACTTTTACTTTTGCATATTTAATTGCAGATAAAGAATCAGCAACAACAGAAAGTCCAGCAATTCCACATGCCATAGTTCTTAAAATTTCTTTATCATGAAGGGCCATTTCTAATGCTTCATAAGAATATTTATCATGCATATAATGAATAGCATTTAATGCTTTAATGTAAATTTTTGCAACATAGTCCATCATGTTATCAAATTTAGCCATAACTTCATCATAATCTAAATATTCAGAAGTAATTGCTTCAAATTTTGGTGTAATTTGTTTACCACTATTTTCGTCTCTACCACCATTAATTGCATAAAGTAAAGTTTTAGCAAGGTTTGCTCTTGCTCCAAAGAATTGCATCTGTTTACCAATTTTCATAGCAGAAACACAGCAAGCAATACCATAATCATCACCTAAAGTAATTCTCATTAAATCGTCATTTTCATATTGAATAGAAGATGTTTTTACTGAAATTTTTGCAGTATATTTTTTGAAACCTTCTGGTAAATTATTTGACCATAAAACTGTTAAGTTTGGTTCTGGAGCAGGTCCTAAGTTCATTAAAGTATGAAGAACTCTGTATGAGTTTTTAGTAACTAAAGTTCTTCCATCAACACCCATACCACCAATGCTTTCAGTTACCCAAACAGGGTCTCCACTAAATAGTTCGTTATATTCTGGTGCACGAAGGAAACGAATCATACGTAATTTCATAACAAAGTGATCCATTAACTCTTGTGCTTCTTCTTCGGTTAAAGTTCCATTTTTGAAATCTCTTTCCATGTAAATATCTAAGAAAGTAGAAGTTCTACCAATACTCATAGCAGCACCATTTTGGTCTTTTGTTGCAGCTAAGTAACCAAAGTATAACCATTGAATAGCCTCTTTAGCATTAGAAGCAGGAACTGAAATATCAAAACCATATTTTGCAGCCATTTTCTTTAAATCTTCTAAGGCAACAATTTGGTCATGAATTTCTTCACGTTCACGAATAACACTTTCAGTAAATTCATCTACATCTAATATTTCTAATTCTTGTTTCTTCTCAGCAATTAAAGCGTCTACTCCATATAAAGCAACACGTCTATAATCACCAATAATTCTTCCACGTCCATAACCATCTGGAAGTCCTGTAATTAAGTGAGAACTTCTAGCTGCTCTAATATCTGGGGTATATACTGCGAAAACTCCGTCATTGTGAGTTCTTCTTAAATTATTATAAATGTAGTCTGTTTCTTCATCTACTTTATAACCATAAGATTCACAAGATTTTTCTACAATTTTAATACCACCATTTGGCATAATTGCTCTTTTTAAAGGTGCATCTGTTTGAAGTCCTACAATTTGTTCTAAATCTTTGTCAATATAACCTGCTTCATAACGGTTTACGCCAGAAGGGGTTTTGGTGTCAACATCAAGTACACCTTTTTCTCTTTCTTCTTTGTAAAGTTCTAGCACTTCATTCCATAATTTTTTTGTCTTTTCTGTTGGTCCTTTTAAGAAAGAATCGTCTCCCTCATAAGGGGTATAATTTGCTTGAATAAAGCCTCTAACATCAATTTCTTTAGTCCATTCTCCAAGTTTGTTAAAGCCTTCCCATTGTTTAAAGTCCATAAAAAATCCTCCTTTATTCTATTATTTTTATTTATTTGTATAATCTACATCATTTTTATATTAGCATATTTGTGAATGCTTTTCAAGAATTTTATAACGAAAATTTGTGAAAAAGATTTACATTTATGTAAATTCGTGGTATAATAAGGATATTCAACGTATAAAAACAAAAACTGTTATTTTTGAAAGGAGGATAGATTACTATTTAGTTGTTTAGCTTAAGGAGGAAAACAATATGAAATGGGTTCAAAAGATTTACTCTTTGCTAACAAAAGAAGAAAAACGGGAGCAAGTCATTATTTTAGATGCATGTGCGTTAAAAACCAAAAAAGCAATGCAAATTATTGAGGAAGCTTCGAAGGTGGTTTTGCTGTATGGAACAATTAAAAAAGAGTTGGATAAGGAGAAAGAAGATTCTACAGAGCTATACAAAAAAAACAAATGCTATATTTTAAAAAAGAATAGGGAAGACATAGAAAGTAAAAAGTATTTATGTGTTTTAAACTATGAACAATATTCTTATGTAGATGATAACATTATTGAGTATTGCAAACATCATAAAAATACTACTATTCTTACCTGTGATAATGGGCTTTGTAGTAAGGCGAAAGTTTTTCATATTCCTTATATTTTTCCTGAAGATGAACAAATAAATAAGGAGCCAATAAGTAGAACGAGAAGTGTTGCACAGAGGCAGGAAAAACAACAGCAAAATTTATTTGAAACTAATGCCAAAAATAGTTCACAAAATGAAACAAAAAATGAAATAGTGGCTGAAGTTGAAAGTGAAAAACAAGAAAATTTAAATAGCAATCCACAAGAAGAAGTTCCACAAAATAAACAGAATAATGACTACATAAGACTTTGTGAAGAAATTTCTCTTAGCAGTAAGGGGCTGTATATAAAACCTATAAGAGGTTGCTATGTAAACTATGCAGTTGTAAGAGAAAATGAAATTATTGATTCAAAAAACTGCAATGTAGGAGACATTATCTATATTTTTCGTAAATATAACAAAAGTGAATTGGTGAAAATTATTATTTACAATGTAGTAGAAGACGAAGAAGAGATGAAGGCTGAAAAAATCAAAGAATATGACATATGGTGTATGAATGATATTTATATGCTGAATCTCCTACAAGAGTTAGAGGAAAAAGTAAGAGAATTTTATTTGTAAAAACAACTAAAAAAAAATCTATCAATGCACAGGAAATTTTCCTGTGCATTTCGTTGTAAATAAACTTCCGGCTATGCCGGTAGTAACAAAGGCTTTAGCTATGTAATAGACAAAACTCCCTTCATGATATAAAATCAATATGATTCGACACATAAAGAAATTATAAAATGAAGGGAGTTTTGTATTATGAGTAATATATTCACAAAGAAAAACAAAGATGAAAATAATACTATTGATAATATAGCAAGTTTATCACATACAAAGTGGAATTGCAAATATCATATAGTATTTACACCTAAATATAGGAGAAAAATTTTTTATGGTCAAAAAAGAATGGAAATAGGAAAAATCTTGAGAGATATTTCAGATTGGCAGGAAGTGAAAATTATAGAGGCGGAAGTTTGCCCAGACCATGTGCATATGTTTGTATCAATACCACCAAAGTTATCAGTATCAAAATTTATGGGAATATTAAAGGGCAAAAGTAGCCTCATAATTTTCCAGAGGTGGTCAAATTTGAAATACAAATTTGGCCAACGAAGTTTTTGGTGCCGTGGCTACTATGTAGACACGGTAGGAAAAAATGAAAAGAGAATAGCAGAATATGTAAGAAATCAGCTACAAGAAGATATGATGTATGATCAAATAAGTATAAAAGAATATAAAGACCCGTTCAACGGGTAACGAGAAACGCATGTGTCGGATTAGCTATGAGCCTTGAGGCTCTGCTTGTAATATAGCCTTTTAGGCGTTATGAGCAAAATACCCCCGGCTAAGCCGGGGATATTTATTTCTAAAAAAATAAATATTATAAAGGACAAACAATTTACTTTTTTTATATATTACATACATATTTATTAAGAATCTTTTACAATAACTTGCAAGACTTCATAAGCTAATTTTTGCTTTTTTGCAGAACAATGTCTTAAGAGCTCATAAAATTCAGAATTTAAATATCTTTCAGAGTGATTATAAACTCCATTTAAAATTTCACCCTCTGTAACACCTAAAATATGACATATTTCAGATAATCTTTCTAAATTTATATGAATTTTTCCAGTTTCTACTTTACTTAAATAGGCAATAGAAACACCCATTTTTTCTACTAACTGTTCTTGTGTTAGGCCTTTTTTTCTTCTAGCTTCTTTTAAACGTTTGCCAATAATACTAAAGTCTACTGCCATGTTAATCCCCTTTCCTTTTTAGTAAATATAGCATGAATAGGGTAAAAATTACAGATATTGATAAGTCAAAATAGAGTTATAATTCAAAAAACAAATCATCAAATAAAATAATTTTTATTTGATGATTGAACAGTTTAAAAAGTCTTTATAAGAACTTTTTCCTTTTTTAATTCTTTCCTGCAATTACTTTTGCAACATCATAAATTAGCTTTTGTTTATCAGAAGAACAATTCTTAAGTAAGTTAGCAAAATCAGAGTCTAAATATTTAGTAGATTTGCTAGAAACACCATTTAAAATTTCTCCTTCTGTAATACCTAAAATTTCACAAATTTGGCTTAGTCTTTTTAAATTGATTTGAGAGCTACCTCTTTCAACACGACTTAAAAAAGCGATAGAAACATCAAGCTTTTCAGCTAATTGCTCTTGAGTAAAATCTTTTTCTTTTCTTGCTCTTTTTAGTCTTTCTCCTATCACACTATAGTCAATAGCCATACATATTCACCTCCGTTTTTTAATTTAAGTGTAAAGATTTATGTATTTGGACTATAGCATTTAGTAGTTTAGATTAACAGAAACTATATAGTAAACATAAATTATAGAGTTATTATTTTACAAATATTTTTTCAAAAAAATAAAAAAATATACTAAAAAAATTAAAATATTCTAAAATTTTTTTAGTATAAATAAAAATAAATTCTTAAAATATTGCTAATATCTTTTTAAATAACTTCTTAAAATGTTGATAATATCTTTTTAAATAAACTATTGAATAAATTCAGTAAGGTCTTGCCAGTATTTCTTTGGCATAAATTGCATTTGCAATCTTGGATTTGTTCTTTCTTTAATAGCAATAGTGTCAAAAAAAGTTTTCCAAAGCATTTGGTATTTCTTTTCTTCTTCCGAAATATTAGGAAGAAGTAGAGTAGAATCATCTCTTATTACATATTCAGTTGTATTATAAAGAAAAGCAATATTCCTATTTTTATCATGAATAATAAAATTTTGCATAGGAAGTCTTTTTATAAAATGATGCCCCACATTTTCAAGAACATTATGAGTAGGGTGAATAGAAGCATAAAAAACATTATTACCTATTTCCATGAAACGAAGTAATCCTTTTAATTTGTGGGCTTCACTTAAAGTTTTCTTTCTCATAGCATAAACAGAAAATACAAAATCAATAGAAAGCATAGTATTAATTTTAGGACCAATAACAAAACCATTTAATAAGTATTTTAAAATAGCCATTTCCTTTTCTTTGGTATTGGAGAGAAAAGCATAGTAACTATTATATAAGGTATCATAAGAAATATTTTTTACAATTCCATGAAAAATTCTACTAGCCTTTTCTTCTTCTGTTTGTTTATTTTCAAAATTTTCTAAAAAGTTTTGTGCAAATTCATCTTGTGAAATAATTTTACAAGGTATTGTTTTTTGAATATAACAATTAAATACCATAGTTAGCAAGCCTTCAAAACTTCCATCATACACATAAGTTTTTTCTATAACATTCCAGTTAAACATTTTTGTTTGTCCTCCTTTGTTGGCATGAAAGTCTCAAAATATGATGTACTGCTATCTAAATTTTTATTTAAAAGAGTTCGATTCCATTCTAAAGAACGTTTTGAAGAAGACATTGTCAAAGGCGTATCTAAAGTGTCGAAAAGAGAAGTTTGCACATAGTTACAAGAGCCAGACGAAGCGCGTTCTAAAAAAAGTAAATTTTCAGAAATAAAATTCTGATTAAAACTCTTGATAGCATCAAAATATTTTCCATCACAAGTAATAAAATAACGTGCACGTTTTAGTACAATGCCCAGTTTCTTCAAGTTTTCAAAGGTTAAGTGAAATTCCCTTCTTGCTTTTATAATACGCTTTGCAGAAACAACACCAATTCCGTGGAACTTTTAAAAGAGTTTGGTAATCTGCTTTGTTAATTTCAACAGGAAAGAGATGCAAATTACGAAGTGCCCAATCACACTTAGGGTCTAGCAAAGAATGAAAATTAGGGTGAGTTTCATCTAATAAATCATTCATTTTAAAACCATAAAAGCGCAAAAGCCAATCTGCTTGATATAGCCTATTTTCGCGAAGAAGTGGAGGGCTTGCAAGAGTAGGAAGGTTTGTATCTTGGTTAATAGATACATAAGCAGAATAATACACGCGTTTTAAATTAAAGTTTTGATATAAACTCTCAGATAACTTCATAATTTGCAAATCGCTTTCTGGCGTAGCACCTACAATAAGTTGCGTAGTTTGCCCGGCAGGAACAAATTTCTCTTTGTATTTTGATTTTTCTTGTTTTGAAATTTTAATTTCTTGAGAAATATATTTCATAGGAGTTACAATTCCTGCTTTTTCTTTTTGAGGTGCTAGCAATTTCAAACTATTTTGTGAAGGAAGTTCAATGTTAATGCTAGTACGGTCTACTAAAGTGCCTATTTTATCAATAAGTTCTTTGCTAGAGCCGTGGAATGGTTTTTACATGAATATAACCATTAAAATGATATTCTTTCCTTAAAATAAAAATAGTTTCATATAAACGTTCCATTGTAAAATTTGGATTTTTAATAACAGCGGAACTTAAAAATAAACCTTCAATATAATTTCTTTTATAAAATTGAATGGTTAAATCGGCAATTTCTCTTGGCGTAAAAGTTGCTCTTTTCACAGAATTTGAACAACGATTGATACAATATTTACAATCATAAATGCAGGCATTACTCATTAAAATTTTAAGAAGGGAAATACACCTACCGTCTGCTCCGCCAACTGTGGCAAATACCAGAAACATCACCATTTCCAATACCATTTTTACTATTAGCACGCCTGCTTCCAGAAGAGCTACAAGAAGCATCATATTTGGCAGAATCAGCTAATATTTTTAATTTTTCTTCTAATTCCATATACTTCACCTACTACAAATAAATGTTTGTATATATTATAACATATAAAAAAAGAAAAGTCAAACAAAAATTCGTAAATATATTGACTTTTTTCTTTTTGTAACATATAATACAAAAAATAAAAGGAGGAGAAAAATGATTTTTCAATATCATAAATTAGTAAGAGATAAAATACCACAAAATATAGAAGCAAAAGGAAATAAATGCCGTTATTCTATATTAGGAGAAGAAGAGTATCAAAAAGAGCTAGATAAAAAATTATTAGAAGAAGTTAATGAATTTTTAGCAGACCATAGCATAGAAGAAATGGCAGATTTATTAGAAGTAGTAGAAACGCTTCAAAAAGTATATCATTTAGAAAAAGAAGAAATAGAAAAAGTACGTTTAGAAAAAAGAGCAAAAAAAGGTGGTTTTGAAAATAAAGTATACCTAATAGATGTAGAGGAGAAAGAAAAAGATGATAGAGAACGATGAAGAAAAAACAAATAAACAGCAAGCATTGTGGAATGCCTTGCAGGAAAATAATACATTAAGAGAAGTACAAGCCTATATAAAAGAAATCAATACAGTTCGTGGGTTTGAAGCACAACCTGTGCAAGATACGATGCTTCTTCTAACAGAGGAAATAGGAGAACTTGCCAAAGCGATTCGAAAATCAGCAAGTAATATGTGCATTGATATCAATAAACAATATCATTATGATACCATAGAAAGTGAAGTAGCAGATTGTTTTTATGTGTTATCTAGTATTTGTAATAAGCTCAATATTGATTTATTCAGTAGTTTAAAAGAAAAGGAAAAAGAAAATATTCATAGGGTTTGGAAAAGAAACCAAGAATAAAAATAAATTCATTTTATACATATAAAAGGAGCAATAGAAAAAATGAAAATTAATATTGTAATGGTAGAGCCAGAAATTCCACAAAATACAGGAAATATTGCAAGAACTTGTGCCGCAACAGGTGGAAAATTGCATTTAGTAGAGCCTTTAGGCTTTGAAATAACAGATAAAACTCTAAAAAGAGCAGGGTTAGATTATTGGGACAAACTAGATATTGAAAGACATACTTCTTTAAAAGCATTTTTAGAAAAATACAAACCAGAAGAAAACAATATGTATTTTGTAACAACAAAAGGGCAAACTTGCTATTCAGAGGTAAATTATTCTAACATGGAAGAAGTATTTTTATTATTTGGAAAAGAAACAAAAGGCTTGCCAGAAGATTTGCTTAAAAAATATTTAAACAAAACTATTCGAATTCCTATGAGAGAAACCCTTCGCTCTTTAAATTTATCAAATTCTGTAGCAATTGTAGTTTATGAGGTATTAAGGCAAAAACAATTTGAAAATTTGGAAGAAACTAGTAAATATTTTATGTAAAAGATTGACAAATTACATAAAATAGTAGTAAAATAAAAATGTAACCTATTATAAAGAGAAGCTGTAGCTTCTCTAAAAAAATGTCATTACAATTTTACAAACAGGAGGACAAAAGACAATGAAAGAAAAAGTAATGGAAAACAATCAGGTAATTCTTAAGGGAACAGTGATAACATATCCAACATTGCATCATGAAACAAATGGTAAAAAATTTTACCTCTTTCAGTTGGAAACAAAGCGGCTAAGTGAAACGGCAGACTTAATACCTGTTATAGTATCAGAAAAGTCTTCGTTCTTTTCCAAAATAAGTATCGATGACAGAATCTGTGTAACGGGGCAATATCGCTCATACAATAAACACACGGAAGGAAAAGGAAAACTTATTTTAACAGTTTATGCAAGAGAAATTTCTTTCCTATCGGAAGATGAGAAAGATGAAAGCCAAGTTATCCTTGAAGGAGTTATTTGCAAAAATGTTATTTATAGGAAAACACCACTTGGCAGAGAAATTGCAGATATTATGCTAGCGGTAAATCGCTCTTATGGCAAAGTAGATTACATTCCATGTATTGCATGGGGAAGAGATGCATATTTAGCTGCTAATCTTGAAGTTGGTGATAAAATCAATATCACTGGCAGAATTCAAAGCAGAGCGTATGAAAAAAAGTTTTCTAATGGAACGAAAAAAACAAGGGTTGCTTACGAAGTGTCTATTAGAGACATAGAATGTGAACAGTAAAATTGTAGTAAAAAGCAAAAAGTTCAGAAAATTTCCGAACTTTTTGCTTTTCTTAGTGCTTTGTGATAGAATAATTTTATTAAATTATAAAATGGTAAAAGGGAAAACGATGAAGGAAAATATGGCGAAAGAAAAAATAAAAGAAAAAATAGAACAACCAATAGGGCTAACTTCTAAGCAAGTAGAAGAAAGAAAAAATAAAAATTTAGTAAATTCAGATACAACACTTCCTACAAAAAGCATCAAACAAATTATAAAAGAAAACTTTATTACCTTATTTAATATATTAAACTTATTACTAGCCTTTAGTATTTTTTTAGTAGGCTCTTATAAAAATATGTTCTTTTTATTGGTAGTTATTATAAATACTGCCATTAGCACTGTGCAAGAAATTCATTCAAAAAAAATGGTAGATAAATTAGCAGTTCTTGCAAGTGCAAAAGCAAAGGTCATTCGTGATGGAAAAAAACAAGAAATTTCTATTTATGAATTAGTGGTAGATGACCTTGTAGAATTAGAAACAGGAAATCAAGTAGCAACTGATAGTATAATAGAAGAAGGTTTTGTAGAAGTAGATGAATCTTTTCTAACAGGAGAAGCAGATGCACTTTATAAACAAAAAGGAGATAGCATTTTTTCTGGAAGCATCATTTTATCTGGAAAATGCCAAGCAAAAGTAGTTCATGTAGGAGAAGAAAACTATGCAGCAAAAATTTCAAATGGTGCTAAATATGTAAAAAAAGTAAATTCCGAAATGATGCAAACCTTAAAGAAAATAATAAAAATATTAACATTTGCCATTATTCCTATTGGCATACTTCTATTTTGCAACCAATACTTTGTGCTAAACTCTAGTATGCAAGAAGCGGTAGTAAAAACAGTAGCGGCTATGATTGGCATGATACCAGAGGGGCTTGTATTATTAACCAGTACAGTATTAGCAGTTAGTGTTATTCGTTTATCTAAAAGAAAAGTTTTAGTACAAGAATTATATTGCATTGAAACTCTGGCAAGAGTAGATACTTTATGCTTAGATAAAACAGGAACATTAACAGAAGGAAAAATGGAAGTAAAAGACTATCTTCCAATAGAAAATGAAACGGAATTTGAAAACATTGTAGCAAATTTTGCTTTTTCATCAACAGACAGCAATTCTACTATGCTTGCCATAAAAGATAAATTTTCTAAAAGAAAAGAAATATGGAAAGAAGAAGAAATAATTGCATTTTCATCTAAAACAAAATGGTCAGGCGTTACTTTCAAAGAAAAAGGTAGCTACATTTTAGGAGCACCAGAAATTATTTTACAAAAAGAGATAGAAAACTATAAAAATGAAGTAATAGAAAAAGCAAAAGAATTTCGTGTATTAGTTTTGGTACATACCACAGAACCAATTAATAAAGAAGAAAAAAATTTATCAAAAAATATAGAAGTAGTAGGCTTTTTATATTTAAAAGACAAAGTGCGAAAAGAAGCAAAAGACACCTTAAAATATTTTAAAGAGCAGGGAGTAGATATAAAAATTATTTCTGGAGATAACCCAGTTACCGTATCACAAATTGCAAAACAAGTGGAAATGGAAGATTTTGAAAATTATATAGATGCAAGTACAATTAAAACAAAAGAAGAACTAAAAAAAGCAGTTTCAAACTATAGCATATTTGGAAGAGTAACACCTTCGCAGAAAAAAGAAATTATATTAGCATTAAAAGAGCAAGGAAGAAGTGTTGCTATGACAGGCGATGGAGTAAATGACGTACTCGCTTTAAAAGAAGCAGATTGCAGTATTGCCATGGCAAATGGAAGTGATGCTACAAAAAATGTAGCACAACTTATATTATTAGATTCAAACTTTGCCTCAATGCCACAAGTTGTACTAGAAGGAAGAAGAAGCATAAATAACTTAGAAAGAAGTGCATCTCTATTTTTAGTAAAAACTATATATTCTACTATTTTAGCACTACTATTTTTACTATGGCAGAAAGAATATCCATTTATGCCAATTCAACTTAGTCTAATTAGTATGGTAACTATAGGAATTCCTTCTTTCTTACTTGCACTAGAGCCAAATAAAGATAGAATATGTGGAAATTTCTTAAAAAATATTTTGAAAAAAGCACTTCCAACAGCATTTACAGTTATATGTAGCATTTTTACAATTACAATTGCATATCAGCATAGTAAAATATCAGAAGAAATATATTCTAGTTTATGCGTCATTGCAGCAGGCTTTTCTGCAATTTTACTATTATTTACATTAGCCAAAGCAAGAAAGTCAGAACACAAAAAATATCAATTTTCTCGTTTTCGTCTTAGTTTAGCAATAGCAATGCTTGTTTTATTTGTAGTAGGCTTAACTGTATTTGATTGGTGGTTTTCAATTGCTCCACTTGCTACAATGCAAACTGAAATTATGCAAGTAATGGTAATGTGTTTGTTTTATTTTATAATAGCAGGAAAGATTTGGGACGCGTCCAAATCTTTCCAAATTTCAAAAATTTAAGAATAAAAAAAATGAACAAAAAGATTTTAAAGTTAGTTTAGATGTAAAAGATGATCAAAAAATAAGAATTTTGCAAAAACAATATGAAGAAGGCACTGTTTTAGAAGAAGACTTAACACCTTTTCAAGTAATGGATTTAATAGAATTATATAAAGAGCAAATTCAACATTTATCTAAAAAACATTGGTAATACTATCACAATGTATTGAAAAATTTAATATAATATGATATAATAAAGAAATCGAATGCTAAAAAGCATATAGCAACAAAAACTTCAAAAAATAATTATTTTAAGGAGGGTAAAATATGAATATTATAAAAACATGCAAGGAAAAAATTTTTCGGAGGAAAAAAATAAAAAATGGTTTCTTTGAAAAAATCATTTTCCAACAAAAAGATGAAAAACTTCAAAATTCAATTCTTACATGGATCTATCAATTGCAAGAAGGCGGCATTTGCATTAGTAAATTTTCAAATTTATGGAAAGGGTTTGATGATATTGCATTTCCTATTTCAGTAGAACAATGGTATTGTGGAGTACTATACATAGAAAT
The DNA here is from genome assembly GCA_947599825.1 of uncultured Clostridia bacterium. Classification (GTDB taxonomy): domain Bacteria; phylum Bacillota; class Clostridia; order TANB77; family CAG-508; genus UMGS1663. The sequence goes on from CANQFS010000011.1 coordinate 28,666, forward strand.
AGATATGAAAGATAGTAAAGGCATTGACTGGAATATGATAATAGACAGGTGGAGTATGTCAAAATATGAAATAGGAAGGGAAACACAAGAATTTTCCATATATCAGAAATATGAGGCAACAAAAAACGAAAATATTGTAATAGGAAAGCAAATAATACCTAAAAATGTAGATAAGGAGAATAATTTTGAAATTTGCTTTAAGTATGATAGGCAAATAGAAGCAACTATGCAAAAAGGTAAGAAAGAGCTTAAAATAATTTATAACAAAAATGAGTACGAAGAACTTATTTTCAAATACCTTATAAAGCAGACAAGTGTAGAATTAACAAATGATGTTTTTCAAAATTTTGTGAATTTAGTGCAAAAACTGAAAGAAAGTGGAGAAAAAGAGCCATATTCTATTGCAATATCCATAAAAAATGATGAAATTATAATGTCTGAAGTTAATATGAAAAATGGCACTGTAACGGAATATTCATTTACAAAAATAGCAAATGGTAATATGAGAGGTTTTTGCAAAATGTATTTTGAAAAAGAAATGGAAGATTTTCTTAATTGCAAATAATAAAATAACAGGTATCTTAAAATTAAGGTACCTGTTATTTTATTATTTACTATTGCTTTTTTGTTAAAATTTTTAAAATATTAGGGTAAATTTCATTTGCATGGTTTTGCCAATTATATACAATTTCCTTTGCTTGTTCTTTAGAACCAACGAAAGTTTTTACCTCGAAAATAGTTTCATTATGTTCTACAATTTTGCAAGAAATATCAAAATAATTTTCACTACGAGGTGTATATTCAGCTACAATAGAATGATCATTCTCAAAGTTTTCTAATTCCTTTTTAAAACTATTATCTACCTTTAATTTAATAATACCAGGAACAATATTTTTAGTAAGTTCTAGAGTTTCCTTTCCACTACTTGTCATTTCGTAAAAACTATGTCCATCTTTTTCAAATTGAGAAATGTAACCATTTTCTAATAAATCCAACAAAAATTGTTGAAAATAGAAATAGTTCATATCTGTAATAGTAAGCACTAAACTAAGCAAAGCATGATTAGAAATAGGCTTTGCCACTTTACTTAAAATATATAAAATTAATACTTTATTCTCTGCTAAAGTCTCATCATCAGAAGTTAATTTCAAAAGTCTCACTCCTCTAAAAATAAATAATATTTAGTATTTTTATTTGTAATTGTTTATTATTATATCATGTTTTTTCAAAAAAAACTATTTTTTTGAATATTTTCATGATATAATATAAAAAGAAAAAGAAAAAAGGGGAGAATATGTCAAATTTATATGAAATATTAGAGGTTAGTGAAAAGGCCTCGAAAGAAGTAATTGAAAAAGCATATCGAGTTTTAGCAAAGAAATATCACCCAGATTTACAAGATGAAGCGCAAAAACAAGAAGCAGAAAGAAAAATGAAGCAAATTAATGAAGCTTATGATATTTTAAGTAATGAAGAAAAAAGAAAACAATATGATATGGAATTAGAAGAAAAAAGAAAACAATATGATGCGGAACTAGAACAAAAAAGAATGGCAAAACAAGAAAAAGAAAATACGAATGTGCAAGAATATGATAATGCAGTATATGAACAGTCACAAAGAGAATATCAACAAAAAAGACAAGAAATTCAAAATGAAATTAATAAGGCATATAATGATGCATATTATAATTATTTAAGAAGACTTCGGATTTAAAATAAAAGAACCTTGGACTCTAAAGAGAGTGTTAGACTTATTAAAAGTACTTGCTATTTTTGTTATTATTATTGCAATTATATGGGTTTTCCCACCAACACACCGATTAATAGTACAGTTTTACGAAGAAAATACTATTATAAAAACAATTGTAGATATTTTTGGAAATGTATTAAAAGGAATTTGGAACGCAATAGTGCAATTATTATAAAATTTTTTGTTTGAGTAAAAATTACAATATAAAAAACAAAATAAAAAGAAAAAACCAAAGCTTAAATTATCAAGTACTTTGGTTTTTTCTTAGCCTGCCAATGTATTTCAATTGGTAGGAGAAGCAAGGCTAGTAATGCAGGAATTGATGGGTTCACCCTTAAAATAAAGGATACCTTCAAAATGGCGTTTTTCCTCTTTAGTTGCATATAATTTTACATATTGAGGACCATTTCTTCCTACAAAACTCCGAGCTTCTTGGATAGTTGCCATATCCTGCTGCATCGGGTTATACCTCCTTATATAAGATAGAACACATTATAGCATAAATTCCATTAAATGTAAAGAGTTTACAGAAACAAAATATCGTCAAAATCGTGTAAAATAAGACAAAAAAACAAAAAACGTACTTATTTTTGACAATAAATACGTTTTTTTTCTATAAAAAACTGTGCACAATTTTTTATATTTATGCTTTCATAGCATTTAATTTTTTAGCCATATTAGACTTTTTTCTAGCTGCTGTGTTTTTTACAATAACACCTTTTGTGCAAGCTTGATCTACTTTTTTAGTAGCATTAGAAAATAAAGTAGTAGCTTCTTCTACATTTCCTTCTGCAACAGCTTGCTCAAATTTTTTAACAGCAGTTTTATAAGCTGATTTTACCATATTATTTTGTAATGTTTTCTTTTTAATAACATCTACACGTTTTATAGCTGATTTAATATTTGGCATTTATTTTGCACCTCCCTCATATATAGCAAATAAAATTTTATCATAAAAATAAAGTTTTGGCAAGAGAAATAGAAGAAAAGTTACCAAAAATTTGTAAAAATGTAAAAAAAGTTTATAACAAAAGTAAAAAATATAAATAAATTTAGGAAAAATTAGGAAAATGTTTGAAAAAATAAAAGAAACAATGTATAATAAAAGTACATTAGAAAACAAAAGAACAAAAATGAAAGGAGCGATTTTTATGAACATAAAAATTACAGGAAAAGATTTAGAAGCAACAGAGGCAATTAAAGACTATATCGAAAGAAAATTAGAAAGATTAGTAAAATATTTTGGAGAGGAGTTTGATGTTTTAGCAACAATTAAAACAGAAGGCAAAGAACAAGTAGCAGAATTACATGTAACAGCAAATTCAGAAACATTTAGAGCAGTAACTGCACATAGAGACTTATATGCTTCAATAGATAAAGATATCGACATATTAGAAGGTCAAATTCGTAAAATGAAAACAAAAAAAGACAAACAAAACATGACAGAATCTATTCGTATGAAAGAAGCAGTTTCAGAAAATGGTGCAGAGCATGAAATTGAAAATGAAATTATAAAAACAATTTACTATGAAATAAAACCAATGGCACCAGAAGATGCAAAATTAGAATTACAAGACAAACCAAAAAATAATTTCTTAGTATTTATTAATATTGAAACACAAAAAGTAAATGTAATTTATCGCTTAAAAGACGGTAAAAACTATGGTTTAGTAGAACCAGAAGCATAAGAAATTGTTTTTTAGGACTTAAGGAAAAACAGTTCATTTTTGAAAATTGACTAAAAGTAGATTAAAAATTAAAGCAAAAATAAATACTTATAAAAAATTAAAATTTGCTTAGCAATTTATTGCTTAGCAAATTTTAATTTTGTTTTTTTTAACAATTTAAACTTATTTCATTTGGCTTTCAGCTTGTTGGATTAATTTTCTAACCATGTTTCCACCAATTCTACCAGCATCTCTTGAAGATAAATTTCCATTGTATCCGTCTTTTAAAGTTACACCAACTTCTGAAGCAACTTCATATTTGAATTTGTTAAGAGCTTCTCTAGCTTCTGGAACTACTTTTGAATTTGTCATTTTTTTTCACCTCCTGAAAATTTAAAATTTGAAAATGTAAAATTTATTTTCACTATATAGAGTGTGCAAAAAGAATAAAAATAAACTGGTAAATTTATCAAAAAAATTGAAATTGGCTTTTTCTTTATTACTGTAGTGTTTAATAATAAGAAAGACAGGAACTTGTTTCCTGTCTTTCACTATGTAGAAAGGCAAAAAAGAAATTCCTGTTTTTCTACTATTCTATTTTAAAAATCACTATTTGTTAGCCATTTGTTTTTCAGCTGTTTCGATTAATTTTCTAACCATGTTTCCACCGATTCTACCAGCATCTCTTGAAGATAAATCTCCATTATATCCGTCTTTTAAAGTTACACCAACTTCTGAAGCTACTTCATATTTGAATTTGTTAAGAGCTTCTCTAGCTTCTGGAACTACTTTTGAATTTGAATTTGTCATCTTTTTCACCTCCTAGAATGTGAATTTCATATTATATAGAAAAACAAAATATGTTTTTCAGTATTTAGAATATGTAAAAAAAATAAAAATAAACTGGTAAAAAATGTAGAAAAATAAATGAAAAAGTAGTATAATAGATATATAGTTAATTAAGCTATAATTTAATAGAAAGGGGAACACAGTATGGACATATCAGCAATATCTATTAAAGACCGAAAAAAGGGACTTGATTTGATTGAATATGCGCATAAGCATAAATGTGAAGCAGTGTATAACCCACAAATAGCGGGTATGTGCATTCGGTGCTCAAATCCAATAGTAGCATATAAAATGCGAAAAAAAGTTAAAGAATTGTCAAAATAAAAGTCCCTTTATCCCACATATTATATATGTGGGATTTCTTTTTGAAAAATATTGTATAAAAAAAACAGAAATGATACAATACTAAAGAGAAAGCATAAAAGAATAAAATATATCTTTTAAGCAATTTAGGAAGGAATGTAATATAATATGTACAAATTAGTTGCAATAGATTTAGACGGAACATTGTTAAATTCGTATGGAGAAGTTTCAAACAAAAATAAAGAAGCAATTCAAAAAGCAGTTCAAAAAAATGTAGAAATCGTACTTGCTTCGGGAAGACCAATTATGTCTGTAAAAAATTTAGCAAATGAAATTGGTTGTAATCATTATATGATTTGTGGAAATGGAGCTATAACTTATGATATACAAAATGAACAAATAATATACAATCGATTTTTAGAAAAAGCAAAAGTGTTGCAAATTATTAAAATCTGTGAAGAAAATAGCATTTTTTATAATGTATATACAAAAGATACCATTTTAGCCAAAAACTTAAATTTCAATGTTCTTTTCTATCATCAAGAAAATGCAAGCAAACCAGAAGATAAAAAAACAAGAATTACCATATTGCAAAACATAGAAGAATATGTAAAAAATAGAAAAGAAGAAGACTATTTAAAAATAACAATTTGCGACAATGATAAAGTAGTATTTGGTAGCATTATTCGTAAATTGCGCAATATAAAAGATGTAGATGTATTAGATGTAGAGCATATGTCTAGAAAAATAATAAAAGACGGAACAGACAGGATTTCAATGCAATATTATTACACAGAAATAACAAGTACAAATGTAGACAAATGGCAGGCAGTGAAAGACTTAGCCCCAAAATTAGAAATAAAACAAGAAGAAATTATAGCAATTGGAGATAATATCAATGATGCTGAAATGGTAAAAAATTCAGGACTTGGTATTATGATGGGAAATAGTGCACCATATATTAAAGAAATGGCAGACATAGTAGTTTCAGACAACGACAACGATGGTGTAGCAGAAGCAATTGAAAAATATGTTATAGAATAAAAAGTAAAAGATTATGAATTAAAAATTTTTCAAAATGAAAATAAAAAGTAAATAAAAGTTAATCTTTATAAAATGGATAAAAACGAAAAAAATGCACAAACTAAACAAAAGATGAGGGGGTGCATTTTTTATGAGCAAAAATACGTATGAAGATAAAAAGAATATAAAGCACCAAATAGGAGAAAAAGAAGATGCAACTAAATATGGAGAATTTGTATCTTCTTATTTTGCATGGATAACGTTAGATAAACAAAAAGAAAATGCCAAGAAGTTAGAAGAAATGACAAAAGAAAAGGAACCCTAAATAATAGAGTTCCTTTGAAAGATAGAATTATGTTCTATCAATCAATGTAATCTTCCTTTATAATTTATAGTATTACACTATTATAATAGCAAAAAAATTAAAAAAATCAAAAAAAGGTATTGACATAGTGAAAAAAAGTATTATAATAAAATTATAGGTCAAAGAAAGTCAAAGTCAAAAAAAGAAAAAGAAGGTGATTAAATGAGAATATCTGATATGATAGAAGAATTCATTAAAGACCTATTTGAGGAGGAAGATTCAATTGAAATACAAAGAAACGATTTGGCAGAGCAGTTTAATTGTGTACCATCTCAAATAAACTATGTAATAGCAACTCGTTTTAAGCCATCACAAGGCTACTATGTAGAAAGCAAGCGTGGTGGCGGAGGTCATATAAAAATTAGAAAAATAAATATTACAAAAAGCAACTATTTTATGCATATTATCAATAGTATAGAGGATAGTTTAACAAGTCAAGAGGTAGATATTTTTATTAGTAATTTCTTATCATATCAAATGATAAATGAAACCGAAGCAAAACTATTAAAGGTAGCAACAAGCGACAATGTTTTAAGAATTCCTCAACCAACAAGAGATGAAATAAGAGCAAAAATATTTAAAAATATGTTAATTAACTTAATTGAGTAATGTTTTGTCACAATTAGGAATGAGTTAGCCGTATGAAGCAAAGAGAATTACGGATAACTTATGCTGAGCTCAGTCCTCAATTGCGACAAATGGGACAATTTAGGGCGGGGTTTTAAATTAAAATAAAAAGGAGTTGATTTTTATGTTATGTCAAAATTGTAATGAAAGAGAAGCAAATGTAAAATATACACAAATTGTAAATGGTGTAAAAAAACAAATGAATTTATGCGATGAGTGTGCAAAAAATTTAGGAATTGATGTTACTTCATTTTCTATGCCAATTGATTTTTCAAACTTTTTAGGAGAATTTAACGATATTTTTGAGGATAATTTAGAAAACTTTATGCCAACATTTTCTTTGCCACAAACTTTAAAATGTGACAAGTGCAATATGACTTATGATGAATTTTTACAAACAGGAAAGTTTGGCTGTGATGAATGCTATAGCACGTTCCATACAAAAATAGATAATTTGCTTAAAAATATTCATGGTATTAATCGCCATGTAGGAAGAAATGGCAAAATGTTAGGTAAGGCACAAGAAACAGATAGCAAAGCAAACGAAAACAAAAAGGAAAATGCAGAAAGTACAGAAAATGCAAAGAAAGTGACTTCTAAAAATAAGGAAAGTAAAGAAGAAAAAATAGAAGAATTGCAAGCAAGATTAAAACAAGAAATCAAAGAAGAACGTTATGAAGATGCCGCAAAAACAAGAGATGAAATCAATAATTTAAAAAATAAATAATATCCAGCGTGGGACATATAATGAAAAAATGTGTACGCGTGAAAGAAAAAAGCAAAGGAGATATAAAAAATGAATTGGTATTTAGAAGAAGGAAAAGATTCAGATGTTATTATTAGTTCTCGTATTAGACTTGCAAGAAACATTAAAGAGTTTCCATTTAAAATAAAAATGACAAAAGAAGATAAAGCAAAATTATTAGAAAAAGTAAAATTTATTTTACCAAGTCTTGGTTATGGCCTAAAGTTTTTCTATTTAAAAGAAATTGATGACATTACCAAAATGTCTTTAGTAGAAAAGCATATTATTAGCCCAGAAATGGCACTAGAAAAAGAGCAGGAAGGTGCCATTGTTATAAATGATGAAGAAAATATTTGTATTATGCTAAACGAAGAAGATCATATTCGTTTGCAAGTATTTACAAGTGGGCTAGATTTACAAAATACTTTAAATTTAGCTGTTGAATTAGATGAAAAATTAGATGAAGCATTAGGTTATAGTTGCAATAAAGAATATGGATATTTAACTGCTTGCCCAACCAATGTAGGAACAGGCTTAAGAGCCTCTATTATGGTGCATTTACCTGCTTTAAAATTAACAGGAAATTTAAATAAAGTGCTACATATTGTTAATAGCTTTGGTATGACAATTCGTGGTGCTTATGGAGAGGACAGCAAGGTAAAATCGGATATTTATCAAATATCAAACAACCAAACTTTAGGTATGACAGAGCAAGAAATAGTAGCAAACTTAGAAAATATTACGAAAAAAGTAGTAGAGCAAGAGCGTTTAGCAAGAAAATATTTAGCCAAAAATAGTGAAGATTTAGAAGATAAAGTCTACCGCTCTTATGGTATTTTAACCAATGCAAAAAAATTAACTTCGGAAGAGTGTGACAACTTATTATCAGACATTAAATTAGGTACTGATTTAGGTATTATGCAAGAATTAAAAGATAGTAAAGTAAAAGAGTTAATGCTATATACCAAACCTGCCAATCTTCAAAAAAGAGTAGGAAAAGTATTAGAAGCAAATGAAAGAGATAAAACAAGAGCAGAAGTAATTAAGCAAATAATAAAAGGGGGAAAATAAAAAATCCCCAATTGGGACAAATGGGACAATTTGGGACTGTCCCAAATTGAGAAAGGAAGTGTCAAAATGACATATAAATTTACAAAACGTGCGGAAAAAGCAATAGAAATAGCCAATGAAATTGCTTTAGAATTTGGTCACAATTATATAGGAACCGAGCACTTGCTATATGGTCTTTTAAAAGAAGGCTCTGGTGTAGCAAGCAAAGTGCTTGAAAACCAAGGAATAGAACCTAGCCAAATCGAAGAACAAATCGATTTATTGGTAGGTAGAAATGAAGAAATAACAGAAGATGCCGTAGTAGGCTTTACTCCAAGAACTAAAAGAGTAATCGAAAACGCATTTCGAGAAGCAAAAAAATTAGGCTCAGATTTTATAGGAACAGAGCATCTTTTAATTGCAATTATGAAAGAGCCAGACAGTGTTGCTGTTCGCATTATGCTAGACTTAAATGTGAACCCTCAAAAACTTTACAATGAAATGGTAAAAATTTTAAATGATGAAGCGCTTGGTGGAGAAAGTGCAGAAAAAAGAAGTACATCTCAAAAACAGAATTTAGGAAGTTATAACCAAACCCAAACCTTAAACCAATATGGAACCGATTTAACAAAACAAGCAATAGACGGCAAATTAGACCCTGTTATTGGTAGAAAAGAAGAAATAGAAAGAGTCATTCAAATTCTATCAAGAAGAATGAAAAATAATCCTTGTTTAATTGG
>CANQFS010000012.1 GCA_947599825.1 uncultured Clostridia bacterium
GAGAAAAATCCAAATGGAATTGCTGTAATTTTTGAAGAACAAAAATTAACATATAAAGAATTAAATGAAAAAGCAAACCAAATGGCTCATTGTTTAATAGAAAATGGGGTAAAAGATAATGATATTATAAGTGTTTGTATGAATAAAAATATTCCATTTATAATTAGTGTTTTAGGAATTTTAAAATGTGGTTGTGCTTATTTACCAATAAATCCTACATACCCTATAAATAGAATCGAATATATTGTTACAGATAGCAATTCAAAAATATTTATTACAGATACAAATTATGAAATAAAAGGAGCAAAAACTTTAACATATAATACTATAAATTTAAATAAATACGAAAAAAATACAACTCCAAGAAAAATAAATAATAATGATTTGGCTTATGTAATATATACATCAGGTTCAACAGGAAATCCAAAAGGGGTAATGGTTACAAATCAAAACCTAGTAAACTTCCTATTTAGTTTTAATAATTGCTTTAAAAATAAATTTGGAAATAAAGATAATTGCTTATCTTTAACAAACATTTCATTTGACGTAAGTGTATGTGAAATATTTACACCTTTAGCATTTGGTGCTACATTAACCTTATATCCAGAAAATACACTAACAAGTATTTCATTATTAAGTGATATTTTAACAAAAAATAAAGTAACATTTTTATATATTCCACCTAGTGTACTAAATGATGTAGCCGATTATATTATTACTAATAATATAAAAGTATTTGTTGATAAACTACTTGTAGGAGTAGAAGCAATAAAAAATAGTACGTTAAATAAATTCTTAGAAATAAATAAAGATATGGAAATTATAAATGGATATGGACCTACGGAAACAACAATTTGCACTACTTTTTATCTATATAAAAAGTCTAATAATTTAAATGAAAATGTTCCAATAGGATATCCAATATCAAATAGTAAAATATATATATTAGATAAAGATAGCCATATTGCACCAATAGGGGTAATAGGAGAACTATGTGTAAGTGGAGATAATGTAAGTAAAGGATATCTAAATAATGAAGAATTAACAAAAAAATCATTTATTCATAACGAAAAAATAAGTAAAACAACAATCTATAAAACGGGAGACTTAGCATATTGGACGCAAAATGGAACGTTATCATTTATTGGTAGAAATGACTCGCAAATAAAATTCAAAGGACACAGAATAGAATTAAACGAAATAAATTCTACTTTGAAAAATATGAGCAATGTTACTAACTCTTATACAATGATAAGAAAAGTAAATAACATTGATAGTATATGTTCTTTCATAACAACAAGTGAAAACATAAATGTAGAAGATATCTATAGTTATCTAAAGAAGAACTTGCCATATTATATGATACCATCTCATATTATTACGCTAGAAACTTTCCCATTAACCTTAAACGGAAAAATAGATAAAAAAGTTTTACAAGAATATGAAATTGCAAATACAGAAAGATTAAATTATGTAGCACCAGAAAATGAAACACAAAAACTATTTTGTGACACTTGGGAAAAATTATTAAATACAAAAGTTGGAATTACAGATGATATATTTGAATTAGGAGCAGATTCTTTGCTTGCTATTAAATTTAAAGTTGAAATATTATCTCATAATATAGACGTACAATATTCTGACATTTTCAAATATCCTACTATCAAAGAATTTTATAACAATATTATAGATACAATTTCAAATCAAAACAATGCTAATATAATACCAAAAGCAGAAAACCAAGAGTATTACCCAGTATCTTCTGCACAAAAAAGAATGTACTATGCATCTAGTTTAGATGGAGATAATTCTTTAGTATATAATATTGCAGGTGGAGTTATATTAGACAAAACACTAAATAAAGAAAAATTAGAAAAATGTTTTAATACCATTATAAATAGACATGAATCTTTACGTACATATTTTGAAATAGTAGAAGGTAATATAGTACAAAAAATATTAGATAAAATAGATTTTAAATTAGACTTTGAAAATGTTAATACAAATGATGTTGATAAATTATTTAACGATTTTGTAAAACCATTTAATTTAAATAAAGCACCATTATTTAATGCAAAATTAATTAATATAAATAATGAAAAATCTTTTTTATTATTAAACATGCATCATATTATAAGTGATGGAACCTCTTTTTCGGTTTTAATAGATGAACTATGCAAATTATATAATAATGAAAGTAATTTACCAGAACTTACAATTAGTTATAAAGACTTTGCAGTATGGGAAAATAGTAAAATAAATTCAGACGAATTTAATAAAGACAAAGAATTTTGGGTAAATCAATTTAATGATGAAATACCTTTATTAAATATGCCTACAAATTACACAAGACCTAATGTTCAAAGTTTTGAAGGAGATAATGTATTTTCACAAATAAATAGTAACTTAACATCAAAAATAAATGAAGTGTCAAAGCAACTAGGAATTACACCATATATGCTATTATTAAGTGTATATTATATCCTTTTATATAAATACACAGGACAAAACGATATTGTAGTTGGTTCTCCAATTGTAGGAAGAGATAACATTCAATTAACAAATATGATTGGTATGTTTGTAAATTCACTAGCACTAAGAAATAAAATAGATTCATCTATGTCATTTAAAGAATTTACAACAGAAATAAAAAATAATTGCTTAAATGCGTTTGAACATCAAACATATCCATTTGACGAATTAGTTAGCGCATTAGAAATAAAAAGAGATACTAGTAGAAATCCACTTTTTGACACAATGTTTATTTATCAAAATAATGGTAATGCAACTACTAACTTTGATGGAATAGAATCAGAAGTATATACGCCAAAAACAAATATTTCAAAATTTGATTTATCATTAGAAATAATACCAGAAAATAATAATTTAAATCTTCGTTTTGAATATTGTACAAAATTATTTAATAAAGACTTTATTACTAGATTATCAAAACACTATTTAAATATTTTACAAACAATAATAGAAGAAAATGAAATAAAAATAGCAAATATAGACATGCTTTCAAAAGAAGAAAAAGAGCAAATATTAAATGACTTTAATAATACAAAAGCAAATTATCCAAAAGATAAAACTGTTATTCAATTATTTGAAGAACAAGCCGAGAAAAATCCAAATGGAATTGCTGTAATTTTTGAAGAACAAAAATTAACATATAAAGAATTAAATGAAAAAGCAAATCAAATGGCTAATTGTTTAATAGAAAATGGGGTAAAAAATAATGATATTGTTGGCATTATGCTAAATCGTTCTTTTGAAACTATTATTTCTATGTTAGCAGTTTTAAAAGCAGATGCTGCATATATGCTAATAGATGTAAATTTACCAGAAGATAGAATTATATATATGTTAAAAAATGCTGATTCTGCATTGTTAATTACAGCAAGTGATATAAAAAATATTGATTTTAATAAAAAATTATTTGTTGACAAAATAAATGCTGATGCATATCAAAAAAATAATTTAAACTTGAATTATAATATAAAAGATAACTTATCTATTGTTTATACATCAGGCTCAACGGGTAATCCAAAAGGTGTCTTGTTAATACAACAAGGTATGATTAATTTAATGGTTTGTTATAAAAAATTCATAGATATAGAAAATTTTAGCAAATTTTTAAGTATTTGTTCTATTTCCTTTGATATGTTTGCTGTTGAAATTTTTATTCCGCTATTAAATAATAAAACATTAATATTAGCAAATGAAGAAGAACATAAAGATCCTATTGCTATTAGCAAATTAATAAAAACAAATTGTGTTGAGTTCATGTTAATTACACCTTCAAAAATTCAACTATTATTAGCAAATGACTCTACTAGCGATTGTTTACAAAATTTAAAAAGCATACAATTAGGAGGAGAAATATTTACTGCAAATTTATTTGAAACATTAAAAAAATATACAAATGCTCAAATATGTAATGAATATGGACCTTCTGAAATTACATCTTGTTGTTCTTATAAAGAAATTATATCTGCTAATGATATTAATATTGGTGGACCTATTCATAATGTTCAAATTTACATACTTAACCAAGATATGAACTTATGCCCAATTGGAGTAGATGGAGAAATATGTGTTAGCGGTGATGGAATTTCTAAAGGTTATATCAATAATCATACTGCAACAGAAAAAGTATTTGTAAAAAATCCTTTTGTAGAAGGCTTATTATATAAAACAGGGGACATAGGGAAATATAATGCAAGTGGAGAAATAGAATATATTGGCAGAAAAGATTTTCAAGTTAAATTAAGAGGCTTGAGAATTGAATTATCAGAAATTGAAAAACAACTATTAAATATAGAAAATATTAAAAATTGTGCTGTAATTTATAAAGAAGAGCCTAACAACAATTCTTATTTAGCAGCGTTCTTTACATCAGCAAAAGATATTGACATTTCTTTTATAAGAACAGAGTTATCAAAACATTTACCATTATATATGGTTCCAAAATATATTATAAAATTAGATAATATGCCTATTACTAGAAATGGAAAAATAGATTTAAAAACATTAAAAGAATATAAAATTGAAAATGTTGAAACATCAAATTACGTGGCACCAGAAAATGAAACACAAAAACTATTTTGTGACACTTGGGAAAAATTATTAAATACAAAAGTTGGAATTACAGATGATATATTTGAACTAGGAGCAGATTCTTTACTTGCTATTAAATTTAAAGTTGAAATATTATCTCATAATATTAATATTGAATATGCAGATATTTTTAAATATCCAACTGTAAAAGAATTATCAGAAGCAAAAAGTGTTACGACGGCAGAACAAACAGATTCTTATAATTATGATGAAATTAATAAAATATTAGAAAAAAATAATATAAAAAATAGTAAAAATATGATAACAAATAAAACAAACAATGTTCTTCTATTAGGTTCAAACGGCTTTGTAGGAATGCATATTTTATATAATTTCATCAAGAAAGATAATGGAAAAATATATTGTATTGTTAGAGATAAAAACAAAATATCTGCTAGAACTAGAATTTTAGATGCGTTACATTTTTATTTTAATAGTGAATTAGATGATTTTATTGATAATAGAATTGTTATTTTAAAAGGTGATATAACCAAAGAAAACTTTGGCTTAAATACAGATTTATACAATGATATAGTAGATAATGTTTCTATTGTTATTAACTCAAGTGCAAATGTTAGACACTATGGTAATTTTAAAAATTTCGAAGACATCAATATTGGTCTAACACAAAAGGCTATTGAATTTTGCGAAAAATATAATAAAAGGTTAATACAAATTTCTACTACTAGCGTTAGTGGAGAAGTAAATAAAAATGAAAATATAAGTTTTTCAGAAAATAATTTATATATTGGGCAAAATTTAGATAATGTATATGTAAAGAGTAAATTTGAAGCAGAAAGGATTATATTAGAACATATTTCAAAAGGATTAAAAGCACAAATATTAAGACTTGGAAATATTACGAATAGATATATTGATGGAAAATTCCAAATAAATCCTAATGAAAATGCTTTCATAGGTAGAATTCAATCTTTCATAAAATTAGGAATCATTCCAGACTATTTATTAAATGCAAAACTAGAATTTACACCTGTTGATTTATGCGGACTTGCAATTGTTACTATTATGCAAAACTATGTACCAGATTTTAGTGTATTTCACATTTTCAACAACAATTATATAACAATGAAAGATTTCGTTGAAACATTAAGAAAATATAATGTAAATTTAAAAGTTGTTAATGATAAAGAATTTGATAAAAAAATAAAAGAAGCCTTACTTGATGAAAGTAAAAAGAATATACTATCAGGTATTGTTAATGAATTAAATTTAGACAATAATTTTGAAATTAATGCAAATGTCGACATTTTATCTGAATTTTCTAGAAGTTTTTTATATACTATTGACTTTAATTGGTCAAAAATAGATAATGGTTATATAGAAAAATATATTAAATATTTTAAAAATATAAAATTTATATAGGGAGGAAAATTTATGGAACATATAGGTTCATTAATATTAATGATTATTTCTGAAATATTAATAATAGGATTAGCATTATTTTTAAGAAAAGAAAAAAAGAGTCAATTAAAGAATGCATTTTATTTTCTCTTGATTTGCTTATTTATTTGGACTTTTTGCTCAATTTTACAAGTACTATTTCAAAATACAAATATAGACCCATTTTTTTGGGAAAAATTAGCGGGATTTGGAGTGTGTTTTTGCCCGGTTGCATTTTTAACGTTAAGTGTAGTATTTGCTAAAACTAAAATTAAATTAAAGTTTAGTCATATTTTATTTTTAATAATACCTTTAACAACGGTACTATTAACATTTACTAATGAATATCATCATTTAGTTTTTCAACATTATTCAATTAATATGAATGAAGTAGTTACAGGAAGTTATTATAATATTCATTCTTTATATGTATATGCGCTATATGGATTTGCGTTATTTTACTTTGTAAAATATTCAATAAAAAATTCTGGTTTCTTTTCAAAGCAATCTATATTAATAATACTTGGTGCAATTATTCCAATAGTTGTTAATATATTAGGTGGATTTGGTATTATAAAAATGACTATGTATATGACACCAATATCTTTTGCATTTGTAGCGTTTTTCTTTGGTATTGCTATATTCAAATTCAAATTCATTAGCATCACACCAATAGCAATGCAAAATATAGTAGATAGGATGTCAGATAGTTTCGTAGTTATAAATGAAGATAGTAATATTACAGACTTCAATAAAACCTTTACAGACACCTTCAAAATATCTGCTAATAAAGTAAGAAATACAAACATCATTGACTTATTAAAAAATGATATCAAATTTGAAGATGACTTAACAAATGTCGAAGATGCTATAAAGAAAGCAAGAACAACTCCAGAAATCATATACTTTGACAAAGAATTCAAAATAGGAAAACAATACTTTAGTATAGAAGTAAGTAACATTTCATCAAAGAAAAACTATTTAGGAACCCTAATACTATTCAAAGATGTTACACAGCATATTGAGGATATGCAAACCATCAAAAATAACCAAGATATGTTAATGGAAAGAGAACGTCTAGCATCACTTGGACAATTAATAGGTGGTATTGCGCACAACTTAAAAACACCAATCATGTCAATTGCAGGTGCTTCAGAGGGCTTATCTGACTTAATCAAAGAATATGAAACATCAGTTGGAGACGCAGAAGTTACAATAGAAGACCACCACGAAATAGCAAAAGACATGAAAGACTGGATTAGCAAAATTAGAAGTTACACAGAATATATGTCAGACGTTATCACAGCCGTAAAAGGACAAGCCGTTACCCTATCAGAAGAACAAGCCATCTCCTTCAGT
This sequence comes from uncultured Clostridia bacterium, assembly GCA_947599825.1. Lineage (GTDB taxonomy): Bacteria > Bacillota > Clostridia > TANB77 > CAG-508 > UMGS1663. The sequence continues at coordinate 7,381 of CANQFS010000012.1, forward strand.
TTAGACGAATTAGTAAAACGTGTAGATATATTAATGAGACACGAACTAAAAAATGCATTAATCAACCTAAACACAAAAATGGAAATCGATCCTAATATTGAACTAAAAGGAAACATCAATAGTTTAGTACAAGTAATCAATAACATGATATCAAATGCAATACAAGCCTATAATGGAAAACCAAATGAGCAAATAGACTTAATCGTATCACAAGTAGATAATGATGTAACAATCTCTGTAGTAGACCATGCAGGCGGACTTCCAAAAGAAGTAGAAGGAAAACTATTCAAAGAAATGATAACAACAAAAGGAAAAAACGGAACAGGACTTGGCTTATTCATGTCATACTCAACAATTCGTGCTCACTTCAACGGAAATATCACCTATAACACAGAAAAAGGCGAAGGCACAGCCTTCCATATCATCTTACCAATGCAATAAAACCAAAACAGGAGGGACGCCCCTTTTCGTTCCATTTTGGAACGCTGGGGACACCCCTTCTTTTTTTATATAGCAAAGTTCTCTTTTTAACTATTAACATACTAATAATGAATGAGTAAAAAAGAAAAAATCCGCTATAGCGGACAAAGAGAAAATCATAATTTAATTATAGCGGATAATAGAGAGAAAATTTTAAATCCGCTATAGTAAACAATAAAGAGAAAAACTTTAATTCCGCTATAGCGGATAAACAAAAATATATATTTCCGCCATAGCGGACAAAAATAGTAATAAAATTTTTTATGTAGGATAAATAAAAAAATAATTACAATTTCCGCTATAGCGGAAATTAAAAACAAAAATAACTCAAGAAAATTCCGCTATAGCGAAAATTTTTGTATATAGTTCAAATATATACGAAAAAAACAAATAATTTACATAAAAAATATTTACAAATAAAATTTTACATGATATAGTATGTTTATTCTTATTTAATTCAAATCAACACAAAAGTAAAAATCTAGGAAAAATAAAATTAAAAAGTTATGCAAAATTATTTTACATCAAGAATAAAAGTCAAATGTTATTAGAGTAAAAAGAATTAAGAAAAAATCAAAAATATTTTTTAAAAAAATTAAAATCTTTAATTTTCCAAGAAAAAGAAAATCTTAAACGAAAGGAGGTATGTTATTAGATAAATAGGGGCTTAAATCAACTAATTTGAATTAAGAGAAAATACCAAAAATATTATTGTGCTATTGCGCTTTTTTAGCATGCATGATAATATAAGAAAGGACAAATAAGTGGAATTAAACCTAAAAAATGATATAGTATTTAAAGCCTTTTTTGCAAAACAAGGAAATGAAAAATATTTAAAAAGCTTTTTAGAAGCATTACTAAAAAAGAAAATAGAAGAAATAGAAGTAATGCGGAGAAGTAAGTTTGCTTCAAATGAAAAAAGATGAAAAATTGGGAAGAATAGATATAAAAGCAACAATAAATAAAAATGAAATAATAAATATAGAAATGCAATTAAAAAATCAGCATGATATGGAAAAAAGAAGTGAATTTTATGGAGCAAAGTTAGTTACAGACCAATTTAAAAGTGGGAAGAAGTACATAGAACTAAAACCAGTAATATTAATTAACATATTAAACTATAACTTATTAGAAGTACCAGAATATTGCACGAAAACAGTAACAGTAGCAGAAGAACATAGAGAATATGAAGTAGTAAAAGATATAACATATTATTTTATAGAATTACCCAAATTTAGAAAAAGCAAGCCACGACTAGCAAACATGTTAGAAGTATGGCTAGCACTAATCGATGGAGAAGGGGGATTAATCGAAATGGGAAAATATAAATATAAAATCATAGAAGAAGTAGAAAAAGAACTAGAAGAAATATATGCAGATGAAGAACTAAAAGCGCTACTAGACTATAGACAAAGTGCAGATTTAGATAGAGATTTAGCGTTATATAATGCTGAACAAAAAGGCATTAAAAAACGGATTAGAGGAACGGAAAGAAAGAACGGAAGAAAACAATTAAAAGAAGCAACTATAGAAATTGCAAAAAAATTAAAACAAGAAAATTTATCAATTGAAAAAATAGTAGAAATAACAGGATTAAAAAAAGAAGAAATTGAAAAACTATAAAAAACAAGAAAAACGCCCAAATTTTTAAAAATGTAGAGGAACTGCATTTGGGAACCAAGGAAAAAAACAGTAAATAAAAAGAAAAAATGAACGAGCATTTTTGGCTATAAATTGCCATTTATGACGTTCTTTTTTCTTAACATATAACACATTTTTAATAAAAAATAGACCAAAAAAACATTAAATTTTCGCCATAGTAGAAAAAGAAACCTCATAAAAAAATCCAAAAATTCGCCATAGTAGAAAAAGAAACCTCATAAAAAAATCCAAAAATTCGCCATAGTAGAAAAAGAAACCTCATAAAAAAATCTCAAATTTCCGCCATAGCGGAAAAGGAAACCTCATAAAAAAAACATCTTAAATTCCGCCATAGCGGAAATAATAAAATACAATAAACATATTTATTTAGCCCAAAAATAGAAAAGAAAAACGAAAGACAAAAAACGAAAAATGAAAAAAGAAAAACAAAAAAATTATAATAGAAACTATAATTCCTACATTACAAAAATGCACATTAGCTAAAAAACTAATATAGCAACCTAATCTTATTCCCATTTTTCGAAATAAAACCCTCATCAATCAAACTCTTAATCTCCCTCATCATAGCACTTCTATCCACACTCAAATAATCAGCCAGAGTCGTTAAAGAAAAAGGAACAGTAATATTTTTACTAAAACTCTTCACAGATAAAATAGAAAAATAGCTAAGCAACTTCTCCCTAATGGTTCTCTTAGATAAAATCTCAATTCTAGCATTTTGATGAACAACCTTATTCAAAATCAATTCCAAAAGAAGAGAAATAAGACTTGCATGGAACTTACAATTATTCTTACACTTCACATGAACATCATCATATAAAAACAAAAGAACTTCGCAATCCTCAGTAGCTAAAACAAAAAGCTCATTATTAGTATTAACAGGGTAAAAAGCCTCTCCAAAAATATCATTTGCATTAAATCTATCAATAATATCTTTATTTCCATTAAAATCATAACGAATCAAATCAGCTTTGCCAGAAAGCAAAATACAAATTTGTCTTCTCTTTTCAATATAAGTAGTAATAATACTTCCTTTAGAAAAAGATTTTTTTTGCATTTTAACGCAATTATCAGCCATATCTTTAATTAAATCTAAATTATCCATAAACAAAACAACCCTTTCAAATGCAAATTTAACACATAATCATAAAAAATAACAATAAAAAATAAACATTCACATATAAAATTAAACTCTATTATTGCAGAAAATCAAAAAATTGTCAAAAAATACACTTTTTTATTATGTTAAGATTATACCTCGAAAGTATTGAAAAATCAACAAAAATCGACAAATTTTTTTTGTAACGAAAATGTAATATTCCGTCTTTTCTTAGAAACGCATAGACTACGAAAATTCAAAAAAATATTTTCAAAAATTGTTGCAAATGCAACAGAATTTAAAAATATTTTTTATATAATAAAAGCATAACAAAGAAAAAAATGAAGGGGGAGCAAAAGAAATGAAGGTAATAAAAAGAGACGGAAGAGCAGTAGATTATAACAGAGAAAAAATATCAACAGCAATTGAAAAAGCAAATAACGAAGTAAAACCAAAAGAAAGAGTAACCAAAGAAGAAATAAAAGAAATAATAAAATATATAGAAGAACTAGACAAAAAAAGAATTTTAGTAGAAGACATACAAGACATTATAGAGCAACAACTAATGGACAGAAAAAAATTCGAACTTGCAAAAAAATATATGATTTATCGTTACACAAGAGCATTAGTAAGAAAAGCAAATACAACAGATGAATCAATATTAGGACTAATCAAAAATCAAAACAAAGAACTACTAGAAGAAAACTCAAACAAAAATGCAGTACTTGCCTCAACACAAAGAGACTACATTGCAGGCGAAGTATCAAAAGACTTAACCAAAAGAATTTTATTACCAGAAAAAATCACAAAAGCACACGAAGAAGGAATCCTTCATTTTCATGACATGGACTATTTCTTACAACCAATATTCAACTGTTGTCTAATCAACATAGGAGACATGCTAGACAATGGAACAGTAATGAACGGAAAACTAATAGAATCTCCAAAAAGTTTCCAAGTAGCCTGCACAATCATGACACAAGTCATTGCAGCAGTTGCATCAAACCAATATGGAGGACAATCTGTAGACATTAGCCACTTAGGAAAATATGTAAGAAAAAGCTATGAAAAATTTAAAGAAGAATATATTAAAGAATTTGGTGATGAACTATCTGAAGATATGCTAGAAAAACTAACACAATATAGATTAAAAAAAGAAATTTCAGCAGGAGTACAAACCATTCAATACCAAATTAACACATTAATGACAACAAACGGACAATCACCATTTGTAACCATATTCCTAAATTTAAAGAAAGACGATCCATACATAAAAGAAAATGCTATGATTATCGAAGAAATTATAAAACAAAGATATCAAGGCATCAAAAACGAAAAAGGTGTATATATTACACCAGCATTTCCAAAACTAGTATACGTACTAGACGAGCATAACTGCTTAAAAGGAGGAGAATATGACTACCTAACAAAACTAGCAGTAAAATGTTCAGCAAAAAGACTATATCCAGACTACATCTCAGCAAAAAAAATGCGTGAAAACTATGAAGGAAACGTATTTAGTCCAATGGGCTGTAGAAGTTTCTTATCACCATGGAAAGACGAAAACGGAGAATATAAATTTGAAGGAAGATTCAACCAAGGAGTAGTTAGCATCAACTTACCACAAATAGGAATAATTGCAGACGGAGACGAAGAAAAATTCTGGAAACTATTAGACGAAAGACTAGAACTATGTAAAGAAGCCCTAATGTGTAGACACTATGCTTTACTTGGAACCTTAAGTAACACAAGTCCAATTCACTGGAGATATGGAGCAATTGCACGTATGGAACCAGGAGAAAAAATAGACAAACTATTAAAAGATGGCTATTCAACACTATCATTAGGTTACATTGGAATCTACGAAGTAACAAAAGCAATGAAAGGCGTATCACATACAACAGAAGAAGGACACGAATTTGCAATAAGAGTTATGAAACGTCTAAAAGAAGCAACACAACAATGGAAAAAAGAAACAGGACTTGGCTTTGCACTATATGGAACACCAGCAGAAAGCCTATGCTACCGTTTTGCAAGAATAGATAAAGACAAATTTGGCGAAATCAAAGACATTACAGACAAAGGTTACTACACCAACTCATATCACGTAGACGTAAGAGAAAAAATAGACGCCTTCAAAAAACTATCATTTGAAAGCGAATTCCAAACACTATCTACAGGAGGAGCAATTTCTTACATAGAAATACCAAACATGAGACACAACCTAAAAGCACTAGAAGACGTTGTAAAATTCATCTATGACAACATTCAATATGCAGAATTCAACACAAAATCAGACTACTGCCATGTTTGCGGATTTGATGGAGAAATAATCATAAACGACAACTTAGAATGGGAATGTCCAAACTGTGGAAACAAAGACAAAAACAAAATGAACGTAACAAGACGTACATGTGGTTACTTAGGAGAAAACTTCTGGAATGAAGGAAAAACAAAAGAAATAAAATCAAGAGTATTACACTTATAAAAATAACACAAAAAACTCGGGTCACTTTATACATATAGAAGTGCTAAGAAAAAAGAAGTGTCCCCACAAAAGAAATGAGGAAACAAACATGAACTATGCAAAAATAAAAAATTGTGATGTTGCAAACGGACCTGGAGTCAGAGTATCACTATTTGTAAGTGGGTGTAACCATCATTGTAAAAACTGTTTCAATCGTGAAGCATGGGACTTTAACTATGGAGACGAATTCACAAGTAAGCAAGAAGAAGAAATAATAGAAGATCTAAAACCAGACTACATTACAGGGCTAAGCCTTTTAGGAGGAGAGCCATTTGAACAGGCAAACCAAGAAGGACTAGCACCACTTGTAAAAAAAGTAAAAGAAACCTATCCAAACAAAAAAATATGGTGTTACACAGGGTTCACCTTCGACAAGCAAATTCTAGGGCAAATGATACAAGAAGAACATAGAGAAACCACAAAAGAAATGCTAGAAAACATAGATTACATAGTAGACGGAAGATTTGTAGAAGAACTAAAAGATCCAAAACTAAGATTTAGAGGTTCAAGCAATCAAAGAATAATAGATGTAAAAAAGAGCCTAGAGCAAAATGACATTGTTATTTGGGACGGACTAAATAAAGATTTAGGCTAAGCAAAAGAGCAAAAGGGACGCCCCGAACAGGAGGGACGCCCCCTTTTCGTTCCAAAATGGAACGCTTAAGGACACCCCCTTTTTTTTATATAGAAAAAAACTTTTATTGATATTTTGTTTTATATTACATTTTTATGACAAATTGTTAATAAATATTGACACAAAAATTAAGAAAATATATAATTTAAAAAAGTAGTAACTGATAGACATAAAAATGTTTATCAGCTATAAAAAAAGTAAAAAATAAAATTACGAAAGTTAGAAAGGAGAAATTATGAACATAAGAAAAAGCAAAGGTATAACATTAATATCATTAGTAATCACAATAATAATATTAATAATATTAGCAGGCGTAAGTATAAACTTAGTTTTAGGAGAAAATGGTTTATTTAATATGGCAAAAAACGCCGTAAAGCAAACAGACATGGCTAGCATAAAGGAAAAAATACAAACAGAAATACTAGAAGAACAACTAAATAATGAAGGTAATATAACAAATGATACTCTAAAAGAAATATTAGAAAGTTATGGGGAATTATCAAATGAAGAAAATATACTAGATAGAACGTTAACTACATCAGAAGGAAACTATGCAATAAAAGTATCAGAAATATTTAGTGGAACAACAGTAAAAGATCCTATCATAGAAGATAAAAGTGGAGCATCAAAGCCAAATGTAAGAAAAATATCACAAAAAACATATGTAACATGGGAATTAAATGAAGCTGGAACAGCATATGAAATGAAAGAAAAACAAACAGTAGCACCAGACTACTGGTATGACTACGAAAAGGGAAAATGGGCAAATATAAAAACAAGTCAAAATGGACTAGAAGCATATTGGGTATGGATACCAAGATATGAGTATAAAGTTCCAACAAGTACTACAGCAGTGCAAATAGAAGTAAAATTTATAGATAAAACAAAAACAACTCCAGATGAAGGTTACACAATCCACCCAGTATTTACCAATGCAGGAAATGGGGGTTTTGGAGAATTAGATGGAATATGGGTAGCAAAATTTGAAACAGTAAGTAGTTCACCAGAAGCAGACAAAGGTGGAGGAGCTGATGGAAGTTTAAAAGTACAAGTAATTCCAAATCAACCAAGCTGGAGAGGATTGGGAGACAAAGGTGGAATTGCATTCAAAGCATGTAGAAACATGACCAATAGTGGAGGAGTATTAGAAGGCTCAAAAGTAGACAGCCATATGATGAAAAATACAGAATGGGGAGCAGTAGCCATATTAAGCCAAAGTAAATATGGTGTATATAACCTAGAAAGTCTTAATGGTAAAAAAGGAAATAGTGAATATCAAATATGGAATAATCCAAGTTCAGAGCAATATATAACAGGCTATGTAGGGCCAACTAAAGATAGTTATTATTATCACAAGGAAGGCGAAGAACAAGAACAAGTACAAACACAACCATATAATTCTGCAAATGGACCAAAAGCAAGTACAACAGGAACAATATATGGTGTATATGATATGGCAGGAGGAACTATAGAAGCTGTTGCAGGAACAATGAAAGGAAAAACTGACAATTTAGAATATGCAAAATCTATGTTTGATATAGAAAATCAAACAAAACCAGAAGGAATGACAACAGAAGATTTTGCAAAAAAATATATTGATTTATATGAATATTATGACTATGCTGTAGATGAATATAATTTTAAATGTATAAGTGGAGATGCACTAAAAGAAACACAAAAATGGAATCAAGATTATTCTGGTTTTCTAAATACTGCGTATCCTATATTTGGTAGAGGCTATGGCGGTAGTAGTGCTACATGTGGAATATTTGCATTTGACAATATTACATTTGGAGAAAGCGGAACTTTTAGAGTAGTAATGATACCACAATAAAAAGAAGAAGAACAGGAGGGACGCCCCTTTTCGTTCCAAAATGGAACGATTTTGGTAGTGCCCCTTCTTTTAATGTATATAAAAGGCAGGTAATACTTTTTGCACTACAAAAGAAATGAATGTAGAAAAAATAAAAATAAAAGAAAATTTTTAAACGGTGACCCAAATCTTTCCTAAAAATACAAAACAACTATTGACAAAAAACCATATTTTAAGATATAATACGTAAAGTATCAAGAAAAATACATATTCCACACAAATAAAGTGTAGTTACCGGAAGGAGGGGAATATTTAAATGTCAGAGATAAAAGTAAATAATGGAAATATAGAAGAAGCCTTAAAAAGATTTAAAAGACAATGCGCAAGAAATGGCGTATTGCAAGAGGTACGTAAAAGAGAGCACTATGAAAAACCAAGCGTAAAAAGAAAGAAAAAATCAGAGGCAGCAAGAAAAAGAAAATTTTAAAAAAAATTAAAGTAAGAAAAGAGGTTGTAAGTTAAAGGTTAGAAATAAACTATAATTTTCAACCTTTTTATTTTTAGTACCATAAGGTACCATTGGGGACGTTTCCTTTTGGTACATTTGTCACTTTTGGTACATTACTAAATTTTATAATCTATAATAAATACCCATTAGGGACAGATTACCCAAAAGGAAACGTCCCTAATGGTACAATAAAAGGAGGAAACAGAAATGTTAAAAGAAAAATTATTAGAAGATATGAAAGTATCAATGAGAGACAAAAATGTTATAAGAAAAAACGTAATTCAAATGGTAAGAGCAGCCATATTACAAGTAGAAAAAGACAAACAAGTAGAACTAAATGATGACCAAATTCTAGAAATCATAGCAAAAGAATCAAAAAAGAGAAAAGATGCATTAGCAGACTATGAAAAAAGCGGAAGAGAAGACTTAATACAAGCAATCAATCAAGAAATAGATATTTTAGCAGAATATCTACCAAAACCACTATCAAAAGAAGAAATAGAAAAAATCGTAGAAGAAATAATAACTAGCGTAGGAGCTACTTCTATGAAAGAAATGGGAATAGTTATGAAAGAAGCAAAACAAAAAATAGGACCTGCAGCAGATGGCAAAACAATCAATGAAATAGTAAAACAAAAACTAAGTTAGTAAAAAAATAATCAGTAATAAAATTTGAAGAATGTACTATTACTGATTATTTTATTTTTATAAGAAAAAATAAAATAATAACATCTTGTATAAATTTTCCATTTTGTATTATAATAAAAAAGAAAAAAGATTATACCTTAGGAGGAAATAAAAAACAATGAAAAACGAAAAAATAGAAATCAAAGAAGGAATCAACTTCCACGAAATCACAACAAACAAATTCAAAACAAATTTATTTGCAATATTCTTAACACTACCACTAACTAGAGAAAACGTAACCAAAAATGCCTTACTAACAGCAGTCTTAAGAAGAGGAACAAAAAACTTACCTTCCCAAGAAGAAATAAGTAAAACACTAGAAGAAATGTATGGAGCAGGATTTGACTGTGGAATAGAAAAAACAGGCGATTACCATACCATAAAATTCTATCTAGAAGTAATAAATGACCAATTCTTGCCAGTACAAGAAAACATAAGTAAAAAAGGCTTAGAACTACTATTCTCTATAGCATTCAACCCTTATATAGAACAAAATGCCTTCAAAGAAGAATATGTAGAGCAAGAAAAAGAAAACTTAAAACAAATCATAGAAGGAAAAATAGACAACAAAGCAAGCTATGCACAAGAAAGATGTATAGAAGAAATGTATAAAGACAAACCTTATGGACTATATAAATATGGCTATATAGAAGACTTACCAAACATCACAGCCCAAAACCTATACGAACATTATAAAGAAATATTGCAAAACTGTAAAATAGACATCTTCGCCTCAGGTAAGTTTCAAGAAAAAATACAAGACATTGCAAAAAATAACGTAGAAATTGAAAAACTAAACCCTAGAAAAACAAATTTAGAAATTGAAGATAAAAAAGAAGAAAGACCAGAACCAAAAATTGTTACAGACAATATGGAAGTAACACAAGGAAAACTAGTAATGGGCTATGACGTCCTTTCAAACGAAAAAAATTTAAGCTACATTGCCATGGTATGCAACACCATATTAGGAGTAGGAGCAAACTCAAAACTATTCCAAAATGTAAGAGAAAAAGCAAGCCTAGCATACACTTGCAGTTCAAGTTATATAAAAAGAAAACAAACAGTCTTCATAAAGGCAGGAATAGAAATACAAAACTATGAAAAAGCGCTAGAAATAATCAAACAACAAGTAGAAGATATGAAACAAGGGAAATTTGAAAACGAAGACATCGAAAGTGCAAAAAACTTAATATATGCAACTATCTATAATATAGAAGAAGAACAAGACACCGAAATAAGTTACTATTTTGGTCAAGAACTTGCAAACCAAAATGTAAGCATCGAAGAATATAAGAAAAAAATAGAAGAAGTTAGCAAAGAACAAATTATAGAAGTAGCAAACCAAATGAAACTAAACACGATTTATTTCTTAAGAGATTAGAAAGCCCAAAATAAAAAGCAAAAAATAAATCGTTAGACACACTTTAACAAAACGAGGAGGAAACATGAAAGTTATAGAAAGCCTTAAAATAAAGGAAAAAGTATATATTGAAAAATTAGAAAATGGTTTAACCATAATGCTTGTGCCAAAAGAAACCACAAATAAAAAATACGTTATGTGGGCAACACACTTTGGCTCAATAGACAACCACTTCATCATGCCAGAAACCAAAGAAGAAGTATACGTACCAGATGGAGTAGCGCACTTCTTAGAGCATAAAATGTTTGAACAACCAAATGGCACAAACAGCCTAGACACCCTAATGGCACTAGGAGTAGATGCCAATGCATACACAACAAATAACCACACAGCATACCTATTTGAAACAACAGAGCACTTCATAGAAGCGCTAAATGAACTAATGGACTACGTACAACACCCATACTTTACAGACCAAAACGTAGAAAAAGAAAAAGGAATAATCGGTCAAGAAATAGGCATGTACGACGACGACCCAGGCTGGCAACTATACATGAACGCACTAGACTGCCTATATAAAGAAAACGCCATAAAAATAGACATAGCAGGAACAGTAGAATCAATCAGCAAAATAGACAAAGACGTACTATACAAATGCTATAACACTTTTTATCACCCATCAAACATGGTAATGGTAGTATGCGGAAACTTTAAGCCAGAAGAAATGCTAGAAGAAATAAAGAAAAGACTAATAGAAAAGCCAAAACAAGGAGAAATAAAAAGAATATACGCAATGCAAGAAAATAGCATAAATATGCCATACAAAGAAACCGCAATGGAAGTAAGCATGCCACTCTTCATGATAGGCTTCAAAGACAGCATAGAACAAGAAAACAAAGTACAAAAACATATAGCTATAGAAATATTAATGAACATGTTAATAGGAAAAAGTTCTATGCTATACCAAAAACTATACCAAGAAGGAATTTTGCTAGCACAACCAGACTTAGACTACGAATTCACAAATGACTATGCACACATTTTAATATCTGGGCAATCCAAAGATCCGCAAAAAATTCAAAAAGAATTACTAAAAGAAATACAAAAGCAAAAAGAACAATTTGACGAAGCACACTTTGAAAGAATGAAAAAGAAAGTATATGGCGATTATGTAGTAGAATATAACAACATATCTGACATTGCGCGCATGTTATTATCAGATTATTTCAAAGGAATAAACTCATTCGACTATATAGAACAATTTCAAACAGTAACAGCAGAATATACCAAGCAAATATTGCAAGAAGTATTTGACGAAAAAAAGTGTATTTTGTCAGTTATAAAAACAAAATAGAAAATAATGTCGAAAATTGAAAGAAAACATAAAAAAATGACATACGAAAGTTTAGAAAAACACCGAAAAATAGGTGTTTTTTTATTGACTAAAATGTAAAAATATGGTATTTTATAATTAGGACTAGAAAAAAAGATAAAAAAAGGGAGGGGTTATATGTTAAATGATGAAATTTGTAAATTAAGGGACAAATTGAACGAAAGCATAATAAGTGGGCAAGATTATACTGTAACATATAAGCTTAGCATTGAACTTGACGAACTAATTGCAAAATACTATCGAACCGACGAAAAAGAAGACGAAAGAGAAAAGGTAAAAGTAAAAGCAAAAACAAAAGAAAAAAAAGCAACAAAGAAAGAAAATGCTCTTGTTCCTTAAGAAAAGAAAGAATAAAAAAGTACAAAAAAATACAAATTTAATCAAACAACCAAAAAAATTCCCCTAAAAGGGAATTTTTTTATCTAGTAGAAAAGTTTTCTTTATAAATATGGCAAGCCTTAGATTTTCTTAAAATTTCCATTTGATAGAAAATCTTAGGCTCGTTCTTTTTTAACTAACCTAAAAATAAAAAACAAAAAACCATACAAAAAAATAAAAAACAAAAAACCATATAAAAAGTAAAAAAAGACATAAAAAACAAAAATAGCACAATTAGTTGAAAAAAGAAAAAAAATAAAGTATAATAAAAATAGAATCCACAAATGAAAGGAATGAATAGAAAAAATGAAAATAAAAAAGAATATTATATTTATTATACTAATAATATTAATAAGTATTTCTAATATTAGCGTAGCATCAATTGATCCAGAAAACTTTGAACCAAACAAATTAACTGAACAAGACTATGAAAAAGCATTTGAAATGGTAGGAACAATCGTAAGTTCAATAACCACATTAGGAACAGTAATCTCTGTAATAATGGTAATAGTTCTTGGAATCAAGTATTTAACAAGTAGCGTAGAACAAAAAGCAGAATATAAAAAAAGCATGATACCAATGATAATAGGTGCTATTTTACTATTTGCAGGTTGCACAATTGTATCTATAATTTATGAAATGGTAACTTCTATAAAATAAATAACAAGGGAGGAGAAAAGAATGAAAAAATTTAAAAAAATAAAAAAAATAGTATTAATTCTTATTCTATTTCTATCCATCACAATAAAAATACATGCTGAAACATATACAGGAGACTTAACAACTATTAACCAAAACATAAAAAACTATTTAGCAAACCTTGGCTATAATGTAGACAAAGGAGGCACAGAATATACTTTTACCGGAGCAGGTAGCAAAAACATAGTATGGACAAATAGTGTAGACGGTAAAGCATATAGATTCCAAGTAAACATTAAAGTTACCAAAGACATGTCTACAAAAGAATTCAATGACTATAGTGTAGAAATCACAGGCTCAGCAAGATCAATTTTAGATGGAACAGAAGAAGAAATAAGTAGTTGGCAACAAGCACATAGAAAAGACATACCAGTCGACCACACAGCAGGAGAAATTATTGAAGAAGCCAATAGCTTTATTGAAGAAGGAGAAAGCTCGGAATCCGGAATTAGTGAAGAAAACTTACAAAAATTATCTAGCACAATATACAATATTTTATTAGTAGTAGGAATTTCACTTGCTGTTGTAATCGCAGCAGTGCTAGGATTGAAATTTATCACAGGAGGAGTAGAAGCACAAGTAGAAGTAAAAAAAGCGCTAATACCATACATAGCAGGTTGTATTGTAATATTTGGAGCATTTATAATATGGAAAGTAGTAGTACAAATCTTAAATACAATATAAAATAAAAAGCAAAAATATAAGAAAAAACATTGCACAAATGACAAAAAATATGAAAAATAGTAAAAAAAATAAAAAAATAGTTGAAAAATAAAAAAAAATATTATATAATAAAAATTAGTAAATAAAGAGGAGGAAATTTTTATGAAAAAACAAGTAAAAATATTATCTGTTTTATTAATCGTTATATCACTTTTAGCAACATTAACCAATGTAGTACTTGCTAATAACCTATCTGATCAAATTACAGGTCTAGCAGGTGGAACAGCAAGTGGTACTGATCAAATTTGGGATCTTGGTAAAACAATTGTAGCAGTTATGCAAACAGTAGGTGTTATAGTTGCTGTAGTAGTATTATTAATACTAGGTGTTAAATACATGGTTGGTAGTGCAGAAGAAAAAGCTGAGTACAAAAAAACAATGATACCATATGTTGTAGGTGCAATTCTAATTTTTGCAGCAACAACTATAGTAAATGTTGTTTATAACTTAGCTACTGGAATAAACACTCCACAAGCTTAATAATAATTTTACAGAAAAATTACAAACATATTACAAAAATATTAAAAATGCACAAAAAGTGCATTTTTTTTATTTTTTTAGTGCATTTTGTAATAATTTCTGTTATAATATAAATAAGTCTAATTGGAAGTATTAGAAAAAGAAGGGAGAAGTAAAAATTAATGGGAACTTATAACATACCAAGAAATGTAAAAGGAGAAGGAAGAATTCTATTTATCTTTTCAGTAAAAAGCTTAATTTATAGCGCCATTACTGGTTTAGTAGGTCTACCATTTTACTTCCTCTTTTCGGCATTAAAAATGGATCTAGTAGGAATTATATCAGTAATATTATTTGCTCTTATTGGCTTTACTATTGGAACCTTTAAAATCCCTGAAATAGCAGGCCTAAAATTTACAAAATTAGTAGGTGGTGAAGGAATAGACGACATCATAAAAAGAGCCATTCTATTCAAGAAAAAACGGAAATAAAATATACATATACACAAAGGAGGAAGAAAAAAATGGATAGTATTGAAATACTAACAATAATATTAATGATTATATTAGCTATTATGGTTACATTATTAATCGTTTTAGGCTTAGTTTACTTTAATTCAAAAAGGCAACAAAAAGAAGATAAAAAAGAAAAAAAAGTAGAAGAAGGAAATAAAAAAGTAAAAAAATTTAAAGAATATAAAACAGAATCTATCATGGACTTTATGGAATTTGATACTATTATAGACAATATGATATCTCAAAAAAATGGAATGCGTTATATTATGGTTGTAGAATGTCAAGGAATCAACTATGACTTAATGTCAGAGGAAGAAAAAAATTCTGTAGAAGAAGGATTCGTACAATTTCTAAACACGTTAAGGCACCCAGTACAAATTTACACACAAACAAGAACCATTAACCTAGAAAGTAGCCTTATAACTTATCGAGAAAAAGTAAAAGAACTAAAAGAAGTATTAGAAAAACAAGAAGAGCAATACAAACAAATGAAAAAATCAGAAAAATATAGTGAACAAGATTTAAATCAAGCCTACTTTGAACTAACAAAGCAAAAAAATCTTTATGAATATGGAAGAGACATTATATTTAATACAGAAAAAATGAGCTCAAACAAAAACGTTCTAAACAAAAAATACTATGTAGTAATTCCATACTTCATAGAAGAACTAGGAGAAAACAAATTTGACAAAGAAGAACAAAGAAACATGGCATTCTCTGAATTATATACAAGAGCACAATCAGTTATTAGAACACTAGGCGTATGCGGAATTAATGCAAGAATTTTAAGCTCAAACGAACTAGTAGAGCTACTATATGTTGCCTACAACCGTGATGAAGCTGAAATATATGGATTAGACAAAGCATTAAAAGCAGGTTACGATGAACTATATTCAACAGCACCAGATGTACTAGACAAACAAATAAAAGTATTAGATAAAGAAATAGAGAACGAAGCATTAGAAATGGCAAGAGAAAAAGTACAAGAAGCAAAATCAGAAAAACAAAAAGCATTAGAACAAAAGAAAGAAAATAAAAGAGACTTAATAGATGAACTAGCAAAACTAATAATAGAAGAAAATGCCAATATTATAGGGGAAGACATTGCTGAAGAAGCAGTAAAAAAAGTAGAAAAAAATAAAAAAGGAGGAGAAACTAAAGATGAAGTTAAAGAAAAAACAAAAACAAGAAGAACTAGAAAAACAAAAACAGCTTAATAACGACTATTCAAATCCTGACCAATACCAAATATTAAGAAAAAAAACAATAAAAGAATTAATAACTCCTTCTGGAATAGATGCAAGCAATATTAACCATTTAGAAATTATTTCAAATGTAACAAGATACGCAAGAAGCTTCTTTGTATCTACACTTCCAAGAATGGCAACTTTCCCAGAGCTATTTCGAGATATGTACCTATTTGGAGATATAAACACATCTATATACATTAACCCAATTGCAGAATCAAGATCACAAAATGAACTAAACAGGGTAATAAACGAACTAGAAACAGAAAGAATTGTAGCAGCAGACAGAGGAAATATCAATAGAGAAAGCACATTAGGACAAAAAAGATGGGAAGCAGAACAATTAAGAGATGAAATTGCAGCAGGATATAACAAACTATTTGAAGCATCAATAGTATCTACCCTATTTGCATATAGTCTAGAAGACTTAGACCGTTATACAAAATTATTAGAAACAGAAATGGCAAAATCATTAGTAGGAGTAAAAAGTGCTTGGGCAATGCAAGAAGAAGCATTCCAAAGCAATCTACCACTAATGCAAAACAAAATAAAAAGAACCCACACTTTTGATAGACGTTCAATGGCAACAGTATTTCCATTTACAACATCAGAAGTAGGACACCCAACAGGAGTTCCACTAGGGTTTAACAAACAAACAGGAGTACCAATATTATTTGATAACTTCCATTCATCTTTAACAAATTATAATATGGTAATATTCGCAAAATCTGGAGCTGGTAAATCAGTAACCATGAAAACCCTAATATCACGTTCAGCAGTATTAATGGGAATTCAAAGTTTAGCGTTAGATGCCGAAGGAGAATATTCTATAGTAGCAGAAAGTTTAGGCGGAATCAATGTTGTAATTAGTCCAACATCAAAAACAATCATCAATTTATTCGACATTGAATCTGAAATTATAAAAGATGAAATTACAGGAAAATCAAGAAGTGTTGTTAATGTACAAAGCAAAATAGAAGACGTAACACAAGCATTACTTACTATGGCAAGAGGTAGTACAAGGTCACAAGAAGTAAACGAACTTACAAAACAAATCATATCAGAATCAGTAGCAGAAGAATATGAAGCAAAAAAAATCACCAGTGATCCAGCTAGCTTATATGAAGCAAACGACATGATAGGCGGAGATGTACTTGGAAGAAAAAAGAAAGTAATGCCTACTATTGGCTCATGGTATAAAAGAATTCTAAAAAAAGCACAAGAAAATAGAAATGAAGACTATCAATTCCATTATAGCTACTTAATAAAAGTAATGAAGCAATACATACGTGAATATAATGGTCAAATGGCTTACTTTGATGGACAATCTACTTTCGATTTAAACGAAGGAAGCCTATTCATAAACTTAGACATTTCCCAACTAGAGGAAAGATTTGCAAGACCACTTGCACAACAAATCTTACTATCATGGATTTGGGAAAAATACGTAAAGAAAAATAGTGAAGATAGAACGAAAGCTTCTAAAAAAAGAGTAATAGTAGATGAGGCATGGATGTTACTACCATATCCAGAAGCGGTAGACTTTTTAAACACCATGGCACGTCGTGCAAGAAAAAGAAATGTATCACTAGCAGTTATTTCACAAAGATTCCAAGACTTCTATGAAAAACCAGAAGCACAAGCGGTACTTACCTCATCAGACACTAAATTATTTTTAGCACAAGATAAATCAGAAATTCAATACTTAAGAGAAGTATTTAAATTAAGCTCTGGAGAAGCAAGCTTTTTAGTAACTTGCTTCAAAGGAGAAGGTCTTTTAAAAGTAGGAGCAGACACAGCAATTATACAAATAAGGCCAACAGCAAAAGAATTTGAATTTGTAGAGACCAATCTTAATAAGTTGGTGCAAATGAATAAAAGCAAAAACAACGAATAGTAGGAGGAAAGAAATAGTATGAAAATATTGCATAAAAAAAGCATACTACAAAAGACAATTTTAGTAATACTAACAGTATTAGTAATTAATTTCATAGTACCAACCTATTCGCATGCAGACTGGGGAGGAGTATTAATAGACCCAATAGTTGACTTAGTGTGTTCATTAGGAGATGCAATTGTCAACTTATTACAAGTATGTATGACAGGACAAAATGGAGAAAATAATGAAAAATATTTCAATAAATATGTGGTAAGAGATGATGAATTTTTCGGAAATTCTGCCTATAGCTACATGCAAGGAGATAATTTAACTGGAAGAACAGAAGAGCAAGTAGATCCAGATGAACTTATAAAAGGGTGGCTACTTGATAGAAATAGATATTATATTCCAGTAGTAACTTATAGCCCAGAGCAAATCTTTACAAATAATGTACCACTTTTAGATATTAACTTTATAAAACCAAATGACTATGGCGACTTAAAAGAAAGTTCAGCAGCAAAATTAAGACCAACCATTGCAAAATGGTATGTAGCACTTAGAAACTTATCTATTGTTGGTTTATTATCAATACTAGTATATGTAGGAATTCGTATTTTAATTTCGAGTACAGCAGCAGATAAAGCAAAATATAAGCAAATGTTTACAGACTGGCTAATTGCGCTCTGCCTACTATTTTTCTTACATTACATTATGTCATTTATAATTACCTTAACAGAATCAATTACACAAGCAATAGACGATGGTGGTGATTCAAGTATCGTTGTTAATGTAGTAGGTCAAGGAAAATTTTCAACCAACCTTTTAGGATTAGCAAGATTCAAAACACAATATGACGACTTTTTCAAAAGAATAGCATATTTACTTTTATATATAGCATTAATTTTCTATACGTGTAAATTTACATTGATGTACTTAAAAAGAATGTTAATGATGGCATTTTTGACATTAATTGCACCACTTGTAGCATTAACATATCCAATAGATAAAATAGGAGATGGTTCAGCACAAGCATTTAACACATGGCTAAAAGAATATATATTTAATGCACTATTACAGCCTTTTCACTTAGTTATCTACATAGTACTTGTAAGTACAGCAATGGACTTAGCAGCAGACAATATAATATATGCTATTGTAGCAATGGGCTTTATCCCTGGAGCAGAGAAAATATTAAGAAATATCTTTAGCTTTAATAAAGCAGGAGCAGGAACAGTAGCTAGTGCATTAACAGGATTTTCAGTAGGAAATATGATGAGTAAATTAGGAAGAGGAAAAGGCGGTAGTGCTTCAAAAGGAGGAGCAGAAAAGAAACAAGAACAAGAAAAACCACCAAGATTTGAAAAAAATCATGACTTTGCTACACAATTAGAACCACCAAGAGAACAAAATATTAAAGATGAGCAAAATAGTGGAGAAGATCCAAATAGTCAATTTGATGTTAAATTTAATGGAACTAAAATAAAAAATCTTCAAGTTGGTAGTGGTAAAATTATGGATTTATCGAAAAATAATAATGATACTATTATGCCAGATAGTAATCCACAACCACAAGACGAAGCTCCAGAGCAAGGTAAACCAGACAACGCAAGTGAAAATAAGAACGAAAAATCAAGCAGATTCAAAAACTGGAGAAGATATCATAATATTACTAAAGCAGGAGCAGTGGAAGGAATTAAAAATATAGGAAAAGGTGCAACAAGAGGTATTGCTGGATTTGCAAAATTCGGAACAAGAACAGTATTTAAAGCAGGAGTAGGTTCTTTAGCAGCAGCAGTTGCAGCAGCCAGTGGAGGAGGTCTTGCAGGAGCATCAGCAGCCTTTATGGCAGGTGCAAATGTAGGTGGAAGAATTGGAACACCTGTAGCAAATGCAGCAGGGAACCTAATTACTGGAGCAGGTCATCTACTAGAAAGAAGTATAATATATGCACCTACTCAAGCAATAAAAGCAGAATCGGGAAATAAAAAAGCCGCTGTCGCAGATGCATTACTTGGTGGAACAGCAATTGGTAGAGAATTAGATATAGCAAATGGAAACACAAGATATCAAGATGCTGCAAAAAGGAGAGAATTTAAAGAAGATAAATATAATAAACAATATCTAAAAGATATGATGACATCGCAAAATGGCGGAGTTGTACCATCTGCAAGAGAAGTAAAAGTAAAAATGAATAGCTTAGATCCATATATTGCACAAGGACTAACAGATATCAAGAAAATGATAAAAGCACAAGAAGTAGCACAAAAATATCATATTGATGATTCACAATCTGCAATCATTGCAGCATATGGAAAAGAAAATAAAATTACAGCAGATGTATTAAAAGATGAGAAAAAACTAAAACCAGAACAAGCAAGATTTACACAAGAACTTACAAACAAAGGTTATTCACAAGCAAATGCTGAAAAAATAACGAACTATACTTTTAATGTATTAAAAGCACAAAATGATGTAGCACATGAATTGAAAAAACCAGCAGAAAAACAACCACAAGAAAAGCCAAGGGAGGTACAACAACCACAAGAAAAGCCAAGGGAGATAAAACAACCGCAAGAAAAGCCAAGGGAGGTACAACAACCGCAAGAAAAGCCACCAAGGCAAGTAAAACCAAAGAAATAAAAGAATAAAAAAAGGAGGCTAATGAAGAATGAATAAAATAATAAGTTACTGGAATCAAAATAGAGGAAAAATTATTTTAGTCATAATCACACTAGCCTTTCTTATTTTTATCATTCAATTCCTAAATTATGTTGCAAAAATACAAAAGAGACAACAAAATAATCAAAATACAGTTGAAGAAGATTTTTCACAACTACCACTTAAATCTATAATAACAGGAGAAAGTGTTGACAAACAAACAACAGAAGAAAATGTAAACCTAATTGAGCAATTTATCAATTTATGTAATGAAGCAAAAACAAAAGAAGCATACAATATGTTGACACAAGAATGTAAAGAAGCATTTTATACAACAGAAGAAATTTTTATAAAAAACTATTATGAACTAATATTTACAGAAAAAAAACTATATGGAATAAAAAATTATAGTAGCACTTCAAACTATTACACTTATGAAGTAAAATTCTATAATGACATATTATCAACAGGAAAAATGCAAGATAGTGATATCTATCAAGATTATATTACTATTGATAAAAAACAGCAGAAAATTAGCATAAATAGTTTAATTCAAGCAAAAGCAATCAATAAAACAATAGAAAAAGATGAAATACAAGTAACAGTACTATCCAAAGAAGTATATAAAGAATGTGAAATTTATTCCATCACAATAAAAAACAATAGAAAGCAAAATATATCACTAACTTCGGCGTATGCCATAGGAGATGACAATGGAAAATATGATTCATTTTTTAATGAAATACCAAGTAACTCATTAACCTTAGGAGAAAAAAATACAAGAAATTATAGACTAAAAATAAACAAAATATATAATTCATCAGCAACAATTGAAAGCATTTGCTTTGATAATATCATAATAGAAGGAGAAAATGAAAACATTACCATTACAATAGATGTATAAACAAGGTGGTTAATATGGATAAAAACGAATTAAAAGAAGTAAAAGAAGTAGCAAGTAACAGTGCAAAACTTGCAAAAAATGCAGCCTCCGGAAATGTTCTAGGGGCTGCTAAAAATGCGATAAATCTTCTAAAAAGTGAAAAATTTAGGAAAATGCTAAAAAAACAACTAATTTTAATTGCTATAAAAAGTATAATACCAATTATTATTATTATATTTGTTGCCGGTTCAGTACTTAGCATATTCAATACAATTAAAGACAAAATGGGAGAATTAATAGGTAGAATAGGAAACTTTTCTACTAGTTTATGGACTAAAATTACAAATGACTATTGGATAGATATTGATGAAAAAGTTCTCTATGAAAAAGAAGACGGAACAAAAGAAGAACTAACACTAGCAGACGTTTATATGGAAGAATTAACAGATTTAGGAATTTCCATAGAAGATTTAAGGCTATTAGGAGAAGTAGATTATAACGATGAAGAAGTATTAGCAAGTGAAGAAAACAGAAAATTGTTACAAAAATATCTTTGGGAATTCATAAGAGCAGACATGATTTCACAAGAAATTAACCGTCGTGGTAAAAAAACTTTAGTTAAAAAAACTGACGACACTAAAGTAGATGGTGGAATTTATTTATACCGTACAAAAAATGAAGTAGATGAAGAAGGCGTTGTTAGACTTGATTCTGCCACTACTATGAAAATGGAATATCTAGATATGGACGAATTTTTAAGCTACCAAACTAAAGACCCATTAGAAATAGACTATGAAAAAGCAAAAAAAATATTTACAGTAGATAGAGCAACAAGAGAGCTTTTTTACTATAAAGTAGATGAAATACAAGAAGTACAACAAAGTAATGAACATACAACTGACAAAGAATTGCAAGAGCCAAAAGTAATATTAACCTTACAAAAAGAGAAATATTTAGACTATGTCAGAAAATATACAATGCCATTCGAATTTTTAGTTAGCCTATGCCTTATTACCCAAAACCCAGAATTTGTATATCATGTTGCATATTTAGCAAGAAAAACAAATATAGAACTAGTCATTTTAGATAATATACAAGAAGAATCTTATATAGAAGAAGTAATAGGTCACTATAAAAAATATGATGCAAGCGGAGAAGTAATAGACGACAATCCAGATTATCTAGTTAGTAAAAAACAATACTACTATAAAACAGACACACCAACAATAAAAATACAAAAAGTAAATACATGGTCATATGCTATGCTATATAAATATACAAACAAAATTATAGGAAATGAAGAAATGCAAGGAAACTATGAGGGAACAGATGATGGCGACGAAGATTATAATGTAGTAGAAGAAGCATTAGAAGATGTAAAATATTCAACAGGAACACCAGACTCGCAAGGAAATGTGAAATATGTAACAACAACTACAATAACAGATCAAGTAAAAACAATAAAAACTTTAAACCGCAGTAACGAATATACACAAGAAATATTAGTAGATGAAACTAAAAAATCAAAACAATTCTTAGGTTTACTTAGAAATAAAGAAGGAAAATGTTATGAAGATGATTGTTTTGAAGAAAAGGATCTCGTAAAAAACTGCGTAAAAAAAGCCGAATTTGATAAAGATGGAAAAAATGTATCATATAAACTACCAAATACGACAGAAAGAGAAATGCCACTAAACAAATTACAAAGTGGAGAGCAAATGCTTTATGCACTTTTAGAAACAACAAGTACTGATCCAGAAATGAGTGGATATAACTCAAAAATGCAAGGCTTAAAAGAATATATGCAATACATTATGACCTTCCCAGAAAATGAATGGATTGATTTAGATGATGAAGACTTTGACGAATTACTAGAAGATGCAGATTATGATGATAACGTTACCTATGGTATGTTTTGGTGGCCATTAGACGAAAATGCGGAAGTAAGAGTTTCTTCATACTTTGGAAAACGTAGAGCACCAACACCAACAGCAAGTACAGACCATGGAGCAATAGATATTGCAGTAGCAGAAGGAACAGACGTACTTGCTGCTGCAGATGGAGTTGTAGAATATGTTGGAAATGATCCAGATGGTTATGGAAATTATATTACCATAGACCATCAAAACGGTTACAAAACAAGGTATGCACACAATTCAGAAATACTAGTAAAAAAAGGAGACAGTGTAAAAAAAGGACAAGTTATTGCAAAATCAGGTTCAACTGGAAATTCAACAGGACCACACTTACACTTTGAAGTACTATTAAATGGAACAAAAGTAGATCCATTAGACTATGTAAATATGACTAATAAGCAACCTACAGGAAAAACATACGATGAAGGAAATGCTACGCAATTAGAAGTAATCTATGCAGTAGTAGCACGGAGAATGTGACAAAAGCTACGATGGTGCATTAGCTGTTATAACTTGTGTATTAAATCGTTGTGAATCATCTGCATGGAAAAGCTATGGAGGAAGTGACCCATATGCACAAATAACATATCCTAAGCAATTTACAGCCTATGGAGGAGACCGTTACAACCAATTTATAAGTGGAAAAGCACAAATACCATCATATGTAAAACAAGCAGTAGATGATGCATTAAATAAAGGAATTCGAAATCATACATATACAAGATTTAGAACAACAAGTGATAGCATAAAAGAGAAATATCCAGCCGGAAAAGACATTGGAGGAAACTGGTATTTCTAAAAGGAGGAAAAAGTGAACTTAAAAAAATGGATATATGTTGTTATTAGTATCATTATTTTTCTAATTATAACACTAATAATTCTATTAAATCTTCAAAAAGAACCACCAAAGCAAGAGCAAGATGAATATGAAGAAATCGTAATAGAATATGGAGCAATAAACAGAGTAAAAGATAAGAACATTTTCTTCACAGTATCATCTTGTGTAGACAAATACCTAATAGAAGTAGTTAGCCAAGATGCAGAAAACATATATAATTTATTATCTACAGACTACATCAAAAATAATGGAATCACAATGGAAAATGTTCTTAGCAAAATAGAAAAATATAATAAGCCACAAATATTTTCTAGTAAAATAGTGTATGAAATAAATAATACAACAAATATATCTACTTATTATATAGAAGGAACTGTTAGAGACGACATCTTTGGAAAGCAATATTCAGAAGAAACACCAATAAAAATAGCAGTACAATTAGACAAAATAAAAGGAACTTATGCCATTATTCCAAATGCAACAGTACCAGCTTCTGATAATGAAATACCAGAAATTACAATCACTAACATAGAGCCAAAAGGAACAAACACATATTATAGCGTAAACATATTAGACACCCAAATGGCAAGTATGTATTTAAAAGAATTTGCAAAACTATTAAACACAAACGTAAAAGAAGCTTATAGTAAATTAGAAGAAGACTATAAAGAAAAAAGATTTCCAACCCAAAGCTCTTTTGAAGCATATATAAAATCAAAGGGAGACTATGTACTAGAGCCACAAGCAAAAACAGTTAGTGTATCCGAAGAAGACCAAGAAACCATATATAAAATTCGAGACTACTATGGAAATCGCTATATAATAAAGGAAAGAGAAATATTAGACTATACAATACAATTAGACGATTATACTATAGAAAGCGCAGAATTTAAAGAAAATTACGAACAAGCAAACAATAGAGATAAAGGAATATTAAATATAGACAAATTTTTTGAAATGTTAAATATGCAAGACTTTGAAAGTGCTTATGAGTTATTAGATAGCAATTTTAAGAAAAATCAATTTAAAACAATAGACGATTTTGAAAAATTTGTAAAAACAAACCTATTTTTAATAAACGACATTAACTATGAAGAATATAATAGTAATGTAGTAGGGCTATATGTTTATAGAGTAAATGTAACAGACATGACAGAAGAAAGCGAAAGAGAAGTTACTTTAAGCATTGTAGTAAAATTAAATGAAGAAACTGATTTTACAATGTCATTTTCAATAGAAGAAAAAGAAACTGTTGAAGAAGACGACGAAGAAGATGAAGAAGATGAAGAAGTCGAAGAATAAAACTAGTAATACGAATAATAATATAGAAGACTAAAAAGTAAGTAAAAAAAGAGTAAAAAAATTTGTCTAAATAGATAAGAAACAAAAAAATGAAGCAAAAGAGAGAGGAATAAATAAAAAATAATGAATTCACGAGAATTAATAGGAAAAGTAGTTCAAGTAAAAATTATAAATAAAACAAATAATTGGTATATAGCGCAAACAATAAAAGAAAACCAAGTAATATATATACAAGAAGACGAGCCAGAAGAAGAACTACTAAACACTATACAAAAATGCATAGTAATAGAAGAAAGAGAAGGAAACCTAATAGGTTTTCTTCTTTCAAATCGTAAATTTATAAAAGACATCAAAAAAATAGACAGGAAGCTAAAAGAAAAAGAAGAATATAGGCAAATAAAAGACATTTATTTAATGGAAAGACTAAAAATAAATGGAAAAATAGTAGGGCTATACTTAGTAGATGAAGGAGAAATAGGCAAATACTATTTAGACACTACGGAAATAGGAACTTACGTAAAAAAACAAAAAGGAAACAATATAATCTTTAAAGAAAAAACAATAGAAAACGAACTAGCAAAGCAAATAAAAGATATAGTGCAATCAATTGATTTAAATAAAAAAGAAATATCATTAAGACAAGAGCAAGAAAAAGAAAAACACTTAATAGAAAAAGCATTAGGAATAGAAGAAAGGCAAATTACAAGAATAGTTACTCTAGACTTAAAACAAGAAATAGGAGAACAAAATAAAGAAAAACAAAAAGAAACACGAGAAAATGAAAAAGTAAGAAAAGAACAAGAAAGAAATCTTTCACAAAAAACTATGAAAGCAAAAGACGACATAGCACGAAAAAATATATATAAACAAAATCAAGAGCAAAGTAGCATAAAAGACGTAAACATTAAACAAGAAATGGAAACAAAAGATAAAGTAACAGACATGAAAACACTAGGAAAAATATTAAAAGACAATGGCAAGCTTCCACAAGTAGAAGGGAAAGAATTCATCAAAATTGGAATAATAGAATCAAATGAGAGAAAAAATTTAGTAAATGAAAAAGGAGAAAAAGCAAAAGTAAACACAACCAGATATTCATTAGTAGCAATAAGTAAAGATGGCACCGTTATGCCTATAGAAATAGAACAAGACTATGCAGAAGGAAACAATCCAAGAGAAATAAACTATCAAGTAAACCAAAAAGGGCAAGTAAGTCAAGACTCTGTATTATCTAGATTTAAAATAGGAGAAGGAACTTTAGCCGTAAAAAATGGAGAATATGGAGAAATAAAAGTATATCATTCACCACGAAAAACCATTGGAGGAAAAGGAGTAGAAGGAAATAAAAGTTTAGACAGAGAACTAGAAACAGACAACGTATGGGAAATGAAAAAAGAAGAAAGAGACTTAGCAGGAGAATATGAAGACGGATATAGAAGTGTAGAAGAAGGATATCAAGAAGCAAAATCACATGAAGATAAATCAGGAAAAATAAGAAAAAATGACAAAATGGAAACAAAAGACATAGACGGAGAAAAAAATACAAAATCACACGTACACGATGAAGTAAATTACACAGCTTTAGCCGTAAAGTGGGGATACTATAAAGAAGGAGAGCCAAATAGTCAAAAAGCAAAAGAACTATTTGAAGAAAAAAGAAAAGAAAATCCTAAAAAAGAAACAAAAGAAATAATAGAAATGGTCACAGACGAATTAGAAGAAGAGCTAGGACACGACAGAAATAGTAGGTAATTAAAAAAATAGTATAAAAATCACCTTTACAAAATAAAATGTAAAAGGTGATTTTCCATGATAAAAAAGAAAATATTTATTCTTTTACTATTAATTACAATATCTTTCCCTACGCTTGCATTAGCAGACGATGCAGACGAAGAAGAAATAGGGCTAGAGGAACTGCAAGAAGTTACTATAGAAACAGTAACAAAGCAGGCAGAAGAGCCAATATTAAATGCAAGGTCAGCTATTATTTACGATAGAACAACCAAAGAAATTATATGGGCAAAAAATGAAACACAAAAAAGAGCAATGGCATCTACAACTAAAATAATGACATCAATTGTAGTATTAGAAAATAGTAACTTATCAGATATAGTAACAATATCAAAAAAAGCAGCAGGAACAGGAGGCTCAAGATTAAAAATAACAGCAGGGGACAAAATAACAGTACATGATTTATTATATGGACTAATGCTTCGTTCACGGAAACGATGCAGCAGTAGCATTAGCAGAACATGTAGGAGGAAGTGTAGAAGGATTTGCAAAACTAATGAACCAAAAAGCAGAAGAATTAGGACTAAACAATACACATTTTGTAACACCACATGGATTAGATGATAGTAATCACTACACAACAGCTTATGAACTTGCACTACTTACAGACTATGCACTAAACAACGAAACATTTTGCAAAATAGTCAATACGCAAAATACCAATATAACAATAAATGGAGTAAGTAGAAACATATCAAATACAAATGAATTGCTAGGATATACACCAGGAGTGAACGGTGTAAAAACAGGCTTCACAAACGGAGCAGGAAGATGTTTGGTTACTTCTTGCACAAGAGATGGAAATCAAATCATAACCGTTGTATTAGGGTGTGACACAAAAAAGCAAAGAACATCAGACAGTAGTAAACTAATAGAATATGCATTTTCAAACTACACAAGAGTAAATTTAGAAGAAAAAATACAAGAAGAATTTGAAAAATGGAAACAAATCAATACAAATCGCATATATATAAATAAAGCAGATAGCAATGCATTAGAATTAAAACTATCAGACATACAAAGAAAAAGCATACCAATAAAAATAGGCGAAGAAAACAATATAAAAATAGAAATCAACGCTATCTATCAATATGAAGCACCACTGCAAAAAGAAACTAAAATAGGGAATATCATAGTAAAAAAACAAGACGAAATAATAGAAACAATAGATATTGTAAGTGCAAAAGAAATAAAAAAGAAGAATATAAAATCTTATATGTTAAAACTTATTTATATTATAGGAACAGGGCAATTTCTATAAAAACCTGTGAAAAAATATTAAGAAGTGTAAAAAGTTAAGTGACAGTACTTACTCTAAAAGTATTTTCACAAAACCAATTAAAAACTATTGACTTTTTGCAACAATTTTGCTATGATAGATATGCTTGAAAAAAAGCATATGCGGAAATAGCTCAGTTGATAGAGCGCTGCCTTGCCAAGGCAGAGGTCGCGGGTTTGAGCCCCGTTTTCCGCTCCATTTTTATAATATACCTGTTTAAATATATAATCTTTGTATGCAGCGAGCGAAGCGAGTCGCAGGTAAGGAAAGTTATTCAGGTGCAAAAAAAAATTTAAATATTCGGCGCTATAGCCAAGTTGCTGAGGCTGTTCGAGCTTTAGCGAGTTACAGCGTCAGTATGCAGTGAGCGAAGCGAGTCGCAGGTAAGGAAAGTTATTCAGGTGCAAAAAAATTTAAATATTCGGCGCTATAGCCAAGTGGTAAGGCACGAGTCTGCAAAACTCTGATCCCCGGTTCAAATCCGGGTGGCGCCTCCA
>CANQFS010000013.1 GCA_947599825.1 uncultured Clostridia bacterium
TTAAAAATTTTACAAAAAAAATAAGCATTTTCAGTGCTTAACAAAATTTTTTTATTAAGAAAGTGTCAAACTTCCGAATATTTAATATATTTTGAAATTATTAAAAGAAAAAATATTTCTGGAAGAAAAAATAAAAATATAATATTTCTTCCATAAAAATATTGAAGAAATTTGTAGTATATGGTATAATAACGAAGAAAAATATAAGATGGAGAAATTAAATGATTAGATATACTTGTAGTAATTGTAACGATATAGAATGCGAAACTAGTATATGCCCTATTTGTAATCAAAGGGCGCAAATTAGTAAATCAGAAATATATTGGTGTGAAAATTGCAATATTCCTAATTATGATAAAAAATGTTCACTATGCAACAAAGAAGGTAAATATATAGGAACAGACATCAGACCTGTATTTGCTGAAGAAAGATTACTATTTGAAATATTGAGAGGAGAACCCTATAAATACATAAATGATTCAGTATGGAATACTAGTGGAAATAATTATATAGTTAATGGAAAAAAAATCAAATTTTCCATAAAGGAAATTTTAAGTAAAGTTAATCCTAAAGATGTAATAGAAAAAATTGAAATAGAAAGTAAAAAAAATCAAAAGTATGTAGATAAATTTTATGAACAAGAGTATATAAAAAAATTTATACAGTCTAATAAGATTAGATTGAACTATATAATGAACGAAGCAATAGAATACATAAGAAATCAATCAAAAGATTATAAAACAGATGAAATGTTTATATCTTTCAGTGGTGGAAAAGATTCCACAGTAACTAGTGATATTGTAATGAAAGCATTAGGAAGAGAAAATATTATACATATATATGGAGATACAACATTAGAATATCCTACGACAGGAGAGTATATAAAAAGATTTAAAGAAGAACATAGACATACACCTATGCTAGTGGCAAAAAATAAAGAACAAAATTTTACTGAGCTATGCAAAGTAATAGGGCCACCTAGTCGAATGATGAGATGGTGTTGTACTATTTTCAAAACAGGAGCTATAACTAGGAAAATAGATACAACATTTAGAGAAAAGAAAAATATTTTGACATTTCAGGGGATTAGAAGAAATGAATCAATTGCAAGAAGTAAATATGATAGAGAAAGTAAAGACTCAAAAATAGCTAAACAAATAGTGGTCTCACCTATAATAGACTGGATTGAATTTGATATATGGTTGTATATATTATCAAATAAAATAGATTTTAATGACGCGTATAAACAAGGATTCTCTAGAGTGGGCTGTTGGTGTTGTCCTAATAATAGTTCATGGTCTGAATTTCTTTCTTCAATATATATGCCTAAAATGTATGATGAATTTAAAGAAATTTTAGTAGAATTTGCAAAATCAATTGGAAAACCTGATCCATTAGAATATATTGA
This sequence comes from uncultured Clostridia bacterium, assembly GCA_947599825.1. Taxonomy (GTDB): domain Bacteria; phylum Bacillota; class Clostridia; order TANB77; family CAG-508; genus UMGS1663. Next base: position 1,409 of record CANQFS010000013.1, read on the forward strand.
AGAAGGTGGTTGGAAAGCAAGACAAGGTGGAAATGGACTTGAATTTAGCAAAAATGCAATAGTTGAATTTAAGCCATGTGCTCTAATAGAAAATACTATAAATTTTGAATTAAACAAAGAAATTAACGAAAATCTATATGAACTATTTAAACCTTTTGGAACTATAAATTATACAATAGGAAATAAGAGATTAAATGAAATATATGTATTAAATAAAAAAACAAATGAACCAATGTTAAAATTAACAGGAAAAAAAGGTCAAAGAACACTAAAAGTTTCAGTATTAAAATTTATAGGTCCATTTAAAGACATCAAATCATCAGAAACATTAATAAAAAATCAAATAACTAAATTTCAAACTTGTATAGGATGTCTAGCATGTGAAAGTAACTGTAAATATAATGCAATAAAAATTTTGAATATAGGTGCTAATAAAGAAATTAATTATACGATAGATGAAAATAAATGTGTAGGTTGTTTAGAATGTGTAAAACACTTTTCAGGAGGGTGTTTTATGAAAAAGATATTACGCACTAAAATAGGAGAGTAAAAAATGAATAACAAAGTTAAGTTAAAAGGACATGAAAGTTTTTCAATAAGGGAAGGTTGGCTTGCAAAAGGAATATTTGAGGTAAGCAAGAATCCTAAAATTTTTTCAGAAAAAAATTTAACAGATATATTTGGAATTGGAACGAATATGGTTAAATCATTGAAATATTGGTTAATAGTTTCAAATTTAATTATAGAAGATAAAAAAAATAGCTATGTGCTAAGTGAATTAGGAAAACTAATAAAAGATAAAGACCCATATATTGAAGATATATTCAGCTTATATTTTATACATATATATATAGTGCAAAATGAAGAAAGAGCCCTAATATGGAACTTATTTTTTAATAAATGTAATTTAACAGAGTTTACAAAAATTGATTTACAAGCAAGAATAGAATATATATTGAAAAGTAATAATTTAGAATATAATGCAAAAATTTTAAATGATGAAATTTCTGCATTATTAAAAACATACACGAATGAACAAAAGAACGATACCCCTGAAAACAATTTTACATGTCCATTAGTAGAACTAAAATTAATAAAAAAATTGGACAAAGATATATATGTAAAAGAAAAGTCATCAATGAATAATTTAGATCCATATGTTGTATATTGGGTATTGATAAATCAAGCAAAAGAAAAAGATAGTATTAATATAGAAGAACTATTAAGAGCAGATAATTCTGTAGGTAAACTATTAAATCTAGACAAAATTCTATTAAATGATTATTTAGATATTTTAAAAAGAATGGGGTTAATTACATTAAACAGAACGGCTGGTTTGAATATGGTATATATAAATAAAAAATATAGCCTAAAAGAAATATTTGAAATACATTTTGGAAAGGAGAACTAACATTGAAATACTCTGATATAGTAGAAATTAATGAAAATTTTCAATATTCAATAAATTTACAGTTTGATATTAATAATATAAATAAAATAAAAGAGTATATACCAACTAATGATAGTTGTGAAATATTAGAATACTATATAGATAGCATTTTAGGTAATGCTAGTAAATCTACTACATTAGTAGGACCATATGGAAAAGGAAAATCTCATCTATTATTAGTTCTGATTACAGTGTTAAACAATTATAATAATGAACAACAAGAAATAATTAATGAATTACTAGAAAAAATAAAAAAAATAAATGAATCTTTATATTTTAAGTTATCTGAAATAAGAGAACGAAAACTAAAATACATGCCAATTATTATAAATAGTAATTATAGCAACATGAATCAAGCATTCTTATTATCAATGTCAGAAGCTTTAGAGAGAGAAAAAATAGAAGATATAGTTATTGACACATATTTTGATGTAGCTATAAGCGTTATAGAAAAATGGGAAAAAGAAGATTATAAAGAAGTAATAACGAAGTTAAATAAATGCTTAGAAAAAGAAGGAACAAATATAACTGAATTAAAAAATAAATTAAAAATATATGATGAATTAAGCTACAAGTTATTTAAATCCGTTTATAGTTGTGTTATGCATGGAATAGAATTTAATCCATTAGTGAATACAGACTTAGTAAAATACTATAGAGATATAAATCATAGAATAGCAGAACATGGCTACAATGGTATGCTAATAATATTTGATGAATTTAGTAAATTCTTAGAATATGTTGGCAATGAAAACATGATGAAAGATTTAAAAATCATACAAGATTTTGCGGAAATGGCTTCAAGAACAGGAAAAAGCGAACAAATTATATTTTCATGTATTACTCACAAAACAATTAATGAATACATAAAAGACTTAAAAGAGAATAAAGTAAATGCTTTTAAGACAGTAGAAGGAAGATTTAAAGAAATAAGATTCAACAGAAGTATGGAACAAAACTATGAAATTGTTTCTCAAACTATTTTAAAAAAAGAAAAATTCTTCAAATATATAGAAAATAAAATGAAAGAAAAAAAGGAATTCTATAATAAAATAGAAGAAGAATTTTCATTTGTTAGAATCGATAAAAATAAAGAAATTATATATGAAGGTTGTTATCCTCTAAACCCAATAACAGTATATTCCTTAATACAATTAAGTGAAGAAATAGCACAAAATGAAAGAACATTATTTACATTTTTAGCAGATGACGATATAAATGGATTCAAATATTTTACAAGTAATAAAGAGGATGAAGAATTATTTAATATAGACAAAATCTATGACTATTTTTATAATATATTAAAAAAAGGAAGTAGTCAGCATATTAAAGAAATTTGGACTAAAGCTGAAAATGCTATAAATAAAATCGATGATGAAGAAGATAAGAAGATAATAAAAGCAATAGCAATAATATATATGATAAATAAATTTGAAGAAATACAGCCTAAAGATAATACCATAATCTTAGCTTTAGATATGGAAGAAAAGGTATTTAAGAAAAGAATTGATAATTTAATAGAAAAAGGTGTAATAAAAAGAAAAAAGATAAATGGAGTATATGATTTTTGTACTGTATATAATAGAGAAGTATTAAAAGATATAGATAGAATAGTAAAAACAAGATTTTCAGAAATTAATGAAAAGGAAACCTTAAATAAAATTGTTGATCTAGGATATGTAATTCCAAGAAGATATAATCAAGAATTTAAAATGACAAGATTCTTCAAAATGTTATTTGTTTCGGAAGATGAACTAAATAATATAGGATCATTTAAGATACTTGAAGAAGAAAATTTTAGCGATGGGCTGATACTAAATCTCATCAAAAAAAGTAATAATACAGATAAATTTAAAGAAAAAATTGCACAAATAAATGATGAAAAAGTTATATTAAGAATCCCAACAGAAACATTTTCACAAGATTTATTTCAAGCACTAAAAGAATATGAAGCAATACAGTATATAAAAAACATAGAAGATAATGAAGAAGAAATAATTAGAGAACTAGACTTAATAGAAAACGAAGAAATAGAGATAGTACAAAATGAAATTGAAAAGAAACTAGAGCAGAATAATATTAAAGAAATTTATTACTTAAATAAAACTATAAAACATGAAAAATTAACAACACTAATTTCAAATATTTGTGAAGAAATATATCCCAATACTCCTATAATCAATAACGAAATGATGAACAAAAATGAAATTTCTGCTCAGATGCGAAAATCAAGAGAAATTGTGATTGATTCAATTTTAAATGCAGATAAAAATATGATAAAAAATGATACAAGTGCTGAAGCTACAATCTATAAAGCTATAGTAGAGAAAAAAGATAATCAAGATATAAGATATGTATTAGATATAATAAAGAAATTCATAAAAGACTCAGAAAATAAAGATAAAACCAATATAAAAGAATTATGCCAAATCATGGAAGACAAGCCATATGGAATAAGAAAAGGTATCTTGCCAATATTGATAGCTATTTCTATAGAAGAATATGGAGAGAATATTGTCTTATATTATCAAAATAAAGAAATAGATATTAATGGTGAAAATATTTCAAAAATGATTGACGAACCAGAAAAATATTATATATATGTTGAAAAAGGAACTTCAAATAAGATAAATTTTGTATCAAATTTATTCAAAATATTTGAAATAAATGAAACAGAAAATTATAGAAATAACATAAAAATATTAACTAGTGAAATGAAGAAATGGATTTTATCTTTACCAAAAATAACGAGAGAAGTATCAACTACCAATTCTATAATATTCAAAAACTCATATATAGAAATAAAAAATGATTTATTAAAACCTGATATGAATAATAATGAATTTTTATTTCAAAAAATTGAAAAAAGTTTTGGGGAAGAAAATTATGAAAGTTTAACTAAAGATATGAACTCATTCAAAAAAATATATGATAACTATTTGAATGAATATATAGATGCTCTAGTATATGATTTCAAGGAAAAATTTGAACATAATTCAACAAGTAATTTAAATATAATTTTAAACAATTGGAACAAAACGATAAGTCCACAAGTAAAAGAAACTGTCATAAGATTAGAAATCAAGAAAATATTTGACTATATAAAAGATTTAAATACTTACAACGATAGGGAAATTATTGAAAACATATCAAATATAATAGTTGGAAGGTATATAGAAGATTGGCAAGAAAATACATATAATGAATTTTTTGAAAGATTAAACAACATATTTGATGAAATAAAGAAAATAGAAAACTCTGATTTAGGGGAACAAGAAAGAATTTTAATTTCAGATGGAAAAGGGGAAGTCCAAAAATATATAAATTCTTCAGAAATAAGTTTATTAGGAAAAACTTTAAAAAATAATATTGAAGATTCATTAGAAGAATATGGTGATGCAATTTCAGAAAGTGAAAAAATAAGAGTATTATTGCAACTAATAAAAAAATATATGTAAGAGGTGAGAAAATGATTTATTTTGATAATGCAGCTACAACATACCCTAAACCGGAATGCGTATATAAAGCATTAGATAAAGCTAATAGAGAAATGGCATTTAATGCAGGAAGAGGTAGTTATAAGAAAGCAAAAGAATTATCCATAAAAATTGACGAAACAAGACAATTGGTAGCAGATATTATTAAAGCAGATAAAAATAATGTTATATTTAAAACATCTGCTACAAGTGCTCTAAACAATATTATATTAGGATTAAAATGGAATGAAGGCGATAATATCTATGTTTCACCTTTTGAACATAATTCTGTAATGAGGCCGCTTGAGTATATAAAACAAAAATTCAATGTGAACATAATTATATTACCATTTGATAATATATCTTGGAATATAAGTGATGAAGCATGGGATATGTTTGCCTTAAAAAGACCTAAATGTATTATATGTTCTTCTAAAAGTAATGTTACAGGGTACAAGCTCCCTATAAACGAAATTTTTAAAGAAGGCAAGAAATATAATTCTATAAATGTTCTTGATGCATCTCAGTCATTTGGAATAGATAGAGATATAACAAAAGTAGATACAGATTTTATTGTATTTGCAGGACATAAATCATTATATGCAAGTTTTGGAATAGCCGGATTTGTAAAGTTAAGTAATGTAGATTTAGAAACAATCGAATTTGGAGGAACAGGATCAGACAGTCTAAATCTTAATATGCCAGAAGAATTACCTAATAAATACGAACCTAGTAGTAAAAATATTATTGCTATTATGGGACTTAATGAAAGTTTAAAGTGGCTACAAAAAACAGATATAGAAAAAAAAGAAAAAGAATTAACAGAATATATGTATAATAAACTAAAAAATATACCAAAAGTTAGAATATATGTTCCCACTAATAAAAAAAAATGTGTCGGAATACTATCAATAAATATTGAAGGATATAGTGCTGATGAAGTTGGAAGTATATTAGATGAAGAATTTGATATTGCGGTAAGAACTGGATATCACTGTGCACCATTAGTTCACAATTTTATCGATTCATTACATTTTAATGGAACAGTGAGAATAAGTGTAAATTACTTTAATTCTAAAGAAGAAATAGACAAATTAGTAGAAGCTGTAAAAACTTTATAAAAAAAGGAGAGGTAGCATATGGATATTGAGAAAATAAAAACATACTTACAAAGAACAACTCCAACAAAATTAAGAAATTTCATAGGCAATGAAAATATAGAATTACTAGTAGAATGTAATTTTAATAATATAGAAAACATATTATCAAGTTCAAATTTATGCAATATGTTATTAGCATTAAAAGGTGAGGAAATATTTGAAGATTTACAAATAAGAATAGAACTACTAGGACAATTATCTGATGAAGAAATTATTAAATTAGCAGATGTAATGAAAATACAGTATAGAGATGATCAAGATATTAATAATATTATAGAGGCTTTTTCAAATATCAAATGGAAGAATTCAAAAGAATCAAGAGTTTTTTTAAGTTTTTTCGGAATAAAAGCAGAAGAATACTTTAGTAAAGATAACTACATATATGAACCTTCAATAGAAGAAGTATGCCCTGGGCAAATTTCAGAAAATAATAAAAGATTTTTCGAGTTACAAGATTACCAATTTATTATAAAACAACAAAGTCTAAATAGATTAAAACAAGAAAGTCTGATACCAAGAAATATGTTAATTAGAATGCCGACAGGAACTGGAAAAACAAAAACTAGTATGCATATAATAACGAATTATATAATTAAAATAATAAAAAATGAAGGAATAGTCTTATGGATAACAGACAGAAAAGAATTACTAGAACAGGCTTGTAGTAGTTTCAAAAACACATGGGAACATTTAGGCAATGAAACAATAAAGTTATATAGACTATGGGATAAGTATGATTTTAATGAAGAAGAAATAGAAAACGGAATAATGTTTTCTAGTATACAAAAATTAGGAAGAATTAAAAATACTACTAAATATGAAAAAATACGTGCTAGAACGAAACTAATTGTATATGATGAAGCACATACAGCAATGGCTCCTGAAACAAGAAAAATAATAAGAGACTTAAATTGTAGAGAAGAAATAAGGAAAGAATATAGGCCACTTATAGGACTTACAGCAACACCGGGTAGAACAAATGACTTAGAAAGTAAAGTATTAAGTGATATGTTTAGTAATTATCCGATAGAGATAAGACCTGATATTTTAAATCAAATAAACTTAAGCAGAAATGAATATGCAAATTTTAAAGGTGATAATGGAATAATTAAATATTTGCAAGAAAGAAGAATACTTTCTAAATTAGAAACAAAGCAACTAGAATATGAAGGATTATCAAAAGAAGAATTAAATGAAATATTAACACAACTTAAACAAATAAAAGATGGAGAAGATTTTCCAGATAAAATTATTAAGAAGATAGAAACAAATAAATCTAGAAATAAGGCAATACTTAAAGAATTGAAAGAATTAAATGAAAGAGGTACTCCAACAATAGTATTTGCATGTTCTATAGAGCATGGAAAAACACTTTCAGCAATACTAACAATGAATGGAATAGATAATGTTGCAGTATATGGTGAAACACCGCCTAACGAAAGAAAAGAGAATATTAGAAAATTTAAAAGTAATGAAGTAAAAATATTAATAAATTATGGTGTATTGACAACAGGTTTTGATTCTACTAATATAAAATGTGTATTAATAGCAAGACCAACTAGTTCAGTATCATTATATAGTCAAATGATAGGAAGAGGCTTACGCGGACCAGAAATGGGAGGAAATGAGATATGCCTACTAATAGATATAAAAGATAATTTAGAACAATATAGTGCAGAAGAAGCATTCGAATATTTTAATAAATTTTGGGGAGGAAGATAAAATGGAAGAAAATAAAATAAATGAAAATGGTTTTATGGATAGTGAATTTTTAGCTGATAGTATACGTTCTACAGGATATAATAGTGCAGATAATGCGATAGCAGAAATAATAGACAATTCTATTGAAGCAAATGCGAAAGAAACATTTATAATAGCTAGTGAAGGTGATGTAGATGGAAGAAACGGAATAGCGCAGATAGCTTTTTTAGATAACGGAATAGGCATGAATGAAAATACATTACAATCATGCTTAAAATTAGGCGCAAGTGATAAGAGAAAGACTAGAAGGGGAATTGGAAGATTTGGTGTAGGACTAACACAATCTTCTATGTCTGTATGTACAAGAGTTGAAATATATTCATGGCAAAATGGAATAGAGAATTGTCAATCTGTTTATTTAGACTTAAAAGAAGTAAAAGATAGGAAACAAACCAATTATAATGTGAAAAAAGATCAAATTCCAGATGAGTATCAAAAATATGTACATGCAAAATGGCCATCTTTTGATAACGAAGAAATAGATTTTAGAAAAAGTGGAACTTTAGTAATATGGAAAAAATGTGATAGAAATCTTCCAAGGAAAGTAAGTACTTTATTTGCTAATTTAGATAAAAACCTAGGAAAAAAGTTTAGATATTTAATACAAAGTAAAGAGCAAAGAATATTTACAATTAGTCAAAATAACGAAAATTTAGATAAAGAAATATTACCAAATGATCCATTATTTTTAATGGAAAATAATTTAGTCTTAGGTGACAGGGAAAATCCAACAGAATATAAGTTAAGGAATGGGGGTAACTTTACGGAACCATTTTTTGAGCCTTTTCTTATTAAAGGTAGTAATGATAAGGGAGAAGTAGAAGTTCCAATAGAATATTTTGATGAAGAAGAAAAAGTCAAGAAAGAATCTAAGGTTATAATTAAATTCTCAGTTGTTAAAGAAGAGTTTTATAGTATAAAATATATTAAGAAAAAGCCAGGATTAGTAGGAGTAGGTAAAGAAATTATGTCAAAATATGCAGGAATATCAGTAGTAAGAGCTAACAGGGAAATAGATTTTGGTAGATTTGACTTTGCAGATAATTCAGAGTATATTCCAGAGGACAGATGGTGGGGATGCGAAATTAGGTTTATGCCTGAACTAGATGAAGCTTTTGGGGTATCTAATAATAAACAAGGTGTAATTCTTAAAAAAATGGAAGATGAAGAAATAAAATTCTATAAATTAGATGAAAACATTGATTATGTAAAACCAATTTGGTTGCAAATACAAGATGTTATAGAAAAAACAATAAGAGATATGAGGAAAAGAAATTCTAGTTTAAGAGATGAAAAAACAGGCTCTGATTCAGTTACAACAGGTAGTGAAAATGCAATAAATAGTAATACAGATGATACAGATAGAGAAACTATAACAGGTAAACAAAAAGAAAAAATGACAACAAAAGAAACTCAAGAGGAAGCAATAAGGGTTTTAAAGGATATAAAGCAAATAGATAATCCAACAAATGAGGATATAGAGAAGATTTTACTAAATAAAGTAACTATAGGTTATGACAGACTATCAAGTGTTAATTTTTTTGAAGTCGACATAAGCAGAGGTATATGTAAATGTATAATTAATACAGACCATATATTTTATGAAAAATTCCTAGAAAAAATAAAAGAAAATAAAGAAATTATAGAAATATTTGAAATATTTTTAGCATCATTAGCAAGAGTTATGGATGAATCATCAATAGAAGAAGAGAAAAAGATAAGATCAGTTGTTGAAGAATGGAACTATAAATTAACAAGATATATAAAATCACAATATGGAGAATAATATGAGTATATTAATGTTTGAAGCTATGAAAGAAAATTTAGCAAAAGACCTAAAAGTATCTGAAAATAGCATAAGTATTATTAGTGCATTTTGTAAAAAGGATGCATTGGAATTTTTGGACGCACAAATAGGCGAAAAACAAGGTATTTCTAAAAGACTGTTGGTTAGATTTAGACTAGATGATATACTATCAAAAGTAACAGATTTAGAAATATATGAATATTGCAAAAAAAATAATTGGAGTTTATATGTGCAGTTTAATTTACATGCAAAAATTTATGTAATAGACCAAAATATCTGTTATATGGGCAGTGCTAATGCTACTAATAAAGGGCTAAGCATTAATAAAAAAGGAAACTTAGAAATGTCAAAAAGATTTGAATTAGATAATGAAGAAAAAATACAAATAGAAGAAGTGTTTTCGGAAGCATTGTTAATGAATGATAATCTATTTGAAAAGATGAAAAAGCAAATTAATTCAATAAATTATACACCTATTATAAAGAATGAATGGAATAAAGAAATTATTGCTAAAAATATTAATTCATATAATGTTTTATTCCAAGATGATTTTCCAATTAATGCTTTGCCAACAGAAATGCTAGACGATGAGGTATTTTTGGATATATATAAAGATGATTCTATAGAAGTCATAAAAGAAAAATTTTATAATACTAAAATTGTACAATGGCTAATTAACATTTTGGAAAAACAAGAAAATAAAGAAATATATTTTGGAGAGTTAACTGAAAAGATACAAAATATAATTTTTCAAGAACCAATACAATATAGAAAAGATGTAAAATTATTGCAAGCTAAATTGTATAACTGGATTGAAACATTAGATTATAAAAATTTAAAAGTTGATATACCAAAAAGACATTCTCAAAGAATAAGATTAATAGAAGAATAACTTTATATGTGGATATACAAACATATAAATAAATTGTAGATTCAAGGGGGCATATTATGAACTACGAAAAATCATGTGGATGTATAATTATCCATGAAAATAAAGTACTACTAGTCCAACACAATGAAGGTCATTGGGATTTCCCAAAAGGGCATATAGAAAAAAATGAAACAGAAATACAAACAGCAATAAGAGAAGTAAAAGAAGAAACAAACATTGATGTTGTAGTACAAGAAGATAAGAGATATGTAAGTGAATATTGTCCAAAAGAAGGCACATTTAAGCAAGTTATTTTCTTCCTTGCAACATGTAAAGAAACGCAAACAAAAAAGCAAGAATCAGAAATAAAAAACATAGAATGGCTTCCACTTGAAGAAGCAATAGAAAGAATTACTTATTCAAATTCAAAAAAAATACTAAAGCAAGTAATAAACAATATAAAATAGAAAAATAAGAATTATATACTTTGCTCATCATTTAATATAATTAGTAGCACAACAATAATGTTGTGCTATTATTTTTGTGCACTACTTTTATGTATTACTTTTATGCACTACTTTTATACACTATTTTTGTGCACTATTTTTGTGCACTACTTTTATGCACTATTTCTATGCATTATTTCTATTTCTATATATTATCTCTATATATTATTTGTTATAAAAAAATTGTATTAGTAAATCTATTATTGGTTTAAAGCCATTTCTAGCTCATAATAGAAAATTGTAGAATAAAGTCGACATTTGACGATGAAAAATACTTGCAATACGAAGCAAAACATGATATACATAATATAACTTATGTAACTAAAACAATAAAATACAATAAATAAAAAATACAAAAAAAGTTACAAAAGAAGTTACAAAAGAAAATTACAAAATAAAGTTACGAAATAAAACTATAAAATAAAAATATCACAAAAAGAAAAGAGGGAATCATGTTATCAATCGTAAAAAGTATGTCATTAAATGGGTTAGAAGGCTATCTAGTATCAGTGCAAGTAGATGTATCCTCAGGAATTCCAGCATGGGAAATAGTACGGGCTTCCCGACACTAGCGTTAGAGAATCAAAAGAAAGAGTAAAAACAGCCATAAAAAATTCTTGCTACGAACTACTAAGTAGAAAAATTGTAATAAACCTAGCACCAGCAAACACAAAAAAAGAAGGCTCTTTCTTCGACTTACCAATAGCAATTGGAATATTAGCATGTCTTGGAGAAATTAGGCAAAGTAAACTAGAAAATATAGCATTTCTAGGAGAACTATCTTTAGACGGTCGTTTAAATCAAATAAATGGAGTTCTACCAATGTGTATAGAAGCACAAAAATTAGGAATAAAAAAAATAATACTACCAATCAAAAATGCCAAAGAAGCGGCAGTAGTAAAAAATATTGAAATCATAGGAGCAGAAAGTTTATATCAAGTTGTAGAATATTTAAACTCTAGGGAAGAAATCACACCTTATCAAGTTCAAATAGAACAACTCTATAAAAAGAAAGAAAAAAATCAACTAGACTTTAGCGAAGTAAAAGGTCAAGAAAACATCAAAAGAGCAATAGAAGTAGCAGCCGCAGGAAATCACAACATATTACTAATTGGAAATCCACGGTTCACGGAAAAACCATGATGGCAAGAAGAATTCCATCTATATTGCCAGACTTAAGCTTTGACGAATCATTAGAAACAACAAAAATACATAGCGTAGCAGGCACCTTAAGCAAAGAAAATCCACTTATAGTAGAAAGGCCATTTCGTGCGCCACACCATACAATTTCATCAACTTCCTTAGTTGGAGGAGGCATTTTTCCCAAACCTGGAGAGGTCAGCTTAGCACATCATGGCATATTATTTTTAGATGAACTACCAGAATTTAATAAAAATACATTAGAAGTAATGAGAGGTCCATTAGAAGACAAAAAAATAACAATAAGCCGAGTTAGTAATACACTTACATTTCCATGTAACTTTATGCTAGTTGCATCAATGAATCCATGTCCTTGTGGCTTTTATGGATCAAAACAAAAAGAATGTACATGCCAGCCACAAGCAATTCATAAATATCTAGCCAAAATCAGTGGCCCATTATTAGATAGAATAGATATTCAAGTAGAAGTATCACAAGTAGAATATAAACATTTAGAAAGAAATAGTAAAGAAGAAACATCTGAACAAATCAAAGAAAGAATAAACAAAGCAAGAAAAATACAGCTAAAGAGATATGAAAAAGAAGGCATTTATTCAAATAGTGAACTTACACCTAACTTACAAGAAAAATATTGTGTGCTAGGAAAAGAAGAAAATATGTTATTAAAACAGGCATTTGATAGACTAAACTTAAGTGCAAGAGCATATGGAAGAATTCTAAAAGTAGCAAGAACCATAGCAGATTTAGAAGGAAAAGAAAAAATAGAAACACCACATATTGCAGAAGCAATACAATACAGAAGTCTAGACAAAAAATATTGGAAATATTAAAAATTAGTTAAAAAATTTGTATAATTATTAGAACTTTTAATTAAAACAAAAAAGAAATAAAGTATAAAAATGAATTATAAATAGAAAAGAGGATAAAACAATAAAAATATACAGAGCCCAAAATAAAAAGCAAATAGAAAATATAAAACAAATGAAAAATATAAAGCAATTAAAAAATATAAAACAAACAAAAAATATAAAGCAAATAGAAAATAAAAAGCAAACGAAAAATATAAAGCAAATAGAAAATATAAAGCAAATAAAAAATATAAAACAAACAAAAAATAAAAAACAAATTCAAAAGATACAACAAATAAAATATACAGATAAAAGATACCCAGAAACATTAAAGAAAATAAAAAATCCACCACAAAAATTATATGTAATAGGAGATGCAACACTATTAAATAAGCAAAGTATTGCTATAGTAGGAAGTAGAAAAGCAAGTGAATATGGAAAAAAATATACCGCATTATTTTCAAATAATATAGCAAATTCTAACATTGCAGTAGTAAGCGGATTAGCACTAGGAATTGACAGCATGGCGCATAAATATTCTATGGAAGAGCAAGGAAAAACAATAGCAGTAATTGCTTCAGGATTTGAACATATATATCCAAATGAAAATATACCATTGTATCAAGAAATAATAAAAAATGGAGGCTGTATTGTTAGCGAATATCCACCAGAAACAAAAATAGATATGAAACTCTTTCCAAAACGCAATCGTATAATAGCAGGGTTATCTATGGCAGTTATTGTAATAGAGGCAAAATATCGTAGTGGAAGTAGTATTACAGCAAAATATGCGTTAGAACAAAAAAAGCAAGTATTTTGTCTCCCACATAGCATAGAAGATAAAAATGGGGTAGGTTGTAACAATTTAATAAAAAAAGGAGCAAAACTAATTGCAAAAGCGTCTGAACTAAATAAATATTTAGGAACAAAAATTGAAGATAGTAATATAGAAGAAGTTCTTACGGAAGGTAGGATTACAAGCCCCAATATTATAAAAAATCAAATATCATTAAAACCAAAAGTAAAAAAAGAAAAAATACAAACCACAATAGAAAAAGAATATCAGCCAATCTATAATCTACTATTAAAAAAGGTAATGACAAATAATGAAATAGCAAAAAAATTAGAATGGCCTATTTCACAAGTAAATCAAATGCTCACCATGATGGAAATTAAAGGCTATATCACATCAATGGCAGGAAATGAATTTAAAATAAAGGAGTAACAAAAAATATGTACGAAAGGCACATAACAGGAAAAGAAGGAGAAAACATTGCAGCAAAATTTTTAAAAAATATAGGCTATAAAATAATAGAAAAAAACTTCCAAGCAAGACAAGGGGAAATAGATATTATAGCAAAAGACAAAGAAGAATATGTATTTATTGAAGTAAAAACAAGAACAAATAAAAAATATGGAGAGCCAATTGATGCCATAGATAAGAGAAAAATAGAACATATAAAAAGGACAATTAGCTATTATTTATATTTACATCAACTAGAAAATAAATTTATTCGAATAGATGTAATAGAAATTTTTGAAAATGCAAACAAAATAAAAATTCATCATACTAAACAAGCAATAGAATAAAATTATAAACTCAATATAAAAAGATAAAAATCAAAAATAAAAATCAAAAACGAAACTAAAAGATAAAACTAAAAAATGAAAACAAAAATAAAAATTAAAAATAAAAATTAAAAATAAAAATTAAAAATAAAACTAAAAAATTAAAATAAAAAATAAAAACAAAAATAAAAATTAAAAATAAAAATTAAAAATAAATTTAAAAATAGAACTAAAAAATTAAAATAGAAAATAAAATCAAAATAAAAATTAAAAATAAAACTAAAAAATAAAACAAAAATAAAAATTAAAAATAAATTTAAAAATAGAACTAAAAAATTAAAATAAAAAATAAAACAAAAATAAAAATTAAAAAATAGAACTAAAAAATTAAAATAAAAAATAAAATCAAAATTAAAAATAAAACTAAAAGATAAAAATAAAAAATCAAAATAGAAAAACAAAAAAACAAGCAATAAAATTTAACATTTATTACTTATTCATATATATTAAAAACAATATTTCCTTTCATAAAGCTCCTTTGCAACCTCAGGATTGTGAACACCATTAAAATCTTTAATAGGAGCGAACTCATCGTCCTTTTCCACCCTTAAAAGCTCAATATCATCAAATAAAGAAAAAGCATCAAAAATAAAAGTTTCAAATTTGTAAGTATTAGGACTTTCAGGAACTTGCTTCATACCCTCTGCATTTACAAAATTATTCTTCTTAAAAGCTCTATGATAAGGAAGAGAAACATTAGCAACTTTCTCTAAAGCAGAAAGATGAAATAAGTGAGCAAGTAAATTAATATCACGGTATAAAAAGTGTGATTTCTCATCTTTTGCTACCTTCATTTCAGAACTTAAATAGCGACTATCAATAATAGAAGGCTTTCCATTTTTACGTGCGAAAATCCAATCTTTATCTTCAACATTTTCCTTTAACAATGTTTTAGAAGCAACCAATTTTTTATGACAAATCGTTAAGCCCAAAAGCAAAGGATCCACAATTTCTAATATAACATTATCCACACCAGAAAAGAAAACCCAATCAATTTGTCTTTGCCTCATATTTTCCAAAATACCATACTGGTACATAGAAGCAAACACATCACCATTACCATTAGAAGCTTCTTTAATTTTATAAGGCTCCTCTAAAATCAAATTACCAGAAAGATCAATCAAAGGAAGTTCAGACTGTTTAAAAAAATAAATACAATCTTTAGGATAGCCAAAATAATTTTTTTCCTCAAAAAATTTTTTAGTAAGCTCATCATTATAAATGCTAGTCATAATATACCAAGGAATAGCAATATTATATTTCTCATTTGCCTCTTTTAAATGGTCAGATAAAATTTCAAAAAGAGATTTTTTAGGCTTTATATCAAGTTCAAAAGTACCTTTTGGACCTTTATAGCCAAGCCTAGTACCTTGACCACCAGCCATAGTAACAACAGCATATTTACCATTTAAAATTGCACTTTCTCCAATAGAACTATAAAAAGCTAATTCCTCGTTAGACAAATCTTTTTTGATTGTATAAGGCAAAGGCTTAATATTGCGATGAAGAATCACTTCATCTGTTTTAGAAGCCTCATATAAAGAAAAAATCTGTTCAAAATCTATTTGGCATATTTGTTGAATCAACTGCTCTTTTTCATTATTATTCAATTCATCATAGAAATTTAGCAAATGTTCTTGCTTATATTTAGCAAGAATCTCTTTTGCTGTCTCATAATTTTGCATCATACTTACCATCAAATCCTTTATTATATCATATACAGCAAAGCACGAATCAGTGATTTGCTAAACATAATATTTAATAAAAATTTTTACAATACACTATTTTTATAATATACAATAATATAATGGTGAATTGCTAAAAATAAATTTTGCGTAATACAATATTTTTATAATATACAATAACACAATGGTGAATTGCTAAAATAAATTTTGCGTAATACACTATTTTTATAATACACAATAATACAATCAATGATTTGCTGTAATTAAAGACTTCATAATAATTTCCTTATTAGGCATGTCCGAATCTTTCAAGTACTCTAGTTCTTTTTCAATAGAATAAGGAAGACGAACAAGAGTAAAAGAAATAGAAGAAAGAATATTGCTATTTAACTCTCCTTCCAAAATCATATAAGAAGACATAGTAGAATATTTTGAAGTAGCATTTTCTTCACCTTCATTCATCATTTCCACAGGAACGCCAACACTGCCAACATTAAAAATAGTCTTATTACCAAAACGACAAATATTAGGAGTATGCAAATGACCGTAGCCAACAACATCAGGAACAGGGTCATTTTCTGTTTTACCTATAAACGCAGTATTTTTAAACAAATCATATGGGTCAGTAATAATTTTATTAAAATAAATGCTATCAGAATTAGGGAACATAGGATTAAAAATATGCTCTAAACTAATAGGAGAAGCATGAAAAAGGCGAATCAAATGACCGCTCATAGTAAAATCATAAGAAACAGGTAAATTATAAATAAAATTAGCTCTCTCTTCTCCAATTTTATCTCTACTCCAAAAGCGACCTTTTTCAATATTAGGGCGACAAATAATCTCATCACAATTTCCCAAAAGCATCACTTCACACTTTTTACGTAGTAAATCAATAACTTTATCAGGATTAGCACACTTAATAACGCTATCACCTAAACAATAGATTTTAGAGATACCTCTTTTTTCTATATCAGCCATAACATTTTCAAGTGCTGTAATATTTCCATGAACATCAGATAAAATTGCAATTCTTTCCATAAACTTAACTCCTTCTAAATTCATACTCATTATAATATAAAACAAAACAATTTACAATATACTTGTCATAAGAAAAAAAGTAAGGTATTAAATAAAGAAAAAATGAATAAAGTAATTAGAGGAAAAATAAAAAATGAAATAGGAGGAAAAGAAAAATGTTAAAAATGATAGAACTACCATATAGCTTTAATGCTTTAGAACCATACTATTCAGAAGAAACATTAAAACTACATTATAATATTTTATACAAAGGTTATGTAGATAATACCAATAAAACACAAGAACAACTAAAAGAAGCAAGAGAAAAAGGGGATTTTTCAAATATCAAATGTTTAGAAAAAAACTTAAGTTTCTTTGGTTCAGGAGCAATTTTACATGAACTTTTCTTTGAAAATATGGGACCAAAAAAGAACACATTACCTAGTCTATTATTAACAGAGCAAATTACAAAAGATTTTGGAAGTATAGAAGCATTCAAAGCACAATTTGAAGTAGCATCAACAAGCGTAGAAGCTTCTGGTTGGTGTCTATTAGTGTGGGTTCCAAAATGGAATAAGCTAGAAATATTGCAATGTGAAAAACACCAAAACTTGACCTTATGGGGTTGTGTTCCTATTCTAGTACTAGATATGTGGGAGCATTCTTACTATTTACAATATAAAACAGAAAGACCAAAATATATTAGCGCTTTTTGGAATATTGTGAACTGGGACATAGTAAATAAAAGATGGAATTTAATTTAAGTTTTATTTTTACAACTACTCTTGCATTATGTTAAATTTTATGATATTATCTTAAATAGTAACTATTGTTGAAACAAACAACTTTAAAAGGAGGAACTATATGAAATACGACACAATGAACGAGTACACTATGACAAAGTATTTCGAAAGTCTGTGCAATAGCTTTTATATTGCATATACACAAGTGAAGCGGTTAGAAAAGCAAAGCGAGGAATTAGAGGAAACTGGTATAGGTGAAGAACTGGAAATTGTAGAAAAGTTAATTGATTTTTTTGAACTTTCCAGTTTTAATGGATTAAAAGAAAAGTATGTAGAACAAAAATGCTCGCAGGAAGAATTGGCAAAAGCGAAGAAGAAGTTAGAAAAGCAAAAACAGGCATACGAAGAAGAAATGGCAGAAATAGATAGTCAGTGGAAATACTGGTCAACCATAGAGAGTGGCATAATTAAAAATGTAGAAGGTCTGTTATACTTATTGGAAATTAAGGGCTTTTCTATCATTATAACAAGTGAAATCGAGATTGTAACACTTATGGCAGTATCTAAGACAAAATCAGAACCACTGAGGTATTTTGGAAACATCATTAACACCAAAGAAGAGTATTTAAAAAGCTTTCCTACAAGTAAACTTTGCCGGTCATTTTTTAGGGCATATCAACTAAAAGATGAAGACGAAATGAAACAGGTAATTGAAAAATATTTTTAACCACTAACACAAAAAACCACACCAACCTTACTTAAATAAGTAGGTTGGTGTTTATTTTTTCTTACTTTTCACAAACGTTCCAAACAAAACCAATAAAACAAAATAAAGAAAAACAAAAATACCACCATAAACCAAAAACTCTAAAAAGGAATCAGTAGTTAAAAAAGAAGAAAAAATAATATTTAAAAAGAAAATACTAAGAAAAGGCTTAATTAGCCAATCCATAAAATTTATCTTAAAATGAGTATGCTTAATAAGAAGGCATAAACTTAATAAACCATTAACAATCTCACTCACAAATAAAACTATAATATAGCCTTTTATACCTTGCACAGGAAGCAAAAAATAAATTAAGCAAATACTAGAAATTAAATCAATAATATTAATCCCCATAACACTTACTTGTTTATCAAGCCCCTTTAAAATATTATCCACAATATTATCAATATACATAAACACAATCAAAGGACACAAAAGTTTAATATAAAAAGCAATATCAATATTAGGATAAATATAATCATTTAACTCTTGAGCAAAGCACCAAAAAAAGCCCATAATCAAAAAAGAAAAAATAAAACAATACTTAAATATCTTGTGAAAAGCAAAATGCATCTTTTGTTCATCTTTCCTTGCATTAAGATAAGAAAACTCAGGAATAAGAAGTGAGCTAAAAGAAGAAATAAACGTGCAAGGAAAAAGAATAAGAGGCATAACCATACCATGAATCATTCCATAAGAAGAAAGAGCACCTTCACAAGAAAGACCAGACTTCTCTAACTGAGTTGGAATAAGTAATTGCTTTAAAGTAGAAAGCCCAGAGCGAATATAAGAAGTAAAAGAAATAGGCAAAGAAATCTTTAATATTTGCTTAGTATAATTAGTATCCTTAAAAGTAGGCGCAGTTAATTTACGCTTATCTTTTAAAAACAAAAAAAGCAAAAATAAAAAAGAAAGAAATTCAGAAATCAAACTACCAAGCACTAGAGAAATACAAGCATATTCTAAACCAGAAGGGAAAAAACAGTTTAGAAAAAAAGAAATAAGCGTAATCTTACAAAATTCTTCTAAAACTTGAGTATATACAGTCTTTTTCACTTTTCTTAGAGCAGAAAAATACCCATTCATACAAGAAGAAAGAGCAAGAAAAGGAAGCGAAAAAGCTAAAATACGTAAAGGAAAAGCAGAAACCTTATCATGTAAGCAAGCAGTAGTAAGAAAAGGAGCACAAGAAAACAATAAAAAACACGCAAAACAACCCATAACAAGGCTATAAGTCAAGCACTTCTTCATAGCCTTCTTAATACCAGCCTCTAGCCCAAAAGCCTCTTGCTCAGAAACAATACGAGTAGTAGCCAAATGAATGCCAGAATTAGCAAGAACAGTAGCAAAAAGATAAACAGACATCATAAGTTGATAAACACCAATAGCCTCGCTACCAATCTTATTCGAAATATAAACATTAAAAAAAATACCAATACTACGCATAATAAGCCCAGTAATAGTAAGCAAAATACCATTAAATAAAAAAACTTTAATACGTCTCAAAATATCACCTATCCAAATATATGAAGAACCAATCAAAAAAATGTTATGGAAAGATTTGGGACGCGTCCAAATCTTTCCAATTTCATTTTTTATACAGTAGGAAAGTTCTCCTTGAAGGAGGACTTTCCACAGACGACAAATATGACGAGCCTTAGATTTTCTTTAAATTTCCATTTGTTATAAAATCTTAGGCTCCTTTTTAGAAACTTTAGAGACGGTATTAAAATTTTCAAAAAAAATTTAGAGACGGTATTAAAATTTTCAAAAAAAATTTAGAAACGGTAGTAAAATTTTCAAAAAAAAATTTAGAAACGTTGTTAAAATTTTCAAAACATAGATAACTTTAAAAAAGATAAGAAAATAAGTAAAAAAATAACCCAAAAATTAAAAATAAGTATTTACATAAAGGGCAAATTGTGATAAAATAAAAAAATCAATTTATTTAAGATTACAATTACTTTTGTAATCTAGCAACTAACTAACAAGCAAATATAGCAAATAGGAGGAGCAACATGCCAGGATTTACAATTGACGAACGGTTAGAAAATGCAGCAAGCTGCGGAGAAATGGAAATTAATCTGTACCTTTGGCAAAAGAACATTTTTCAGCTTAGAGCCAATGACTTAAAGGTAACCAAAAAGTTTCCGTCAAAGCGAAAGGGAGAGTTTTATTGTAATATCAGTTGGGCAGATGCAAAACCAACAGAAGCAAATGCAAGTCTTACGCAGGCAAATCATCTGTATGAAATTGCTAAAAAAGCAAAATAATCATAACGAAAAAGGGACCTAAGAATTCTTAGGTCCTTTTGTATAAAGAAAAATTATACAAAATGTAAAAGAAAAATATATAAGTAGGAAAAAGGTCAAACACAGATTTTACTCTCTTTCATATTATAGGGTATAGAAATTATTGAACCAATTTTGTAACGTGGAAAGGAATGATTAACAAATATGAAAAAAGTAAGATGGCTTATATGTTTTATTGTATTTATTTTTCCAATGTACATATTAGTAGGGCCAGTCTATGCATTTGGTCCGTCCAGTCCTACAATTTACCAAGGAATAGATGTAAGTGGTTGGCAAGAAAATATAAACTACGCGCAAGTAGCAGAAAGTGGAATTCAAATTGTATATATGAAAGCAAGTGAAGGAAGTAACTTTGTAGACCCATATTTTGAGCAAAACTATACCAATGCAAAAGCAAACGGGCTAAAAGTAGGATTTTATCATTATTTAACAGCAAGAAGCCAGCAGGAAGCAGTGCTAGAAGCAAACTTCTTTGTGTCCACTATATCAGGAAAAACGCCAGATTGCAGACTAGCTATGGATTTTGAAAGCTTTGGAAACTTAAGCGTAGAAGAAATCAATCAAATTGGGCTTACCTTTGTAAGAACAGTCGAAACCTTAAGTGGAAAAGAAGTAGTTATATATAGTGACACAAGCAATGCATCTAGTGTATTTGGAGGAGAACTAACTAATTACCCTTTGTGGGTAGCACAATATGAAGTAGAAGAACCTACACCAAACGGAAACTGGAACTCATGGGCAGGCTGGCAATATACAGATTTAGGAGAAATTGCAGGAATTAATGGATATGTTGATAGAGATGAATTTACAGAAGAAATCTTTTTAAATACAACATCAGAAATACCACTTCCAGAAAACACAAAAAAACCAACAGCAGGAAAAACAATGGAAATCATTATACAAAGAGGAGACACGTTAGCAGAACTTGCTATAAAATATAACACAACAGTAGCAAGACTAGTAGAACTAAATAACATAGCAAATCCAAACTTAATATATGCAGGAGCAACACTTATTGTACCAAGTGGAGAAACAGCAATGGATAGTGACGGAAACTCAACCTCTGGTCAAACCATTTACATTGTGCAAAGAGGAGACACTTTAGACCAAATAGCAGCAGAATTTGGAACAACAGCCATTGCCATTGCAAAAGAAAACAATATCAGAAACATCAACCTTATATATGTAGGGCAAAGACTAATAATTCCAACAAATCGCTATGACTTAAATCATATCATTTATAAAATACAATATGGAGATACTCTATACTCTATTTCAAGAAGATATGGAGTTAGCATTGCAACAATTGTAAGACTAAATCGAATCAAAAATCCAAACCTAATATATGCAGGGCAAACATTAAGAATATAAAAAAATTTGCCATATTTATCATTTGTGGAAAGTCCTTCTTGAAGGAGAATTTCCTACTATATAAAAAAGCACCTAAACATTGTTTAAGTGTTTTTTTATTAGTGATTTTAAAGCTATTTTTCTAATCTTTTTCTATGGCTTTCTTCAATTAATGTATTAACAGCCTCATAGATTTTTGATGCTTGCTCTTTCACGTAGTCTTCTTTGCATGAGCTTTGAAGTATTTTTGAAGTTAAATAGTATAATCGAAATGCAATATCATTTGTCATATCTTTTACATCTTCTAAACTCTCCAAATGGCAAATAGTTACGCGATTAAGAAATAAAGACTTTGCAAATTCGCTTTGCGTCTCATTCAACAATTTTCTTAAAACTTTAATTTCTTTTCCAATAGAAATAGATGAAATATTATTATTTGGCATAAATTTACCTCCTTAACAAATTTGTTTACGAGATTTTTAGAATCTTATTCTTTGTTTAAAGTGCCCTCCTAAAATCATTTAGCAAGTTTACAAGTTACATAATTTATAAAATTATAGCATAGGAAAATAGAAAAAACAAGTAGAATTAAAAATTATTTACACAAAATAATTAAGCTTACATAAAATATAATATATAGAAATAAAGGTAGGTGCAAGATGAAAGAAGTTTTAAAAGTAAAAAACATAAGCAAAAAATATCAAGCAGAAAATGGAGAGGTAGAAGCATTAAAAGATATTAGTTTTTCCATTAAAGAAGGCGAATTTGTAAGTTTAATAGGACCAAGTGGATGTGGAAAATCAACAGTGTTATCAATTATTGCAGGGTTAGAAGAAAAAAACTCTGGCACAATAGAAATAGACGGAGAAATTGGCTACATGCTACAAAAAGACAGTCTTTTAGAATGGCTTACAATATATAAAAATGCACTTTTTGGCTTAGAAATACGAAAACAAAAAACGAAAGAAAATGTAGAATATGTGGATAACTTACTAAAAAAATACAATTTATATGAATTTAAAGACAAATATCCAAACCAATTATCTGGAGGAATGAGGCAAAGAGCAGCGCTTATTCGTACCCTAGCCATAAAGCCCAAAATTCTACTATTAGATGAAGCCTTTTCTGCACTAGATTATCAAACAAGAATAATGGTAACAAAAGATATTTATGATATTCTAAAAAATGAACACATTACAACCTTAATGGTAACACATGACATTTCAGAAGCAATAAGTATGTCAGATAGAGTAATTGTTCTAAGTAATAGACCAGCAGTAGTAAAAGAAATTCATAACATAGAATTTGAAATAGAAAATAGAACACCACTAAACTGTAGAGAAAGTCCAAAATTTAGTAAATACTTTGATACCATTTGGAAAGGACTAGATGTACATGGATAAAGAAATAAAGATATCAGAAGATAGAAAAAAATATTTACAAAAGAAAAAAAGAGAAAAAATACTCATCAAAGCCGTACAATTTAGTATAATTATAGGCATAATTGTATTGTGGGAAGTACTTGCAAACCAAGGAATTATTGATAGTTTCATTATGAGTCAGCCATCTCGAATGGTAAAAACATTTTTTAATTTATCTAGCAATAATTTATTAGAACACTTAAAAGTAACGTGCCTAGAAACCCTAATAGGATTTCTACTAGGAACCTTTTTAGGAGCCATTATTGCAATTTTTCTATGGTGGTCAAGATTCTTATCAAAAGTAGCAGAGCCATTTTTGGTAGTATTAAACAGCCTTCCAAAAGTAGCCCTTCGGACCAGTCATAATTATTTGGGTAGGAGCGGGAATGCCAGCAATTATAGTAATGGCACTAGCAATTTCTCTAGTTGTTACCATATTAGAAATATTAAATGGTTTCTTAAATACAGATAAAGAACTAATAAAAATGGCAAAAACCTTCCACGCCAACAAATTTCAAATATTAACAAGAATTATCATTCCAGCCAACAAACACACCTTTTTTAACTCCTTAAAAGTCAACATTGGACTATCTTTAGTAGGTGTTATTACAGGAGAATTCCTAGTATCAAAGGCAGGACTAGGCTACTTAATAGTGTATGGTGGTCAAGTATTTCAGTTAGACTTAGTAATGACAAGCGTTGTAATACTTGCAGTTGTTGCTTATATTATGTACCAAGCAGTAGTTTTGTTAGAAAAATTATTTGTAAAAAGGTAATGTACCGTCAAATTATTAACACTCCTTATGTATAAAAAAGAACAAATTAATAAAAAAACTACTTGACTAGGAAAAAGAAGAATAGTAAAATTTATGTAGAAACTTATAAACATAAAAAATCATATATCTAATAAAAATAAAAAAATAGGAAAAGATAGAAACAAAGGAGAAAATAAAAAAATGCAAAAGAAAAGGAAAAGCCAAATATTAAAAATTAAAAAAGGAAATAAAGCAATTACATTAATTTCATTAGTAATAACAATAATCATACTAATTATATTAGCAGGAGTTAGCATTAACTTATTAATAGGAGAAAATGGGCTATTTGCAAAGGCAAAAGAAGCAGCAAGAAACATGCAAGAAGCATCTGAACAAGAAAAGACACAAATAAATGAAATATATGACCAAATAGAAGATCCAACACAAACAAAAGAAATAAATATAGTTACGCCTCAATTAACGAATTCTATTAATATAGAATTCACTGTAAAAATACAAAGCAAAACAGAAGAAAATAAAAATTTAAAATATATAATAGATAACAATAAAGAAAATTATGAAAATAATAATGAAATATGGGAAAGTGTAAATGAAATAAAAATAGAGCAAGAAGAAATTAAACAAACGGCAAAAGTAGAAACAAGTGGAGAGTATTATATCCATATAATGGTAAGTGATGAACTTGAAAATAAAAAAACACAAACATCAAATAAAATAGTAGTAGATTTAGAACAACCAAAAATAGAAGAAAAAACGCAAATAGAAGTATCACTTAACACAGTAGTAAATGAGGAATATATAAAAAGTATCAATAACATAAGTGATAATATGTCATCAAAAGAAAAAATAGTAATAGAAAACTTAACAATACAAAATTCTGAAAACCAAGAAGTAGAAGGAACATTAGACTCATATGATGTATATATAATAAGCTTTAATATAAAAGATGAAGCAGGAAATAGTAGTGAAGAAATAAAACAAACAATAATAACAAAACTCACATCAAATATAACACTAACAAACACTATATCAGATTCAGGATTTGAAACAGATTCAGAAGGGTGGTTTAACGATGCAACTATACAATTAGCAGATGATAGAAGCATATCAGGAAAATCAGTCAAATTCACATCATCAAAAAACCAGGCATTTCCATTAAAAATTTATGACATTCAAAACTTAATAGGCAAAAATGTATATTTCAGTATATGGGTAAACTCAGATAGTCAAAGTACTGCAGCCAGATTTGCTATAACAAATATTAATAGTAACGAACAATGGCCTCAAGAACCAGGCATTGATAACCATGTAGATGCAGGACAAGGAAAAAACTATAATGAATGGAAAAGACTTTCTATAATACAACATATTGAATGGCAATATCTAAGATTAGGACTAACACAAGCAGACTCTCAAGGAACAGGTTCACTTTGGTGGGATAATCTAATGGCAATAGACTTAAGTCCATTTGGAGATAAAACACCAACAATAAAATGGCTTGAAAAAATGGTACCATATATAGCAACAGGTGAAAGTATCACATTATAAAAATAGTATAAACAAAGACCTAAGTTAAAAAATAGCTTAGGTCTTAAATAATTTATTTTTTCTTCTAAAACAAAGTTACCATTATGCAAAAAAACGAATAAAATATACAAGAATGAAAACTCATTCAAAAAATAAGAAAGGAGAAAGAAAAGTGAAAAAATACTTAATAATAGCACTTATTATTGTACTTATCATAGTAGGGGTAATAGTTTACTTCGTAACAAGAGAAGACACACAAACTAGTGACTTAAGAAAAATACGTCTAAACGAAGTAACCCGTTCAGTCTTCTATGCACCGCAATATGTTGCAATAGCAAAAGGTTTTATGGAAGAAGAAGGACTAGAAATAGAAATCACAACAGGTCAAGGTGCAGACAAAGTAATGACAGCAGTCTTAGCAGGGCAAAGCGACATAGGATTTGCAGGACCAGAAGCATCAATTTACGTGTATAATGAAGGAAAAGAAGACTATTGCGAAGTCTTTGCACAATTAACACAAAAAGACGGCTCATTTTTAGTAAGTAGAGAAGCAACCGACAACTTTAGTTGGCAAGACTTAAAAGGAAAAACCGTAATACCAGGAAGAAAAGGTGGAGTTCCATACATGACCTTTGAATATGTACTAAAGCAAAATGGAATCAATCCACAAACAGACCTAGTATTAGATGACAGCATCAAATTTGACTTAATGGCAGGCGCATTCTCAGGAGGAACAGCAGACTATGTTACACTATTTGAGCCAACAGCAACCATGACAGAACAAGCAGGAAAAGGATATGTAGTAGCATCAGTAGGAGAAGCCTCTGGCGAAATACCATACACAGCATACTTTGCAAGCAAAAGTTATATAGAAGAAAACAGTGACATCATTCAAAAATTCACCAATGCAATTTATAAAGGGCAAAAATGGGTAGCAGAGCACACAATGCAAGAAGTAGCAGAAGCAATACAAAACTTCTTCCCAGACACAGACGTAGAACTATTAGCCATCGTCTTACAAAGTTATAAAGATATAGACGCATGGAAAACAGATCCAGTAATGAAAGAAGAATCATATAACCTATTACAAACAGTAATGGAAGAAGCAGGAGAATTAGAACAAAAAGCACCATTTGAAAAAGTAATCAACAATAGCTATGCACAAAAAGCAATAGAGCAATAAAAACAAAAATGCGGTAAAAAGAATCAAGCTTTTTACCACATTTTTTTTTGCTACATAAAAAACAAATAGTATTTTTTTGTAAAAATAGGTTAAAACGAAAAATAATGGAAAGAATAAACTTAGCAAAAAAATCAAAAATAACAGTTCAAAAAAATACAAAAAATAAAAAGCAAAACACAAAAAGGTTTATAGGTAAAGCCAAAACCAAGAAACAAAAGAAAAACCTAAATAAAAAAACAAGGAATGATAAAAATGGTTCACTATAAAAAAGCAGGAAAGCAAAAATTAAAAAACGCAGGACTAATCTTTGTCATTGTTGTCCTAACATCTATCACAAGCATCTTTTTCTACAAAATCTATGAAGGAATCCAAATAAATACATACGAAACACAAGGACTAGAAGCACAAAAAACAATAAAAAGTGTAGAAGCAATGAAAGAGCAAGGAACACAAGTAGCAGATATAATAGAAAAAGTAACAACTTCAGTAGTAGGAATATCAAAAATAAAAAATGCAGGAAACACCATATTCTTGCAAGACGGAACTACACAACTAGGACTAGGAACAGGAGTAATCGTAGCAGAAAATGGCTACATTTTATCAAACGAACACGTAACAGGAGCAAAATATAGTAACTGCTATGTAACATTAGAAAATGGAAGAAACTATAATGCCAATGTAGTCTGGTCAGACACCAACCTAGACCTATCAATATGTAAAATAAGCGCCAAAAACTTACCATATGTAACATTAGGAGACTCAAACAATGCACGAATAGGAGAAGCGGTATATGCAATAGGGAATCCAATAGGATTTGAATTCCAAAGAACAGTAACAGCAGGTATTATAAGTGCATTAGACAGAACAGTAAGAATTGACGAAAACAATACAAGCACCTATATGGAAGACCTAATACAAACCGATGCAACCATCAATCCAGGAAACAGTGGAGGACCGCTAATCAACTTAGACGGAAACGTAATAGGGATAACATCTGTAAAAATAACATCAGCAGAAGGCATTGGATTTGCAGTTCCAATAAACATAGTAAAACCAATAATTGAATCTTATCTAAAAGAAAACAAATTTGAAGAAGCATCATTAGGAATATTTGCCTACGACAAAAACATCATTCCATATATAGACGAAAAACTAGAAGTCACAAAAGGAATATATGTAGGACAAATAGCATTAGACTCACCAGCATATCAAACAGAACTAAAAATAGGAGATATCATCACAAAAATAGACGACTTAGAACTAAACAAAATGTGTGACTTAAGAAGTTACATTTACACAAAAAAGCCAGAAGACGAAGTAACACTAACAATATCTAGAAACAACAAAGAACAGCAAATCAAAGTAACACTTGGCAAAAAATAAGTTACCATTAGGGACGTTTCCTTTTGGTACATCTGTCCCTTTTGGTACATTATTATTTTATGAATGAGTTACCATTAGGGACAGATGTACCAAAAGGAAACGTCCCCAATGGTACCGAAAATGGATAGAGAGGAGAAAAAATGGATAAATCTTATTGGATTTCTACATGGGTAGATAAAAAGAAACAATACCCAAAATTACAAGAACAAGAAAAAACAGAAGTTGTTATTATTGGAGGAGGCTTAACAGGGCTTACCACAGCCTACTATTTAACCAAGGCTGGGAAAGAAGTAGTATTGTTAGAAAAAGACAAAATATGCAATCACACCAGTGGCAATACCACCGCCAAAATAACAAGTCAACATGGGCTATTTTACACCTATTTATTGCAATCAGTAGGAAGAGAAGAAGCAAAGCAATACTTAGAAGCCAATGAAAAAGCAATTCAAAATATTGCTCAAATTATACAAGAAGAAAATATAGAGTGTGATTTTGAATGGCAAGACTCTTATGTTTTTACGCAAAAGCAAGAAGAAGTAGCAAAAATAAAAAAAGAAGTAGAAGCATTAGAATATTTAGGATTTCAAGCAGAATTTGTAGAGAATATTCCTATTCCAATAAAAGAGAAGCAAAAAGAAGAAAATAACGAATATATCAACATACAAAAAAAGGTGCTTGGTGCTATTCGTTTTCCAAAACAAGCTCAATTTAATCCATGCTTATATGCACAAGGATTAGCCAATAAAATAGAAGAAAGACAAGGTAAAATTTTTGAAAACTCAAAAGTAATCGACATCAAAAAACAAGGGGAAGAATATGAAATCTTAACAGAAGAAGCAAAAATAAAAGCAAAAGAAGTAGTAATTGCCTCTCATTATCCAATTATAAATGCACCTGGATTTTACTTTATGAAAATGTATCAAGTAACCTCATATTTAATTGCAGTAGAAACCAAAGAACCGTTATTTGAAGGAATGTATATAAATAGCGAAGATCCAACAATTTCACTAAGAACAGCAAAATATGGTGACAAAAGACTTCTAATTGTAGGAGGAATGGATCACAAAACAGGAGCAAAAATAAACTTAAAAGATAGTTATAAAAGGCTAGAAGAAGTAGCAAAGCAATTATACCCAGATGCAAAAGTGCTTTACAGGTGGAACACAGAAGATTGCATTCCACTGGACAAAATTCCATATATTGGTGAATTCTCTAACCTTTGGCCAAATGTATATGTAGGAACAGGATACAAAAAATGGGGAATGACAAGTTCAAATGTAGCAGCAAACATCATTACAGACAAAATATTAGGTAAAAGAAATATAGACGAAGAAGTTTTTAAATCAACAAGGCTAAAACCAATAAAAAATTATGAAGAGCTAGGAAATATGCTAAAAGAAGTAAGTTATTCAGCAGTATTTAATAAATTAGAGAAAATTACAGAACTTGTAAAAGATGTAAAACAAAACGAAGGAAAAATAGTAGAAGTAGAAGGCAAAAAAGTAGGTGTTTATAGAGATGAAAAAGGAGAAGTATATGCTGTAAAACCATATTGTACGCATTTAGGCTGTGAACTTTCTTGGAATAATTTAGACAAAACTTGGGACTGCCCTTGTCATGGCTCACGTTTTACCTATGAAGGAAAATCTATATATGACCCTGCAATAAAAGATTTAGAAAGATTTTCATAAAATATTATTAAAAATATAATAAAAATAGCTAAAAAATAGCCTCACAATTACAAATATCGTAATTGTGAGGTGTTTGGTTATTTGCTATAAAAATTTTCAAAGCGTTGTAACATATTAGTAGACAATTCAAAAGCGTTTACCTTATTTTTCAATTCCAAAGTAAGGAAACAGGAAGGATCAGATTTTGAGCGTAAAACATAAGTACAAGGTGGCTCAATATAAGTGACTGATTGTGTACTAATAAAAGTTTCAGCAGGATAGTAGGTATTGGTAGTCTTATGTTTAACTAAATGAAAATTAAGTTTTTTGTTAATAATAGAAATTGTTGCACTATCTAAGGTAAATAGCCCTATAGTAGAATCTCCATCAATACAAATATAACCTTCATTATATACAACACCTTTTATCCGATACACTGCTTTTATATAAGTTTTTTCCATTAGCAAATACCTCCTTAAAAAATTGATACTTATAGTTTACCATAATTTAGTGAAAAATGCAAATTTTAAATAAAAAAAGTGATACAAAAACAGGACGCAAAACTGCGAATTTTAAAAATTATAAAAAAACTATTGAAATTTATAAAAAAATATGTTATTATAATTAAGCATTTGGAAAAATGTTTAACTTCGAGGTGTAGCGCAGTTGGTAGCGCGCGTGGTTTGGGACCATGAGGTCGCAGGTTCGATCCCTGTCACCTCGACCAATTTTCCCTAATATGAACTTTATCTATTTCATAGTGGGATTTGCAATTAACTATCAATTATCTATGAAAAAATAAAAAAAGAAAGCTCTATATTATATATAATATAGGGCTTTATCATTGAAAAATCAATTTGGAACTATGTTTGATTTTTAAATAACTCATATATTTAGAATTTATCATTTTTGAAAACAAAGTCTCCAAAATTCAACATGGTCACACCATTTTATAAAAATGTCTAGTATACTGTCTCCTAAATACAAAACTAAATCTTTGTCATTTGATCCATACTATTTCACCTTTATTTTTTTGTTATATAATAAATATCTCGAATTTCTTCTTTTTTTCACTTTCAATCTTCCAAATTAAATACTTTTTTATAATAATTTCTTCTTCCCTTATCCTCATCTTTAAAAGATATTGTACCACTTTTCAATCTTTCCCAAGTTTCTCTACTTACTTTGATGTCTTTTTTAATTATTTTTCTCAAAACATCAATAGGAGAATTTTCTTTAATAGGTTTATCATATTCTACAAATTGCTCCTCATGAAATTCCCATGTATATATACCAGGTGCATAATTATCATCGTTTATTTCGGATAAAGCATAAGTATTTCTTAGATATTTTTGACCTTCAATTCTTCTAGGTAAAAATCTTACTACATAAACATTACTATATTCTGGATATTTTCTATATGAACTATCCTCATTTCGTGTATTTGGCTTAACAATTTTTACTAAATCGCCAACTTTAAACTTAGTTCCTGCATTTGGCAATAAATCATTTGGCTTTAAATAAACACAATTTGGACCTTTTGTCTCCTTTTGATTAGGTAAGTATCTTATACAAATATTTGTAATTTCTCCAGTATAGTCTAATATAAATTCTTTATGTGTTGGCTCATATATTAATAATTCTTCTATTTCCTCTTCAAAATCCAACTTTTGTTTAAAATTTTCAGCATAATCTATATCTTCTTCTGTAATTCTAAAATCATAATCAACTTTTTCTTCCTTTAAAGCCTGTTTGATGGATTTATTTATATATTTACAATAACTTTCTAATTCGTGGTTTAAAAATTCTAGCCCATAACTTTTTGCTCTTTCAAAAGTGCTAAAAATTTCTATATATTCATCATCTGTTTCATCAGTGTAGTCATAAGTTTTAACTTCTAATAAATATGTTTTCATGACTAAATTTCACTTCCCTTTCAAAAAAATAACTAATATAATTTTATTATATTAGCTGTATTTCATATTTGAAATTATATCGGTCATAAAAAGTATCACTTCATTAACAGAATCTTTATTGTATTAATTTTTACATTAAGGTCTTGAGTTAATATCTTCGGCATATATTTTTCACATTGGTATTTCTTATTTTTTAAAGTTGATTAAAATTCTATTCAATACTTCTCTTGCTTGTAAATCCCTATACTCATATTATTTCTTTTTAAATATATTTTTAATTTTATCAAATATTTTTTGAATAAAATTCTTCTCTTTATATTCAACTATTGCTGTAGAAGTATTATCTAAAGGCTCTTGAATATTTCTTTTATTTTTAAAAATATCATCTGGATTATATTTTTTTCGTAATTCATCTTCAAATTCTTTAAATTTATTTGAATCTCTTAAAAGTAATTCTTGTTTTTCCTGTGCATTACATAAAAAATCTCTATATATTAAAGCTAAGATAACAAGAGTTTCATCTTTTAATATACAATCTTCAAAAGGTTCACTTATATTAGGATTATATAAACTTGATTTATTTTCTTTAATTAATTCCCTAAATTTATTAGGAATTTTATTTAAAAGTCCTATTGGCATTAAATCAAAGATTTTATCAACTTCAGAAAAA
The DNA here is from genome assembly GCA_947599825.1 of uncultured Clostridia bacterium. Classification (GTDB taxonomy): domain Bacteria; phylum Bacillota; class Clostridia; order TANB77; family CAG-508; genus UMGS1663. The sequence goes on from CANQFS010000013.1 coordinate 34,500, forward strand.
GCTTCTTCATATTCTTTTTTCACTTGTTTACCTACCTTTGCTCTGGACTTTGATTTTCAACTTGAATTTGTTCATCTCTTTCCTGTCTCTTTTCTTGTTCTAAAATTTGAATTAATTGTACAATTTCTTGTTTTTTCTTTGCACCCTCAGGCATATTGTCTACAGTTTTATCACAGGCTTGTAATCTATTTATCCATAAAGTTTGAGTATCTTGCTCATCTTGTTGTTCTTCTTGAGTTTTAGGCTTATATTCATCGCCAACCTGATCTTTTATAGATTTTTCAGATGTTTTTTCTTTCTCTTGTGGTTGAATAGACTGCTGTTTAACATGACCATAGGTTAGAAAATATTTTTTATCAGATAAAGGGGGATTCTTTCCAACACTATGAGACTTTCTGTGTGTTTCATATCCTATATATTTAGAACTTGATATTCCATCAGTTCTAACACCCATCAAAAAGCAATGGCATAAATCTAAATTATTAGTAGATAGAAACTTTCTATAATTTGTAAAATCATCATCATACCATATACCATCTAGTTTAACCTGATTCCATTCATGTCCAGTTTTTTTACCATTTTCTGGTATCAATCCTCTTATTGATTCTACTTGTATTTTATATTCAGCAGCAATATTTCTTAGTATTTCAATATAACCTTGACATACACCTTTTTCGTTTAATAAACCTAATAAATTTCTATTTTCCAATTTTGCATGATTATCTACTTCTAGTTCATCATATTGCATACTTTCACTTAGAATTTTAACAATTTGTCCATAAATCTCTTTTTCTCTATGTATATCTTTAGAATCAGGCAGTTTTATTTGAGATTTTATATTTTCTATTTTAGACTTTACTTGAATCAAGTCATCAATATTATATAAATTAAAATTCATTCCTTCACTATGTTCATCTGGTGTAATTTCATTTTCCCCGCCATAAATATATAATTGAGTCATACCAGATTTTTTTAACTGGTTCAGTTCATTAGAAGAAAAACTTGCTAAACTATCTATTGCATAACATAGTTTTCCATCATCTGTTAAATATAGATTATTTTCAATGTTCTTAGAAGTATTTTTTTCCAAATTTATACATTGTGTTGAAAAATGTCCATTATTTTTTGATTGTGTTACTATTGCAATTCTTTCGCCAGATTTTTGAATTGAAAATAGTTTCTGATCATCTGCTATATTAAATTTTTGACCATCAATAGTGATATTTTGAATGCTTGACTTTTGCATAAAAGCATTGTAATCAATTCTTTCAACACCATTTATATTTAATTCTTTTACACTTTCACAATTTATAAATGCATCAGTAGATAAATAATTTAAATTACCATTCAATGTTATAGTTTGCAAACTGGAATTTCCTGAAAATGTATTAGGATATACTAATTCCACCTTTGGAGGTATGTTAATTTCTTTTAATGATGTGCAATTTTTAAAAGATTGCATACCTAAAACTTGAAGATTACTACTAAGTTTAACTTCTTCTAAATTTGAACAATCAGCAAAAGCTTTTGCCTCAATCCCGAATTACACTATCAGGTAGTATAACCTTTTTAATTTTTTCATTACCTTGAAAAGCATATTTTTTTATGACTTGAACTCCTTCAGGAATAACTACTTCTCCGTTACTATCAATATGATTATCCACCCAATCTTTATCTATAGTGTTCATAAAAATCCTTTCCTTTGTTTAAAATAACATAATTGTATTTTATCATAGTTGGAATTTTTGTCAATATTAATTAAATATCATTATAGTGCAACTAATGTAAAACAAAGTTATAATGCAAGTATTGACAACTCTAAGCAATTGCATTATAATAAAAATTGTTATATATGTACCCGTAGTTTAGTTGGATAGAATGCAAGGCTACGAACTTTGAGATCGGGGGTTCGAATCCCTCCGGGTACACCA
>CANQFS010000014.1 GCA_947599825.1 uncultured Clostridia bacterium
ATCATAGCTTTTGTGATTCTTTCATTTCCTGGTTTAAACAAACAATGAAATACTACGTCTATCTTTGGTTTTAATAAAGTGATTTTTTCTTCCATAAATAATTCCTTTCTTGCTTTACTTATTTTGTTTTACTTAAAAGTACGCATATTTAAGACGTTTTTATAAAAAAGACATAATACTAAAAAATTTTGATGATATCTCCCTTCTAACTAAATTTTAAATTCCATAAAAAAAATTGTAACTCCTATTCTTTGGTAATTCTAATTTTATTTAACAACTCGGATTTTTCTTTTTTAAAATAAATTAGAAAAAAATTTATATTAAATTGAAATAATAATTTTAAAAATATATTATTTCTTTTAAATTATTGTTAAATAGTATGGCAATTTTATGTAATCTAATAAAGCTATTAAATCATGACTTCACATAAAAAGCAAGAACTTTTCATCGTAAAATTTCGACAATAATTTTAAATTATATGTAAAAATAAAAATCCGCTATAGCGGATTTTTATTTTTAGTTTCTTATATTTACTTTCAATTTTTATATTTTAATACCCTCTTCTATCATGCTTTTTGCTTCCTGTAGTTTATTTTCTTGGTTTGTATATAACGTTGCTATAATATCTCCTTTCTTTACCATATCTCCTACTTTATGATGTAATATAATTCCTGCTGACATATCAATACTATCTTCTTTTTTTAATCTTCCTGCACCTAAAAGGCAGGCTGCTTTTCCTATGAAGCTTGCTTTCACTTCTTGTAAATATCCTTCTTGCTCACTAATTATATTCATCTCATATTTTGCTTTTTCAAATTTGCTAGTATCTTCGCAATAAGAAGTATCTCCTCCTTGTTTTTCTACTAATTCAAGGAATTTTTTATATGCTAAGCTAGAAGAAATACAATCCTCTATTTTTTGCTTATTTTCTCCTAAATTTTCACCTTTTCCTGCAAGTTTTAATATATAACTTCCAAGTTCAAATACAACCTCTTTAACATCTTCTTGCATATTTCCCCTTAGTGCTTCTATAGCTTCTATTACTTCTAAAGTATTTCCTACGCTATACCCCAAAGGCTGTTGCATAGGTGTAATAATGCAAACTGTTTCTTTTCCTGCTAGAGTGCCTATTTGCTTCATAACAGAGGCAAGTTTTTCTGCTTCTTCTTTCGTTTTCATGAAAGCACCATCTCCACAGGTAACATCTAACACAATTTTATTTGCTCCTGCTGCTATTTTTTTACTCATAATACTAGAACTAATTAGAGGAATGCTACTTGTGCAACTGATAGTGTCTCTTAGTGCATATAATTTTTTATCTGCTGGCGCTAGGTTTCCAGTTTGAGTAATAAGACTAATTCCTATTTCTTTTACATTGTTTTTAAATTCTTCTATTGATAGATTTGTTCTGTAGCCTGGAATTGCCTCTAGTTTATCTGCTGTTCCTCCTGTAAAACCTAAGCCTCTTCCTGACATTTTTGCTACTGGCACGCCAAGTGCTGCCATAATTGGCATTAAGATTAAAGTGATTTTATCTCCTACTCCACCTGTGCTATGTTTATCTACTACAATTCCTAAATCAGATAAATCTAAAATATCTCCAGAATGTGCCATAGCAAGTGTTAAATTTGTAGTTTCTTCCATAGTCATTCCATTTAAATAAATTGCCATTACCAAAGCTGCTGCTTGGTAATCTAGTATTTCTCCATTTGTGTAATTTGTAATAAAATATTCTATTTCTTCTTTGCTTAGTTCTTGTTTATCTCTTTTTTTAGTAATTATATCTAAAATATTCATACATAACTCCATTTTTTAATATAATATTTTTCGTGCTATCAGAACTATATATATTATATTTTTGAAGTGAGCTTGTGTGGGGACCAACAAGATATAGTCTGTTAATCAATTTTTAGCGATAGCAAAAATTGATTTATAGACTATTCGATGTTGGGACGAACGAAAAAATATAATATATATAGTCCTGATAAAGCACAAAATAGAAATTATTTTTGATTTAATTTTTAATTATATTTTTTACAAAGCTTAAACGATGTAAAGGACAAATTCCATATTCCTTAATTGCTGCAATATGCGTTGCTGTTCCATAACCTTTGTGTTTTTCAAAACCATATTGTGGGTAAATTTCGTCCCACTCTCTCATAATTCTATCTCTTGTAACTTTTGCAATAATAGAAGCTGCTGCTATTGAATAGCATTTTGCATCTCCTTTAATAATAGAAGTATATGGTACTCCTAAAGTGTCTATACCAGTTAATGCATCTACAATAATTCTTTCTGGTTTTACTTTTAGTTCCTTAATTGCCATAGTTAAACCTTTTTTCGTTGCTTGCAAAATGTTGATTTCATCTATTTCCTTTTGGTCAATAATACCTACTCCCCAAGCAATCGCTTCTTCTGTGATTTGTTCATATAAGGCTTCTCTTTTCTTTTCAGAAACTTTTTTTGAATCATTAACTCCTTCAATCATAGAATCTTTAGGCATAATAACAGCTGCTACTACGACTGGCCCTGCTAATGGACCTCTTCCTGCCTCATCTATTCCACAAATGCTTTTTACCCCAGTTTTATATATATTTTCTTCTATTTGTTTTAAATTTTCTAGCCTCTCTAGTTCCTTTTCTTTCATTTTTCCCCAATCCTTCTGCAGATTTTTTGCAAAATAGCTTATTTTGCCTTTATGACTATCTTTTATTATCTAATTATTATCTAATTATTTTCTAATTATTATCTAATTATTATCTGATTATTTTCTGATTATTTTCTAATTATTATTTAATTATTATTTAATTATTTTCTTCGTTACTATTTTCTTCACTAGTTGGCTCTTTTTCTTGAGCTTCTTCGTTTGCTTTATTTTCTTCTTTTTCTTTCAATTCTTCTATTTCTGACAATTTATAATAAGTATTTTCTCCTACCTGAATTCCTTTTGAATAAATTACTTCATCTGTATCGTAATTAACAATATAATAGCCTTTTTCTAGTCGAATCGCTCCTAAACCTATTTCATCTAAATTGGCTTTTTCTAATAAATAATATTTATTAAATGATTCCTCTTCTTGCGAAAATACACCTTTTTCTAATAAGGCTTTTACTTCTTCATTTTCTAAAGAATCGCTCACTTTTCTTCCTTTTAAAAGTTCTTCATTTTTATTTATTATCGCTTCTTCTGATAATACTTTTACTTTACCTTGAATAAGCAACATATCAGTTTCATAGGTTTCTATTACTTGTGTTTCTAATTTAATAAAGAAGTAATAAAATGCACCTATAGCAACTAAAATAATTATAATGACACATAAAATTAACATGAGATGTCCCATTCCTTTTTGATTTTTCATGATTTTCCTCCTAAAATTTCTTATGATGTCTTTATTATATCTTGAGAAAGTGATAAAATCAATATACTATAACATGATTTTCACACGATTTTCACATTTCTTTTGTATGATTAACTTCAAGTAAGGAAAAAATAATTTTAAAAAAGGAGTCTTAAAAATGGAAAAAGAAAATAATTTTACAGACAATGAAAATAAAACAGAGAGCAAAACAAATTATCAAGCAATTGGTAATATTTCTAAAAAAAGTGATTTTCACTTTGGAAAGCAAGTATTTGTTCCTTTTATTTCTGGAGTAGTAGGAGCAGGTGTTGTACTTGGTGCTTGCTTTGGCATTCCTAGTATCTCTCAAAATTTATTTAAAAATGTACAAAATAATACTAGTAGTTCTACTAGCAACAATTCTAGTGCAAGTTCTTCAGTTAATACCAATCTTGTTTCTTTAGCAAACTATTCAGAAACTGGCGTTGGCGTTGCACAAAAAGTATTGCCTTCTGTTGTAGGAATTAAAGTAGAATATTCAGTTTCTTCTATCTTTTATAGAAATATGACAAGCACTGCTACAGCAGAAGGTTCTGGTATTATTATTAGTGAAGATGGTTACATTTTAACTAATAATCACATTATTAATAGTAGTTCTAGTTCTTCTTTTTATGAAGTAGGAAAAGCAAATAAAGTAGTAGTTACTTTGTATAATGATGAAACTGAATATGAAGGCAGTATTGTTGGAACTGATGAAGAAACTGACTTAGCTGTTATAAAAATTGATAAAACTGGCTTAACTGCTGCTGAACTTGGCGATTCTGATTCTTTACAAGTAGGAGAATTTACTATGGCTATTGGAAATCCTTTAGGTATGCAAAGTAGTGTTTCTTCTGGTATGGTTAGTGCCGTTAATAGAAAAGTTACAAGTGATAATAAAACTTACACTTTAATTCAAACAGATACTGCTATTAATTCTGGAAATAGTGGTGGCGCTTTGGTTAATAGCAAAGGGCAAGTAATTGGAATTAATACTTTAAAAATGTCTGGTTCTGGCATTGAAGGTATGGGATTTGCAATTCCTATTAATTCTGCAAAACCTATTTATGAGCAATTAATTCAATATAATAAAGTAAAAAGACCTTACCTTGGAATTTCTGGTAGAGATTTAGATAAAGAAACTGCAGATGCAAATAACTTAGTTGTTGGTATTTATATTTTAAGTATTGATGAATTTTCTGCTGCTGAAAAGGCTGGACTTAAAATTGGCGATGTAATTATTAAGGCTGATGGAAAAGATATTACTACAATGGACGAATTAAATGAAATAAAAAATACTCATTCTATTGGCGATGAAATGACTTTAACAGTTAATCGTAATGGAAATGAAAAAGAAGTAAAGGTTACTTTACAAGAACAATAAATATGGCAAGTTTAAAATTTAGTTTTCAAATTGTTTCCTATTTGTTCACAAAAAGGACAAATAGGATTGTTATATTATCTTTAGTTAAGAAATAGTTTTACCCTACTATTATTCTTAACTAAAAAAGAAAACATCCCCTTTTATTTTCTAAAACGTGAGCCTTAGTTTTTTTATAAAATGCAAATTATAAAAAAACTAAGGCTCGCTATATTTTATCATCGTAAATAGAAACTTTCCTACTATATAAAGAAGCGAGCCTAAGATTTTCTAGCAAATAGAAATTTTAAGAAAATCTAAGGCTCGCCATATTTATTTAGTATATCAATTATTTATTATTTTACTACTATTTATATAAATATTTTTGTGGATTTATTTGAGAACCGTTTTTTCTTATTTCAAAATGTAAATGGTTTCCTGTTGAATTTCCTGTAGAACCTACTGCTGCAATGCTATCTCCTGCTGTTACTTGTGTTCCTACGGAAACATAGATTTTACTACAATGTCCATAATAAGTTTGAATTCCATTTCCATGAGATATGATAACCAAATTTCCATATCCACCTAACCAACCAGTATAAGTAACTGTTCCATCTGCTGCCGCTTTAATTGTAGTTCCATTTGGAGATGCAATATCCATTCCTTGGTGAGCGTGATCACGAATGTCTTCTGTTGCACCAAAACGAGAAGTAATATGTCCTGAAACTGGTTGTACTGCAAAATATACTCCATCTAACGTTGCTGATTTTATTTTTTCTTGTTCTTCTACTTTCTCCCCTAGTCTTACTTCTGCTACTTCTGTAGCTGAAGCAACTTCTATAGCATTTTGTGTTTCTTCTCTATTTTGTGTATATATTTCTTTCATAGCAATGTTAATTTCTTCTAATTCATCAGCTTTTTCTTCTTTTATTTTTGCAATAACTTCTTCTGCTTCTTCTTTTGAATGAACGTAAGTGCTAATATCATCATTTAACATTATTGCATACATTTTATAAGTAGTTACTGCCATTTCTTGAATTTTTGTAAAAATTTCTTCTTCGTTTGTTGCCTTTGTATTTTCAATAAGTAAAAAATTATATTTTGGCATTTCTTCGATGTCTACAAATGCTACATCAATTTCGTCTGGATATAATATTTCATCATTCACTAATTGTTCAAATTCTTGTTTATTTGTTACATAACCTAGTTCTTCTCCTGCTATGGTTACTTTATAACTTGGCTTATATTTTAATAACACAAGAGCAAGTATTATAATAAAACCGATTAAAATAATGCTACTTAATCTTGTTATAAGTTTTGTATAATTTCTTAATTTTACGTTAAAAATAAGATTTCACTCTCCTTCTGTGTTTTTTTCAACACTTTTACTATTATACTATATATTTTAAACAATTGCAAATGAAATATTCCTTTTCGACTAAAATTTGCCTTTTTCTACATTATTTTTCTACTATTTTTCTAGTTTTTTCTACATTTTACTTTCTTTTCCTCCATTTTTCTTTATTTATTGTTTTGGCTCTAATAATTTTAATTTTGTGCTTTTGTTGACTTTTATGTTGATTTGTGATATAGTTAAATTTGTCATCGAAAATTCGAATGTAGAAAAGGAGACAAATATATGCAAGATGCAAAAAATATTCGGTTTCATATCAATTCTAGGGTAATATCATGTAGTTTTACCATTACTTTAGATTCTTACCTTGCTTATGAAATTGAAGAAGCTATTGACGATTTTATTATTTCCCATAAAAATAAAAAAAATAGGGATAATTTATTAATGCAAAAAGTAAATAGTGGTTATGAAATTAATGTCAACGCTTTCATGGCAATTTGTCAAATTATTTTCCGTACACTAAAAAACTATTCTTAAATTTAAAAATGAGGTAGTTATATGAAAGATTTGATTATGGTTGTATTATGCGTACTTGCTATTCTAGTTGCTATTGCCACTGCTATTTTTTCTTCCGTAAGAGAGGGAATCGGTATAGCTGTTATATCGGGTATGTGGCTAATGGCATTAGATGCTATTATTGAATCGAAACGAAAAAAAGGCCTATAATAGGCTTTTTTTTCGTTTTATTTTTGAGATAATTTCATAGATAATAATTTACTTATACCATTTTCCTCCATGGTAACTCCATAAACGGTATCTGCTGCTTCCATGGTTCCTTTCCTATGGGTAATTACTAAGAATTGTGTTTCATTACTAAATTTTTTTAAGTAGTCAGCAAAACGATATACATTAACATCATCTAAGGCTGCTTCTATTTCGTCTAAAATACAGAATGGTGCTGGGTTGATTTTTAAAATTGCAAATAATAACGCAATGGCTGTAAATGCTTTTTCTCCACCAGATAATGCCATCATATTTTGCAATTTTTTACCTGTTGGTTGTGCTTTAATGTCAATACCACATTCTAATATATTTTCTTCATCTTCTAAGATTAGTTCTGCTTTTCCTCCGCCAAATAATTCCACAAATACTTCGTTAAAGTTTTTATTAATGATTGCAAATTTTTCTGCAAATTGTGTTTTCATTGTTTCTGTCATTTCGCTAATCATTTTTCTTAATTTTGTAATTGTGTTTTCTAAGTCTAAACGCTGTTCGCTCATGAAGTCATAACGCTCTTTTGTCTTTTTATATTCTTCAATTGAGTCTATGTTAATGCTTCCTAAGTCTTTAATTTGATTTCTTAATTTATGTACTTCTTTTTGTGCTACTTGAACGTTTTCTGGCTTTTCAAATCCTTCTGCATTATTTGGAGTTAGTTCATATTCTTCCCATAAGGTATTTACCATTTGCTCCATATCTTGCTCTATTTTTGTTTTCTTTACATCTAGTTTTACAATTTGTTCCTTTAAATCTTCTAGCGCTTTAAATTTAGAAGATATTTCTTCTTCCAAAGAAGATAGTTTTTCATTATTTTGTGTTCTTACTTGTTTTAATTCTTCAATGGTTTTTGAACTATTTTCTACTTCTTTTTTGATATTTTCTATTTGCTCTTTATAACTTATTATTGCTTCATCTATTGCTTTATTTTCTTCTTCAATAGTTTTTATTTGTATCATTTTATTTTGAACACTTATTTTGCTGTTTTCTATGTCTTGATTAATTCTTTCAAGCATTTCATCAATAGATAAATTACTTTCATCAAAGGAAGAAACAGAAATTTTTAAGTTTGTAATGTCAAAGTTTAAATCGTTAATATAAGATTGATTTGTTTGATTTGTTTTTGCAAATTCTTCAATAACTAAATTTAACTCTTCAATTTTTTTGCTTAAGTTTTGAATTTCCTCTTCTTTTTGCTTTTTTACTTCCCTATTTTCTACCTTTTCTTGTTCTATATGTTTTTGCTCTTCTTGTAATTTTTGATATCTTGCTTCTAATTTGCTAATGTTTTCTTCTATTGAAACCATTTTTTGGTTTTCTGTTGCATATACAATTTCAATTTCTTGTAAATTTTTTTCTAAAGTTTCTGCTTCTTTTAAAATATTTTCAATAGATGCTTCATATTCTTGCTTTTGTTTTTCAGCATCTTCTTTTTGTTTTTCTAATTTTTTTATTTCTTTTTGTAAATCTTCAATTTCTCTTCCTCTACCTAAAATATTTACTGTTTTGCTTGCAACACTACCACCAGTAATTGCTCCTGATGGGTTGATTAAGTCTCCTTTTAAGGTAACAATTCGGAAGGAATAATTATTTTGCTTTGCAAGATTAATTGCTACATTCATGTCTTCTACAATAACTGTTCTTCCTAAAAGATTTAATACAATTTGCTCATATTTGTTTTGATATTTTACTAAGTCTGATGCAATTCCTACAATTCCTTCTATGCCTTTTTGCTTAATGCTCTCTAATTTTTTTCCTTTTACTGATGTAATTGGTAAGAAAGATGCTCGTCCTAAATTGCCTTTTCTTAAAAATTCAATTAATTTTTTTGCATCTTCTTCTGTATCTGTAATAATGTTTTGAAGTGATGCTCCTAAACACATTTCAATTGCTGTTTCATATTCTTTTGGTGTAGAAATAAGGTTTGCAAGTACACCATGCACTCCTTTTTTTAATAGACTATCTTTTTCGCACTCTAATAGTAGGCTTTTTACACTTTTTGTATAACCTTCTTTTTCTTTTTCTGTTTCTACTAAGAATTTGTATCTTGCTTCTTTCATTCGTATGTCATATAGTGCTACATTTATTTTATCATCAAATTCTTTTAATTTTTTAGTGCTTTCCGCTTTTTGAGTGCTAATTTTTTCTATTTTTTGTAATGCTACATCACGTTTTGATTGGATTTCATAAAAGCCTTTTGAAAGTTCTTGTTTGTGCATTCTTGCTTCGTCTAATTCAGAAATGGCTACTTGTAGTTCTTGTTTGATGCTTTTTTGCCTTTTTTCTAAGTTTTCAAAATTAACATCTTGTGCATTGATTTGCCCTGCAATTTCATATTTCTCATCAATGCTTTGCTCTACAATTTGTTTTTTCTCTTCTATTTCTAGTTCTTTATCTGTTAATTTTTGTGTAATTTGTGCAAGTTCTGCTTCTTTTTCTTCTAATTGTTTTTGGAATTTTTCTTTGTTTACATTTAAGTTTGTTTTTTTCTCTTGTTTTTGTTTCTTTTCTTCTTCTAGTTCTACAATTTTGCCTTTTACTTCTTCTATTTCTGTGTTAAAACGTTCTTTGTTTTGCTTGTTGTTTTCTTTTCTTTCAGTTGCAACTTGTATGTCTGAATTGATTTTTTCTATTTGGTTGCTACTTTCAAAGCCTATGTTTTGCATTTTTTCTATTTTTTCTGTTATTTCTTCTACTTGTACTTTTAAGGCTTCTTTTAACTGACGAATTTTGTCTAGTTTGCTATTTTCTTCATCATATTGAGATTGCATGATTTCTTCGTCTTTGATGATTTCTTCCAATTTTGCTTTGTAAGTTTCAATATTATATAGAAATAAGCCAACTTCAATGCCTTTTAATTCTTCTCTTAAGTCTAAGAATTTTTTTGCTTTTTCGGATTGAATTTTTAGTGGCTCTATGTTTCCTTCTATTTCGGCTAAAATATCATTAATACGAAGTAGATTTAATTTGGTTTGTTCTAATTTTTTTTCAGATTCTTGTTTTCTGGTACGATATTTTACAATTCCTGCTGCTTCTTCAAAAATACGACGTCTATCTTCTGATTTATTACTTAAAATTTCATCTACTTTTCCTTGTCCAATAATTGAATATCCATCTTTTCCAATTCCTGTGTCCATGAAAAGTTCTAAAATGTCTTTCAAACGACATGGCGTTTTGTTTATAAAATAGCCTGTTTCTCCACTACGATAAATTTTTCTAGTAACTGTTACTTCGTTATATTCAATAGGTAATTTTTGGTCAGAATTGTCTATTACAATGGAAACTTCAGCAAAACCCAAGGATTTTCTATTTTGCGTTCCAGCAAAAATAACATCAGAAGAGCTTGAACCTCTTAGGGATTTCATACTTTGCTCTCCTAATACCCAACGAATGCTATCAGATATGTTACTTTTTCCAGAACCATTTGGTCCAATAACAGATGTTATTCCTGGTTTGAATTCTAAAATTGTTTTGTCTGCAAATGATTTAAATCCTTGCAATTCTAGTCTTTTTAAATACATGTTTTAACCACCTTTAAGAGTTTTTTATTTAAATATGTTTTATAGTTTTATTTTTTATTTAAGTTTTTTATATGTTTAGTAAAAGCAACTTTTTTTCGCTATTTTCCTACAAATTATATAGTTTCTAGGTTAAAAAGTCAAGAAAAAAGGACAGGAAATGTGTTTTCCTATCCTTTTATTTATCATATTATGACATCAATCCAATAATTGCCGTATTTCTTCCTGAGTTTTCTTTTTCCGCCCTGTAAGAGTGCATTTGATTTGAATTACAAACAGTGCAAATGTTACTTTCAATAATGTTGCTAGACGGAATTCCTATTTCTTCTAATAATTTTCGGTTAATTAAAGTAGTGTCTATGAAGTATTTTTGCTCTTCCTTATTTTCTCCTTTGAAAATAAATTTTTCTACATTTCCTAAGTAAGAAAATGTATTTTCAAAAATTTCTTTTACATCTTTACTTACTTCAAAATGACATTTACCAATGCATGGCCCTAAAAAGCATAACAAATCTTTCTTATTAGAGCCATATTCTTGCATCATTTTCAAAGCACCTTTTTGTCCTATTTTTTGCACTGTTCCACGCCAGCCAGAGTGAATATTTCCAATTGCATTTTTTACAGGGTCATAGAAAAGAATAGGTGTGCAATCTGCAAAACGTAAAGATAATGAAATTCCTTGCTTATTTGTTAATAAGCCATCTATATTTGTGTGAAACTCATTTTTTCCATTTACTACTTCTACTTTGTCACTATGTGCTTGATGCTCAATTTTTGTAAAGCCTTCTTTACTTAAATTCATAGCATTATATAAAGAAGTGTAATTATCTTCTTTTTCTTTTGCATAGTCATTATTTTGCCCTTTTAGAGTATAGCAATGCTCCACTTTGTCTTGATATTCTAAAAGTTTTCTAAATTGTAAATATTCTATATTTCCTTTTTTTACGTACAACATCGCTTCATTAGATAAGTCCTGCATTATTCTATCCCCTCTATTCTTCTTTCATTTTGGCTAATATATTCTCTTTTTCGTCTTTTGCAATATAGTAATAAGGGTGGCAAGCATCTTCTTTAAAGTGGCAAATTGACTTATATTCGCAATATTCACAAGGTGTGTTTGGACTCTTTTTTTGGTAATATGGTTGTATTTTGATTTGTCCGCTTAATATTTCCTTTGAAATTTCTTTTATAACACGATTGGTATGTTTCATTAAGTCTTCAAATTGTTCTTTTGTAACTACAGATGACCATTTTTCTGTTATGTTCTTATCTTTATTTATATACACTGGCAGAGTAGTTGAGTATCCAGTATCTAATGATGTATCCATTTTTTTAATGATATCTACATCTGCTAATATAAGGCCTTTCATTTTGAATTTTTTTCTAATTTCTTGTTCTATTTTTTCTTCATCTACTTTTTTATCTCTAGTATAAATATGGTCAACTAATCCGTAATATAAAATTCCAGCCGGTAACATATTTTCTATTTTACAAGCCGCATCTAAATACGTTAATAATTGAATTTGCAAGCCCGCTTCTACTTGATTTAAGTCTATGTTTTTTATAGAAGATTTATAATCAATTATTCGAATATAATTTCCATCTTCTGTTTTTGCTAGGTCAATACGGTCAATTTTTCCAGTTATTTCTACTTTTCTTCCATCTTCTAAAGTAAGGGTTATTGGTTCATATTCCTTTCCTTTTTTAAATTCTAATTCTGTAGCAAATACTTCAAAATCGCTATTTTTTAGACCTTCTATTATATATTTCATAGATTTTTCTACAGCACGTTTTAGTTTTATTGTTAATATTTTGAATTTGTCACTGCTAGTTAATAAATAATATTTCTCTAGCCCTAATTTTTCTTCTATTATTTCTTCTACTATTTTTTCTATTTCTTCATCTTTAAGTTCTTTTACTTTCAAATCTCGCTCTTTTAGCATACTAAAGAAGGTATCAATAACTTCGTGCATAAAACTTCCTGTATCTATTGACTGTATTTTATATTCTTCTTTAGGTTTTAATTTTAAGCCATATTGTAAATAATAAGAAAATGGGCAAGAACGATATTTTTCTAGTTTTGAAACACTTGTTACTAAAGTATTTCCATATAATTTTTCTATATTTTCTTTTTTTATAATTTCTGGCTCGTTTTGATAGTCAAGTGCTTGTTTTGCACCTTCTAATTTTTGCTTCCATTCTTCTTTTTTACTAAAATATTCTTCTACTGAATGCCATATTCCTTCAATTTTTTCTTCGTCTTTTTCTTTTCGTAGTTGGTGCAATAGTTCTTCAAATGTATTATTTTCGTTTATAAATGTGAAATAAGGCTCTACTAAATCGCTTTTTTCCTCAATTTTTGGAAAAATCTTTTTTAATTTTGTAATATATGTAGATGGTCTTAGAGCACCACCTTCCATATTTGAAGAAGGATATGAAAAGAAGATTTTTTCTTGTGCAATTGTAAGTGCTTTATATATTGCAAAATTATCTGCATATAAGTTTTCTAAACTTCCTTTTGCAAGTTCCATACCCATATTTTTTAGTTTTTTTCTATCTTCATCATTTAAAAATCCTTCTTGCTTTTGAATGCTTGGAAATACTCCATCATTCATGCCTAGTACAAAAACTGCTTTTACACTGCTTGTTTTACTTCTATCTAAACTTCCTACCATTACCTCATCTTGCGTTTGTGGAATTTTTCCTAGTCCTAATTCTGAAAGTCCTATTTTTAGTAGTTCACGGTATTTTTCAAAAGTAATGTTATCTTCTCCAAATAAAGCCTCTATTTCATCTAGCACTTGCATTACTATATTCCATGCTAATTCTTGCTCTTTTGCTAATTCGATTTTTCCTTGCTCTTCTAATTTTTTTTGCATTTGCTCTATTTGCTCTTTCATTTTGTTTTGCATAATAAACTCATAAATTTGTGTATTGATTTGCCCTGCCTTTTTTCTGCCTGCTAAATTTTGTTTTAAGGCAAATAGTGGTGGAATTACTTTTTCTTTTATTTGCATCATTCTTTCTGCTTGCTCTTTTGCCTCATCTGTTTGCTGCCCAAAGTTCCATTCATTTTTGTACCATTTTGCTCCTTTAATTCCCCACTTTTTTGTGTAGTTTTCAAATTCATAAAGTTCTTCATTAGAAATATTGCTAAAGCCTAATTTTAAGTATTGAATTACTGAGTCATAAGACCAATTTGTAGCATATATTTCTAATAATGAAAGAATCCATTTTGCAAATTCGTTTTGGCTTAATTCTTTCTTTTCATCTAAAAATACTGGAATTTGATATGTATTAAAAATTGCTTTGCACAAACTGCTATATGGCTCCATTTCTTTTGTCATAACAATAATATCTTTGTAACGATAGTTTTCTTCTCTTACAAGTTTTGCAATTTGCATTGCTACATATTCTACTTCGGTATAAGGATTTTTTGCTAAAAAGATGGAAAGATTTTTTACTTCTTTTGGATATACGTTGTATGGAATTGCTTGTATGTTTTGCTCTAAGTGCTTCATTTCGTCATTTTGAGAGCGTAGGTTTTGCTCTAAAAATACTGTTTTTTTGCACTCGATTTCATTTTTTCTTGCTAAATATAATACTTTATCTGCTGTTTGCTTGCTTTCATAAAATAAATCGTTTTCTATGTTTGTATTTAAGTCTAAATTGTCTGTTGTAATGGTAATTGTAACTTCTTTTGCTACTTTTAATAATGCTTCTATTATTTGATATTCTTGCTTTGTAAAACCATTAAATTCGTCTATGTAAAATATTGCATTGTCAAATATATGGGTTTCTTGTAGTTTGCTTGCAAGAATTGCTAAACGGTCATTTTCTTCCATATATTTGCCCTGCAATTTTTCTTCTTGTTTTTCATATACTAGCATAATATCTTTTAGTTTTTCTTGTAAATAACGATTTTCTACTTTGTTAATGGTATTTTTAAGCATTTCAGATGATACAGCATGTTTTTTTAGTTCAGTTAATTGTGTTTCCATTAAGTTAGTATTTTGCCTTGTTTTTCCTAAAAAAGTAAAATGCTCTTTTTCTTTGTCTAAAATGTCATAAATAAGCATGGCTCTTCCTGCTTTTGAAAGACTTGGCTTTGTTACTCCACCTACTTCTGTTAGAATTCGATGTGCCATACGTGCAAAGGTTAATACTTCTGCATTTAAACTGCTTCCTACTTCTAATTTTTCTAATAGTTTTTGCTCTGCTGTAAATGAATATTGCTCTGGCGTTATAATATATATTTTTTCTTTATTTAGAATTTTTTGTTTTATTTCTTCTAAACAGAAATTACTTTTTCCTGTTCCTGCTTTACCACAAACTAATCTTAAACTCATTTTTTTGCTTCCTTTCGTATTTATATAATTATTTTATCATATACGGCTACTTGTTTCAATCTAATTATATAATTTTTGAAAATTGCCCGACAAAAGTTGGTTACTATTGAAAAATTTATTTGTTTATGCTATAATAGCCACTAGAAATTATATTAACTGTTTTTATGATATTTCATAAAAATAGTATCTAATCACTTTTAACAAATAAAAAAGGAGATGACAGTATGAAAAATTTACAGCTTACTTTAGATGTAAAGAGTGATGATTTTTCAAATGAGACGAGAGACTTTGCTCTTAGTATTTTTGAATTTGTCCAAAAAAAGCAAGATGAACTTAAGCCATTACGCATTTTTATTTTTCATCATATTGACGGAATGGTTAGTATTAAGTGTGATAATTACATTTTTACTGCTATTCATTCTTCTAATGATGAACATTTACTCCAAATTATTTCTTCTTTTGCTGAGAAATGGGACGTTAAAGGGAAAATTTTTTCATATATTACTGAAAATTTTTACAAGGTGTTGGAATTTTCTTTTTCTTACATTTAATATGAATTTTCCAATAATATGCATCTAATTAAGCGAGCCTAAGATTTTCTAACAAATCTTAGGCTCGCTTTTTTTATAAAAAAAAAGATATGTGCCGTCAACACATATCAATTACCATATGACCTCTTTTGAGCGACAAGTCTACTCGAGTTATCAAATATAGTATACTATATCTTTTATTATATGTCAACCAAAATCAAAAAATTCTTTTTCTTTTTTGGAAATATTTGTTATTTAAAAACAAGTTTATTCTTCTATTATTTTCTCTATTGAATCTTCTCTCATTTGTTTAATAATGTTGCAACTATTATTTAGTTTTTCTTGTTCTTTATCAGTTAGTTCTAGATTTAGAAGTTCTCTTACCCCATTTTCATTTATAATAGCGGGAACACCAATATAAACATCATTTTGACCATATTGATTATCTTCTAAGTAAGTAGAAATAGTTAGTACAGAATTTTCATTATCTAAAATAGCTCTTACTAAACGGTTTAGTGACATACCTATTCCATAGTATGTTGCCTTTTTCTTTTCAATAATTTCATAAGCAGCATTCACAACATTTTGATGAATTTTTTCTAAATCTTCTATAGGGCGATTTGTATCTTTCATAATATCAATAATTTTTTTACAACCAATGTAAGTATGTTGCCATGGAACAAAAGAAGAATCCCCATGCTCTCCCATAATATAAGCATGTACATTTTTACTAGATACTTCAAAATAATCTGCTAGCATATAGCGAAGTCTTGCAGTATCTAAAACAGTTCCTGAACCAATGACTTTATTTTTTGGCAAGCCTGATACTTTATAAACTACATAAGCCATTAAATCTACTGGATTACTTGCTACTATAATAATTCCATTAAACCCACTTGCCATAATATTTTGGGTAATTCCTTTTACAATTTTGGTATTTACTTCTGCAAGTTCTAGCCTTGTTTGTCCTGGTTTTTGCGCTACTCCTGCTGTAATAACCACTATTTCTGCATCTTTACAATCTTCATAATTTCCTGCTTTTATTACCATTTTTTGAGGAGCAAAAGGAAGTCCATGAGATAAATCCATTTCCTCGCCAATGGTTTTTTCTTTGTCAATATCAATTAACACTAATTCTTCAATTCCACCACGGTTAAGCATAGAATATGCCATACTCATACCTACGAAACCAGTTCCTACTAAAACAATTTTTCCTTTTTTCATCTTTACATCTTTCCTTTCTAAGTTATCCTTTAGTTACAAAAAACTCATATATTACCTTTTTTTCTTTGTATTATTATACCACTTTTGAGCCAATACATAACTAAAAAGATGATGTAATTTTTAATTATTCAAATAGTTCCATAATTTCTTCTTTGGATAATTTATTCAAGAAAGTTTCATTTGTTGATAGCATATTATCCACTAATTTTGCTTTTCTTTCTTGTAATTCATATATTTTTTCTTCGATAGAATTTTTTGTAATTAATTTATATACTTGCACATTTCTTTTTTGTCCAATACGATATGTTCTATCTGTTGCTTGATTTTCGGCTGATAAATTCCACCATGGATCATAATGAATAACCATGTCTGCTCCAATTAAGTTTAATCCTGTTCCCCCTGCTTTTAATGAAATAAGAAATACTTTAACATTTTCGTTTTCATTAAATTCATCAACTAATTTTATTCTTTCACCTACTTTAGTTTGTCCTGTTAATTTAAAATAGGCTATTTTTTCTTTTTCTAGTTCTTTTTCAATCATAGGAAACATTGCTGTATAACTTGAAAATAGTAAAATTTTATGTCCTGACGCAATAGCATCTTTCATTACTTCCATACATTGAGAAAGTTTACTGCTTTCTCCCTTATAATCGCTTAAGAATAGACCTGGGTGACAACAGATTTGTCTTAACCTCATTAGTAATGCTAAAATCTTAATTTGGCTCTTTTCAAATCCACTTGCATTTATTTCGCTCATTGCCTCTTGTTTTGCACTTTGTAAATAAGATAAATAGATTTTTTGTTGCTCCTCTTCCATTTCATTATTTAATACTGTAATTGTTTTATCTGGCAACTCTGTTAATACTTCTTTTTTAATTCTTCTTAAAACAAATGGCTCAATTAACATTTTTAGTTTTTTCATGGCTATTTCATCTTCATCTCTTACAATTGGCATTTCATAAAGTTCTTTGAATTTATGATAATTAAATAAATAACCCGGCATAATGAAATCGAAAATAGACCATAGTTCTGCTAAAGAATTTTCAATAGGTGTTCCTGTAAGTGCATATCTTGTTCTTGCTTTCAATTCTTTAATTGCTTTTGCATTTTGGGTATTATTATTTTTTATATATTGTGCTTCATCTGCAATGATATATTGAAATTCATAATTGCATTTTTTGTATGTATCAATATCTCTCTTTAACAAGTCATAAGAAGTAATTATGACATCGTATTGAGGTATATTTTCTATTTGTCTTTTTCTTTCTTCTGCATTTCCACGAATAACAAGAGCCTTTAAGTCTTTTGTGAATTTTTCTATTTCATTTCTCCAATTTAGTGTTAAAGAACTTGGACATACTACTATAGTTGGCTTTGGAGTTGTTTGTGTTTGAACATAGTCTAAAATTACTGCTAATAGTTGAATAGTTTTTCCGAAGTCCCATATCATCTGCTAAAATTCCACCAAACCCATAACTATCTAGCACTTTTAACCATTCATATCCTATCTTTTGATAATTTCTTAGAGTAGCATTTAAATTTTTAGGTAAAACTATTGGACTTGTAAAATCTTTTTCTTCTACCTCATGTACTAATTGCTGATAATTACTATCTTTGCTAACATTTGTTATTTTGTTATTTTCTAAAATTCTATCTAAATATAAACTTCTATAAATAGGAAGTTTTAATTCTCCCTTTTCTAGTTCTTTGTATGAAATATCCATTCCTTTTGCCATGCTATCTAAAAAGTCCATGGTTTCATTTTGTTCTAGTTCAATGAAGCTTCCATCTTTTAAACGATGATATTTTTTCTTTAAATGATATTTTTCCATGATTTCTTTTAATTCACTTAAATCGAAATCTATATTAGAAAAATCAATATTTAGTAGATTATTTTCAATGCGAACTCCAATGTTTCCCATTTTGGGCGCTCTTATTTCTTTTTGCTTAAATTCATCTGTTGCAAGCACTTCAAATTTTTTCATATACGTTTCTATGTCTTGCATTAGGAATTGATAAATGTCATCTTCTTTTACAAGTATTAACCTTGCTTTTTCTACCTCTAGCATGAAGCCAGATTTTTTAAACATTTCTAGAACTTCGTCTTCTTTTATAATATCTCTTGGAATGTCCTTTGGTTCTTCTATTAGAGGATTAAATTCTCTATCTCCATACACAAATTTTATATCTGCTGTAATATAATTTTTTTCGTTATAGTCTAAATAAAGTTTTACATATAATTCTTTAGGAATATACTGTTTTACTTCTTCCTCAATGGTATTTTCGATGTTCATTTTCTCTTTTACTTTTGGAAATACAAGTGAAAATAGTTGACTTACTTCTTCTTTTGGAAAGACTATTTGGTTAGTTAAGTTGCTACGAAATACCTGCAATAATTTTAGTGTATTTTCCTTAAATTCTTCTTCGCATTGATATAAAATATTGTTTTGGTAGAAGTATATATGACTTTTTCCTTCTATTATGTCATAGTCATAAATATCAACATTTGTATACAAACGATATTCTCTTTTTCCTTCTTCTTGTATTTCAAATTTGACTTCTGGCTCGCCTTTTAAAAATAATACCATTTCCTCTTTTCCATCTTTTTGGATAAGAACTTCTTGCCCTTGTAAAACTTCAAATAGTTCGTCCATTCCACTATTAGATATGGTAATATAGCCATCTTCCATAGTTCTTCCATAATAACTATATTGGTTTGTAGATTCATTAGCATATTTTATAATTTCTGCATATTTCAATATATAATTTAAAAGTGGAAGGCTTTTCATTGAAAATGCTTCTTCTTCATGTGTAAAGGCTAATTTTGCTCCATAAGAATAATATTCTTTTTTTTGCATTCTATCAAAAAATTCTGGGAAATTTTTTAGTTTATATAATTGCTTTTCTCCTAGTTTGATTTCCAATTTTATATTTTTTAAATATGAATTATAAATTATTTTTGGCTCTAATTTAATACTATGAGGCATAATTCTATTTTTCTTTTCTAGCTGTTCTTCTTCATGGTTTGGGTAAAATGCATGTATTAACTGTTTAAAATTACGATATTTTTCTTCTTGCTTTTGATATTTTTGATACATTGCCATATCGCTTTGCTTTTCTTCTGTTTCTCCTGAAAATATACGAATGTAATTTTCATTACTGTCAAATTCTAAAAGAGTTGCTAAAATATGTTTGCACGTTCCATAATGGCTATAATAGTCTTCACAAGTACAGCTAACATCTTCTATTTCGCCTTGTACAACTTGCATATAGACATCGTAAATTTCTCCATGCCCTTTTACTTTGGAGCGGATTTCAAAATTGTTACTATTTTCATATATCACTTTTTTGATATTTATTCTTTTTTGCAAAACATAATTTTCTGCTTTTTCCTGCCTTGCTTGTCCTGCTGATATGCGCAATTCGTTTAAAATAATTGGATTAACTATCATTTTTACCCTTTCCTTTAGAGTTTTACCTCTCATTTTTTTCTAGTGATATATTATATAGCATTTTTGTTTCTTTTACAAGTGTTATAAAGTTTTTTTCTGAAGGTTTCTAGTTATTTTTTTATAAGTTAAATTTTATGTCATACCATAACTATTTTGTCGATTTCTGTCTTACGATTTTTCTTGCATTTTGTATATTTACATAATATAATTGTTTTTTGCCTCGTTTAGAGAGTATTTTTTAAAGGAGGTGATTGTCAATGAAAAATATCGTAAAATTATTAGCATTATTATTAGTTTATTACATTCTTAAGCAATTTGACTCCAATACATAGTGCAAGAAAAAACCACGAGTAGCAGCTCGTGGTTTTTTTTAATTACTTTGAAAAATATCGTAAAATTTTTTTCTATTATTATAATACTCTATCTTTTCACAAATGTCAATAGTTTACAATTAAAATTATTTTTTATTTGCTTTTCGCTTTGTTTTCGACGTTTTTACAGTTTTTGCTTTTTTTGTAGTTTTTGTTGCTTTTTTTGAAGTTTTTTTCTTTGTTTCAACTGTAACGTTCTCTTCTGGCTCCCATTTTTCTCCTAATTTTGGTTTATTCCATGAAATATAATTGCAGCTTTGAGGATTATTTTCACAAATATAATAATTTCTCTTTCTCTTAGTTTTTCTAACTTGTACCTTTCCTCCGCAAACTGGACATGGTACATCTATGGTTTCTATAATCGGCTTTGCATTTTTACATTCTGGATATCCTGGGCAAGCTAAGAATTTTCCGTATCTTCCATATTTATAGACCATCATTCTTCCGCATTTTTCGCATGGTACATCTGAAACTTCTTCTTCTAATTTGACATGCTCTAATTCTTTTTCTACTTTTTCTACCGTTACTTTAAAAGGTTCATAAAATTCCCTAATAACCTGTTTCCATGCTTCTTTTCCTTCTGCTACCTCGTCAAATTCTTCTTCTATTTTAGCTGTAAATTCTACATTTATAATATCGTGAAAGTTTTCTACTAATAAGTTATTAACTACTTTTCCAAGTTCTGTTGGCATTAATTGTTTTTGTTCCTTCTCAACATATCTTCTTTCCAAAATAGTAGTAATAGTTGGAGAATAGGTACTTGGTCTTCCAATTCCTTTTTCTTCTAATGCCTTTACTAAACTTGCTTCTGTGTATCTTGGTGGTGGCTCTGTAAAACTTTGCTTTGGCTCTATTTTTTGCTTCTTTAATTCTTCTTTTTCTTTTAATTCTGGTAAAGTATTTTCTTGTTCTTTTTTATTTTCTTCCTTTTTGCTATCTTCTGATTCTACATATAAAGTCATAAAACCCTTAAATTTTAGTGTTTGACCATTTGCTTTAAATAAATAGTCATTTGCCTTAATATCAACAGCTACTGTATCAAATATAGCTGCAGACATTTGACTTGCAATAAAACGATTGTAAATTAGTTTATATAGCTTATATTGGTCTGACGTTAAAGAAGCTTTTATTTTTTCTGGTTCTAACTCTACGTAAGTTGGTCTAATAGCTTCGTGTGCATCTTGTGCATCTTTGCTAGTTTTGTAATAACGATTTTCGTAGTAGTTTTCTCCATATTCTTTTACAATATGCTTCTTTGCAGCTGCCCTTGCTTCTTCTGAAATTCTAGTAGAGTCTGTTCTCATGTATGTAATTAAACCAACTGTGCCTTTTTCCTCTACTTTTACTCCTTCATATAACCCTTGTGCTACTGACATTGTTTTCTTTAAAGTAAAGCCTAATTTTCTAGAAGCTTCTTGTTGCATAGTGCTAGTAGTAAATGGTGGTGCTGGCGTTCTTTTTTTCTCACTTTTTTTGATGTTATCTACAATGAATTTTGCTTTTTCAATATCTTTTAAAATTGTATCTACTTCTTCTTTTGTATGAATATCTTGTTTTTTTCCGTTTTTGCCATAATAATGTGCTTCAAATGCTTCCTTTGATTTTTCCTGTAATAAAGAAACATAGATATTCCAATATTCTTTTGGAATAAATTTTTCAATTTCTTCTTCTCTATCTACAATTAGTTTTACTGCTACAGATTGCACTCTACCTGCAGATAAGCCTCTTTTTACTTTTTTCCAAAGTACAGGGCTCATTTTGTAACCAACAATTCTATCTAATACACGGCGTGCTTGTTGTGCATCTTTTACATCTAAGTCTATTTTTCTAGGGTGTTTCATTGACTCTTGCACAGTTTCTTTGGTAATTTCATTAAAGGTAACTCTACATACGCTATCTTCTGGAATTTCTAATATATGTGCCAAATGCCAAGCAATGGCTTCTCCTTCACGGTCAGGGTCAGTTGCTAAATATACTTGTTTTGCAGATGAAGCTTCTTTTTTTAGTGATTTTATTAAATCTCCTTTTCCTCTAATGTTGATATATTCTGGTTCAAAATCGCCTTCAATATCTACTCCCATTTTAGATTTTGGAAGGTCTCTAATGTGTCCCATAGAGGCTACTACTTTCGTATTACCACCTAGAAACTTCTTTATAGTATTGGCTTTCGCTGGTGATTCTACAATGATTAATTTGTCTGCCATAATTTTCTCCTTTTTTTCTTTTATACTTATGTATTCTAAAAGATTTTTTACAATTTTGCAAGTATTTTATGCTTTTTCTTTTATTTTTATGATAATTTTTATAATTGCTATTATAAATAATGTACAAGACCTGCAATAAAACAAGATTACAATCAATTCATTTTTTTCTTTCTCTACTTTTTTCGGTAGAAAAAAATCCCTCCTTGGTATTTGTATTTTATCATGGAAGGATTTATTCACACAACTTTTATATAATCTCAATTTGAGGGTAGAATTTTCTACCCTTCTTAATACTTTAATTTTACAAAATTTATCTTAATTTTTGGACAACTGTTTTTTGTAATTTTATATTATTTTAATTTATTTATGAAAAATGAACTTATAAAAACAAAAATAATTATCTAGGTTTTAGATTACATAACTATATTATACAAGAGGTTCACGCTATTTTCAATATTTGCTCTTTCCACCTCACATTATACCTCTTTATTCTTATGCGGTTCTTTCAAAAATGTTAACAACATAATATGGATTCATCACATTTATAGCTGAACCATTGCCTGTCGCACCAGTTGTGGTGGCTTTAGTAGTCTGTCCACTCACATTAATCGTCGTAGTTTCAGTACTTTTGGCTGTTTCCCAAGCCAAAATGTAATCATTAACTCCCCAATTTTCGAAGGGAGTCCCATTGGACATCACATAACCCCCTATAGATCTGTAACCAGTTTTTTGCATGAACGTGGCGAGTGTACCGTCCTGTACATGGTTATGGCTTCCAGACCAACTTGAAACACTTGTTGATGGCACGCTATGGCTATGACTTGGTAAATTATTTGTATTTAGAGTCACTGTACTGGCTCCACCGTGTTGATTTTAATGTATAACCGTTCCCACTACTTACAAGCCCTTGTCCAGCACTCAATTGTTTCCATGTTCCACCGAATTTTCGTTGTACTTCTGTAGCATTTGTCAAAGTCGACGATATTAAAATACTTCCCACTGGATATATTTTATCCAACAAAGCACTTGTACTGGTTGCTTGTTCTGCTTTAGCTAATCTAGTTTCTATTGAACTCAATCTACTCTCAGATGAACTCTTTTGTGATTCTACTTGGCTTTTCAATGCATCCAACTGCGATTGTAAACTAGCTACTTTCTCGTTTGTGTCCCCAGAAGCAGCTAAGCTTTCTTGTAATGATTTTATTTGTGCCTCTAAAGATGCTATCGATGCTGAGTTAGCTTCTGTAGCATTCGCCAAATCAGTTACTTCTCCTCTTAACGCAGCTAGTTCTGCACTTGTTATTCCGCTTTCTGGTCCTGTACTTCCACCGCCTTCTCCTTCTGCACCGCCACTTGCTGTTTCTCCGTTTTCTATTTCGTCAAATGTTATTACTTCGTCTCCTCCATTTGGTTTCACTCCTGTTACGGTTCCGTCGTCGTTTTTTTGTACTTCACCAAATTTTCCTAATGCATCTGCTACATCTTCATTTGTTAGGTCTGCCCCTTTTTCTAGTTTTTTATCTAACATTGCTAGTCGCATTTCTTCTAGTAGCGCTTCTCTTTCGTATGATGTTTTTGCTTCTTTTGCTCTTGAAAATATTCCGTTATGCCCTATTGTTAAGTTAATTGTTACTCCCGCTAATAACAACAGCACTATTATTGTTACTACTAATGTAATTAAAGTAATTCCTTTGTAATTTATACTGTCATTCTCTTTGTTATTTTTTCCAACTTGATTTTGGCTTTTTCCTATTGTTTCTACTTGTCTTTGCTTGCTTGCTTGTTTCTTTCTCACTTTTTTGCTCCTCCTTTATTTCTTTTAGCTTTTGCTTTTCTTCTTGTTTTATTCTTCTTTTTGTATTTTTTGTTTTGTAAACCATTTATAAATAGCGTACTTATAAATATAAATTTACTTTTTTACATAAATTTTTACTCTTCTATATTATGTTTATAAGTTATTACTATTTGTAACATCATTCTACTATTTTTTTACTTCTTAGTCAATGTTATTTTACAAATTGTAATATAATTGTAATATTTTTTTATAATCATTTATTTGATTTATCTGTTATATTAGCAAAAATAAGAAGTACTTTTTAGTACTCCCTATTTTTTACTATGAAATTCCTAATTTTAATAATGCAAATAGTAAAAACTATTTATCTTTTACTACTTCTTTTATTTGCTTATATATTTTATTTTCTACATCTTTTACAGCAATTTTTTCTGCATTTTTTCCCATTTTTTCCATTACTTTTGGATAACTAACAATATTCATAATTTCCAAATTTAGTTTTTCATCAGTTAAATCTTTATTTAAAATAATTTTAGCTGCATTTACCTTTTCTAATACTTTAGCATTATATAATTGGTGGTCATTGCTTACATTTGGAAGTGGTACTAAAATTGATGGTTTTCCTAAGTTAGATATTTCGCTTATTGTCATTGCTCCGCTTCTTGCTACAATAATATCAGCCAAATTCATAATTTCTTCCATATTATATATGTAAGGAACAATTTTCATGTTTTTTATATTATTTATATTTAATTCTTCTTGTTCCATTTTTTCTTTTATTAAATCATATTGTTTTGGTCCTGTTGCCCACATAATTTGATAGTCTTTATTTAATTTCTTTTTTGCAATTCCTATAATAGTTTCATTTATTGCTTGTGCTCCTTGGCTTCCTCCAAATACAAGTACAAGTGGCTTTTTCTCATCAAATCCAATTTTTCTTTTCTTGCTTGCTTTTTCTTCTTCACTATATTCTTGTTTTGCTATTTTTATAGGAGTTCCAGTATAAACTATTTTCTTGGCATTTTTTATGCGTGGAATAGCATCTTCAAATGAAACCAAAATACAATCTGCTTTTTTGGCAAGCATTTTTACTGCTTTTCCAGGAAATGCATTACTTTCATGTAACATTGTTGGAATTTTTAATTTATGCGCTGCCATAATGGTAGCTCCACAAATATATCCACCTGTTCCAATTACAATGTCTGGTTTGAATTCTTTTATAATTTTCTTTGCTTCGCTATAACCTTTTGCTGTTTTTATCATCTTTTTTATATTTTCTATAGAATTTTTTTTGCTTAAACCATAAGCATCAATGGTTTTTAATTCATATCCTGCTCTTGGTACTAAGTCATTTTCTAAACCTCGGTTAGTACCAATAAATATTATTTGTGAATCTTTTTCTTCTTCTTTTATTTTATTTGCAATGGCAACTCCTGGATTTATATGACCTCCTGTTCCTGCTGCCGCTATAATTACTCTCATATTGCTCTCCTTTTTATTTTACTACACAAACCTGCTTTTTCCTTAAGTCGCCAAAAACATTTTTTTATTAAAGGTGGCCAAAACAGGTTATACTTTTGAACTTGCTCTTGAAATGTTTAGCAAGACTCCCATACTGCATAATAGGATTAAAAGTGCTGTTCCTCCATAACTAAAGAATGGTAATGACATTCCTGTTGCTGGCATTGAAGATGTTACAACAGCTATGTTTATAATTGCTTGAATTCCTACAAGTGAAGTAATTCCTATTGCTAGTAAGCTACCGAAAGAGTCTGGTGCTTTCATTGCAATTAGTATACCTCTCCAAATGAATAATGCAAATAGGGCAATAATAATAGTACAGCCCACAAATCCTAGCTCTTCTGCTATAATAGCAAATATGAAGTCGTTATGTGGTTCTGGTATGTATAAGTATTTTTGCCTACTTTGCCCTAGCCCTACTCCAAATAGACCTCCTGAACCAATAGCATAAAGTCCTTGGATTACCTGCCAACCTTTTCCTGTTGGATCTTGCCATGGATCTAAGAAGGTTGTAATTCTGTCTAAACGGAAATTTCCTTTATTCATTGAGGTTGCAAGTAACAACATTAATGCTGCTGCTGCAGACCCCCCTGTAATACCAATACTTAAGAAATGTCTTAATTTAGTGCCTGCCATAATCATCATAATTGAAACAATAGCAACTATTACAACTGATGCGCTTAAATGGTCTTGCACAAAAAATAGAATTCCAATTGGAAATATTAATAGTACAAAACATACCATACACCCTTTCCAAAAATATGGTAAATTCTTTTTATATTCGGTTAAGAACCCTGCGTAAAATAAAATTAATGCTACTTTTGCAATCTCAGATGGTTGAAAAGGTCCAAATCCTAAATTTACCCAACGCTTTGCTCCATTTACACTACGTCCAATACCAGGTATAGCTACTGATATTAGAGCAACAAGGGCAACTATATAGGCTATTACATAATATTTTTGATACTTATGATAGTCTATTTTCGAAATAAAGAACATTAGCGCAACTCCAACCACAGCAAATATAAATTGTTTTGTTACATAAGTATAACTATTGCCTTCTATTGAAAGAGAAGATGGCGCACTTGCAGAAAGCACCATAACAATTCCTAGTGACAATAATAAAAGTATAATAATACATAAAACAAAGTCAAATGGCTTCTGCGTACTTTGCATTTGCTGTTTCTTTTTTCCTTTTTTTTGCACTTTTCTTCCTTCCTCTCTTTTCTAAATTTTCCCTTTTCTAAAATTTCTCTTTTCTAAAATTTATATCTTTTAAATTTTTTCTTTTCTAAATTTTATATTTTTATAAAATTTATATTTTCTAAACTTTATAGTTTTTAACTTTATATTTTTTTAGCATTTACATTTTTTAGCCTTTACATTTTTTAGCCTTTATATTTTCCTAACTTTTATTTTTATAACCTTATATTCTTTTTATTTTTTATATTTCTAGGAAAATCATCTATCTTCGATGATAGGCTTAGCATATAATCAAATTTTAATTTTATTTTTTATCTTCATTAATTTTCAATTGGAAAGATTTGGACGCGTCCCAAATCTTTCCAAATCTTTCTTGCATTTTATATGGAAAGTAAGCCTACTACGCATACAACTAGTGTAATAACACTAAATACAGATACTATTCTATTTTCTTTCCAACCAGATAATTCAAAATGATGATGAAGTGGTGCCATTTTGAAAACTCGATTTCCCGTTCTTTTAAAATGTGCTACTTGAATCATTACTGATAAAGTTTCTAAAATTGGAATAAGAGCTATAATAACTAATAATAGTGGCATTTTTAAGTATAATGCCATGGCAGCTACTGCCCCTCCAAGCATTAATGAGCCTGTATCTCCCATCATTACTTTAGATGGATATAGGTTAAATAGTAAAAATCCTAAACATGCTCCTGATAATGCGCTTCCAAATAAAGTTACTTCTTTGCAATCGAATATGATAGCAATTACAGTAAGACATGTTAAAATTATTGTGGTAACACTACTAGATAGACCATCTATACCGTCCGTTAAATTAATAGCATTTGTTGTTGCTAACATAACGAAAATAGCAAATGGAATATAAACCCAAATTGGTAAAGTAATACTTGTTTTTATGAATGGTATATATATATCTGTTCCGATGTGTAAAACATTTGTTAAATATACTGTATAGCCTACTGCTACAATAAGCAAGCCTATCATTTTGGCTGTTGGGCTTAAACCTTTTGTGTTTTTTAATACTAGTTTTTTAAAATCATCTATAAAGCCAATTAATCCAAAACCTACAGATACTAATAATAATGGTATGATATTTTTAGCAATTTCTACTTCTATTCTATATCTTGTATAATATAGATATAACCCTGAACATATAATTATCATGCTTAAAATAATTATAATTCCACCCATAGTTGGTGTACCTTGCTTTTTTAGATGAGACTGAGGTCCATCATCTCTTTCCATTTGACCTACTTTTCTTCTTCTTAATATTGGAATAACGACTAAGGAAAGAATTGTCGTTATTAAAAATGATAAGAATAATACTTTTACTTGAAATTCCA
Organism: uncultured Clostridia bacterium; assembly: GCA_947599825.1. GTDB lineage: Bacteria > Bacillota > Clostridia > TANB77 > CAG-508 > UMGS1663. The sequence goes on from CANQFS010000014.1 coordinate 28,399, forward strand.
TCTGTTTCTCCTTGTTTTTATTTCATTTGCGTTCCATTGATAATACTATTTACAATAATTCTTTCGTCAAAAGGATATTTGATTCCGTTAATTTCTTGATATGGCTCATGTCCTTTTCCGGCAAGCACCACAATATCCTTTTTATCTGCCATTTTAATGGCTTCACGAATTGCTTCAATTCTATCTACTACTACAATATATTTTCCTTTTGTCTTTTTTATGCCTTCTTCTATTTGGTCTACAATTTTTTGTGGGTCCTCTGTTCTTGGATTGTCTGATGTAATAATTGTAAAGTCTGCTATTCTTCCTGAGATTTCTCCCATGATTGGACGTTTTCCTGGATCTCTATCTCCTCCACAACCAAATACAGAAATTACTCTTCCTCTAGTATAAGATTTTACTGCATTTAAGATGTTTTCCAGACTTTCTGGTGAATGTGCATAGTCAATCATAATTGTTAAATCTTTTTTGTTATTTACTAATTCTGACCTTCCTGGCACGCGCACTTCTTCTAATGCTTCTTTCATTTGCTCTGCTGTAACTCCTAATTTTTCTGCTACGCAGATAGCAGCTAGTGAATTATAAACGCTAAATCTACCTGGAATGCAAGTTTTCATTCTTTCGTTTTTCATTCCAATTTTTACTTTGAAATCTACATAGGAATTTGTAATTGTAATGTCTTTTGCAAGTACATTACAGAAATTATCAATTCCATAAGTAGTAATATTGCATTCTGGTACTAATTTTGGTAATTTTGCTACATGGTAATCATCTGCATTGATAAATGCTGTTTTGCACATTTTGAATAATTGTACTTTTGAAGAATAATAATCTTCCATGTCTGAGTGCTCTTTTGGACTTATATGGTCTTCTGAAAAGTTTGTAAATACGCCTATATCAAAATCGCAGCCTGCTACTCTATGTAATTTTAAACTTTGGGAAGATACTTCCATAACAACTGTGTCACAACCTGCTTCTACCATTTGTGCAAAAATAGCTTGTAATTTATTGCTTTCTGGTGTAGTTCTATCACTATCTTCTAATTTTTTATCTCCAATATATGTAGCAATGGTTCCAACTAGACCTACTTTTCTTCCTGCTTTTTCTAGAATTTTCTTAATCATAAAGGTAGTAGTGGTTTTTCCTTTGGTTCCAGTTACTCCAATTAGTTTGAATTTTCTAGATGGATTTTTATAAAAGTTGCAAGAACAAATAGCTAGTGCATATCTTGTGTCTTTGGCAACAACTACTGTTATTTCTGCTGGAATTTTTTTAATTAAGTCTGTTGTTACTCCTTCTTGTAAAACAACAGCTTTTGCTCCTTGCGAAATAGCCGTTTCTACATAGTCATGTCCATCACTATCAAAGCCCTTAATTGCAACAAATAAGCCACCTTCTTTTATATTTCTTGAGTCTTTATCTAAATGTGTAATTTCTACTTCTAAATTTCCTCTTACTTTTAAACCTTCTATTCCTACTAAAATTTCTTTTAATTGCATAGGATACCTCCTAGATTTCTAATTTCACAAATACATTATATAACTAAAGTTTTTATTTGTAAATTATATTACTAAAAAAAATAATCATTACTGTTTTGTAATGATTATTTTTCCTAGTATGAAAATTTTTTCGTGCAATTGTGAACTTTTGCACTAGATAAATATAGTGCTAGATAAATACAGTGCTAGATACATATAGTGCTAAATAAATACAGTGCTAAATAAATACAGTGCTAAATACATATAGTATTAAAATCCTAATTAAATAATTAATGTTATTTTAGAATTGCTTTTGCTAGCTGTTTCATTTCTTCTTCATTTTCTTTGCTCATAGTTGTTTTTATATGAATAATAGGTTCTACTATTGTAATATCTTTCATTTGCTCTAAAATTTCTTGCATATTTTTTGCAGCAGCTGGTGCCCAAGAACCATTTTCAATTATTCCTACTGTTCTATTTTGAAAATTTTTGTGTTTCAAATGTCTTAAGAATTTTTCCATGAATGGGAATAAGCCTGCATCATAAGTAGGGCATGCCACAATCATTTTGTCATAACGAAAGGCATCTTCTATAACTTCTGCCATGTCTTCTCTTGCTAAGTCAGAAACTACTACTTTTTTAGCCCCTTCTTCTTTTAAGATTTTCTCTAATGTTTCCATGGCTTTTGCAGTGTTTCCATGAATTGAATTATATGCAACAAGTACACCATCATCTTCTGGTTTATAACTGCTCCATATATCATATTTGTTAATATAATATGATAAATTTTCTTTTAGGATTGGCCCATGTAGAGGGCATATCATTTGAATATCTAGGGTAGCTGCTTTTTTTAGTAGAGCTTGAACTTGAGAACCATATTTTCCTACGATATTAAAGTAATATCTTCTTGCTTCGCAAGTCCAGTCTTCGTCTGTATCTAATGTGCCAAATTTTCCAAAGCCATCTGCTGAAAATAATATTTTTTCACTTTGTTCATAAGTTACCATTACCTCTGGCCAATGTACCATTGGTGCCATGAAAAATTGAAGCGTGTGCTTTCCTATATTTAAAGTGTCTGCCTCTTTTACTAAAATTTGCTTTCCTTCTAATGTTATATCAAAAAATTGTGGCAACATTTTAAAGGTTAACGCATTTCCTACTAATTTCATATTAGGATACTTTTCTACTAATTGCTTAATACTTGCAGAGTGGTCTGGCTCTAGGTGAGAAACAACTAAGTAGTCTACCTCTTTTCCTTCTAGTTCTTCTTCAATATTATGAAGCCACTCTTTTGTTTTTCTCTTATCTACTGTATCCATAACAACAATTTTTTCATCTTTTATTACATAAGAGTTATAAGAAACACCATTTGGAACGACATATTGACTTTCAAATAAATCGATGGTTTTATCATCTACTCCTATGTATTTTATTGTATCTGTTACTTCTACTTTTTCCATAATTACTATTTTCCTTTCTCTTTCTACTTGCTTTATAATATAATAAATGCTAAATTTGGTCAAGTTACTTTATTATTTTTTTCTTTGTCATGATTTTTTGTTGAATTAATTCAATAAAAACCGAAATTAAAATTTGCATATTTATAGGAGAACTTTCCTACTATATAAAAAAAGAAAGTAAATTTTTACTTACTTTCCTTTTTTCTTATTATCTTTTATTTTTTAGTAATCTAATTCTAATTAAACAGATTATTGCTAATACTAGTAGTACACCAATAGATAAGAATATTGCTATATTAGAATTTCCTGTTTGTGGCAATGTACCAGGTTTTGTGTCTTCTTTATTTGTATTGTCTGCATTAGGTTTACTAGCATTGCTTCCACTTTGGTTTTGACTTCCACCTTGGTTTTCGTTTCCGCTTTGGTTCTCATTTCCGCCTTGGTTTTCGTTTCCGCCTTGGTTTTCGTTTCCGCCTTGGTTTTCGTTTCCGCCTTGGTTTTCATTTCCACCTTGATTTTCGTTTCCGCCTTGGTTTTCATTTCCGCCTTGATTTTCGTTTCCGCTTTGGTTTTCATTTCCACCTTGATTTTCTTCATCTACTATTGTTATTGTAATAGAAGTATCTTCAGCAGTTATATCAAATTCTGCATTTGAACCAGAAAAATTAGTTAATTTAATAGTTGTTTCTCCTAATTTCGCATCATCTTTTACTTTGAAGGTAATACTTCCAATATTTTGAGGTGTTTTTGCAACTTCACAATCTTCTGTAATTCCTTCTATATATGAATCTTGATAAAGTGGTTTTTCCCAATTATCTGCTCCATTTGCCTCAACATATTCTAAAACAGATGAATCAAAATCAATACGAGCTGTATAGGCACCAATTCCCTTTTCTCCGCTTTCAATAGCAATTTCACTTAATGCGATTGTAACTGTAACTTTTTCTCCTTTTTTTACTGTAGTATGATTTGCACTTAAAGATGTTTTATAGTTATCTGTACTTGCATATACATTTGCTGTTAATACGAATAATATTGAAATTAGTATTATACAAATTATGTTTTTAGCCTTTATACTATTTTTCATATTCTTTTTCTCCTTAATTTCTATTATTTATATTGCATTTTTAATAATATTACTAAATTTCTATTATTAAATATTACGTCTTTAAAAAAATATTACTGCTCTTTTTTTTGTTTCAATACAAGTCTTTTCATTAACAATAAATCAGTTGCTGTTATTTTTCCATCTTGATTGATATCTGCTGCTTTAAATTCTTCCTCTGTCAAAATCCATTCTTGCTTTTGTCCTGCTATTAAATGTCTCTTTAATGCTATAAGGTCAGTTGAATTAATTTCTCCATCTTTATCAATATCTCCTGTCACAATTTCAATTGGTTCATCTGGATTTTCTGGTTGTTGTGGTTCATCTGGATTTTCTGGTTGCTGTGGCTCATCTGGTTCTTCTTGTTTTTCTTCAATCCAATTTACTGTTGCTACTGCTGTTCCTTCATTTCCTGCTTCATCTTCAAACTTAAATGTAAAACTTCCGTTTTCTGTGAAGGTATATTCTCTACTCATGCTATTATTAGTAATAATAATTGCTTCGCTTTCGCCCTCTAAGCTTGCAGTAACTGGTTCATTTGTAGTTGTATCTGTGCTATATTTTATTGTTGCTGTTGGAGCATCTTTATCAATCCAATCTACTTTTGCTGTGTGCTCTTTTACTTCTACATCATCATTATCAGAAGGATCTTTGTATTTAAATACAAATTCTCCATTGTCTTCAAATTTATATTCTTTAACAGCATTATCATTTACCATTTTTACATCTAGTTTTTTACCTTCATTATTAATAATATATGGGTTAATTGTTGCTACTACGTCTTTATTTGTTAGTTTTGTAATGTCATAAGAAATATCACTTGCAATAATGTTGTTGTCTTCCAAATAATCTGCTTTTATGCTCTTATATGCTATGTTGCTTGCTTTATCTAAAAGTTTGAATTCATAATTTCCGCTTTCTTCAAATGTATATTCTAAAGGATTTGTTTTTACTTGTTGTAATTTTCTTAAAACATCTTTTTCTTCTTCTTTTAATTCTACATTAACACCATTTTCATCTAAGAATTCTTCCTTAGTTACTACTCCATTTGTTAATGTTGTAACGTAAGTATCAACTGATGAAACTTTTCCTGTTGTGTTTGTGTATGTAGCCTTTAAAATATTTCCGTCTGCATCTAATTCTGTTACTTTATATACATTACCTGAAGAATCTAAATAAGCAATGTTTGATACTTTATTGTCTTTTACTTGAATATAGTTGATTTTGTTATTATCTTTGTCTAATAAATATACGTCTTCGCTTATGCTATCTAATAAAATACGTAATTTTTTGTCTCCGTCTAATTTATAATCTACATCTGCTGTTGGAGCACTTTTATCAATCCAATCTACTTTTGCTGTTGCAGAACCTTTATTTCCATTTTTGTCTTCAAATTCAAATGTAAATTCTCCATTTTCGGTAAATACGTAGGTATCGTGTCCGTCATTATTAGTAATAATTATTTCAGTACTTGGGTCATCAAGTCTTGCAATTACATAGTCACTTGTTGGCTCTTGTGTACTATAATAAATTCCTGCTGTTGGTTTACTTCTATCTATTTTTGTTACATCTTCAAATAGATTTACCATAGCAAGTGAAGCAAACATATTATATGTTCCTATATCTAATTTTACATATTGTGCTTGAACACTTTCACTAAAGTCAATTTTTTGCCACTCACCATAATTTGTACAGTTTTCTATTCTTCCTGCTTCTGTCCAATCTTCTCCATTCATACTAACATATACTACTACGTCTTTAATATCGTCTGGATCGTCTACTTTATATTTTTGTTGTATAAATTCTACTGCTGAAATATATTTTGGCTCAGTTAATTTTATGGTATAAAATGGTTTTGTGTTTTCTGTTATTACATTATATCTAAAATCGGTATGCCATATTGTATGAATATTTCCGTCTATTGCATTTGGAGCATAATATGGTCTCTTACCATCTACTGATTGACTTAAATATTCATGAACCTCTAGCTCAGAAACTCTAATATATTTTCTTTCCTCTGGTTGATTGTCTTCTGTAAAGTTATAAATTTCTGATGCTGAACTTGCAAGTTTTGTGCCTGTTGCACCTTGTCTTACTTGCACTGTTTTGTTTCCTGTTAGGTCTGGTGAGGCTACATTATAAGAAGTCCATTGGTCATTTTCTGTATAACGCCAATGTGTGTCTGTATTAACTCCTACTACACGATTTTCTAAATCGTTTGCATAAAGGTTTGCTAATGGTTCTTGGTCTTCAATATCTATTCTATAAATATTTGCATCATTTTCACGGTCTGTACCTACTATATGTATGCATATATCGTTTTCGGCTGTTATGCTTTCTATTTCTTCCTCAGTTAATTGCCATTTGTGTGGCTTATCTGCTTCAAAAGATACTTCTTTCCAAGTTTGTTTTCCGTCTAAACTATAGTCCCAACGAACTCCAGTATTATCGTAACGGCTAGAAAGTACGATTTTGTTTGCATCTACTCCATCAAATGAGAAACTAGCAAGTGCTGTATCTGTTTGACCAAGTAAAAAGTTTGCTACTGTTCTTGTAATACTTGGTTGTAATACTACATCTGTTGATTCATAGGTTTTTCCTTCATTTAAAAATTTAGTTTCTAAAAGTGTAAATGGGAAAGAATATTCTATGCTTGTTATTTTCTCTGAAATTTGGTCTAATAAGTTTTTCATTGGTAGTGGAAATGGCATTAATGCCTCTCCTAATTCTTCTGCTAATTTGTAATAGTCTGCTTCTGTTTTTGCGCTATTTGCTTTATAACTATTAATTAAGCCCCACCATGCATCAAGATTAATTTTTTGTACTTTTAATGCTTCTCTATAGATTTGCTCTTGTTTTACTGGGTCTCCTTCATATAAGTTTGCTGTCATCATGATTTTTTCTGCTTTTTCGTAGTTTACATTGTCGTTCATTGCTTCTTGTGCTAGAACAATATATGTTGCAGCATAACCATCAACGTAACTATCATTTCCCCAGCCTAAAGGCATTCTGATTGCTAATCTTTCTGTTTTTCCAGATTGTGCCCAGCCAGAAACGTCGTTATCTATTGTCCAATATCCTTTACCATCTTCTGTTTTTCTATAGTAAATAAGTGCTGCGTGTCCTGGTTGCCCAATAACAGAGGCTGGTGTACCATGGGCAGCACGAATGTGGCAACCTAATTTTGAAATACCACCACAAACGGCTCCTGTTCCATATTCATTTCTCATACTCATCCATGCTTTATATACATGGTGATCATCTGTACTATAGGTTACATGATATTTAGAAAAGATTCCTTCAAATAATTTATCCCAATCGTCTTTTAAGTCTTGGTCATGGAAAATTGGATTTTCAAAATCTGGCCATACATATGCAATATAAGTATGTGGTTGTAAATATTTTTCTT
>CANQFS010000015.1 GCA_947599825.1 uncultured Clostridia bacterium
GAAACGCCTAAAAGTTGACGTTTCTCTTACATTTGGAATTTACTTTTTCTTTTGGAAGTTACTTTTACAACTCACCAAAAACTTTACAATAAAAATATAATTATGATATGATTCAAACAAGAAATAATTTTATATAAAAAATTTGACGATTGATAAGAGGGTAAAATGAAAATAATTGAGTTTAATCAAAAACATATTACAAAAGAAGAGATTGATAAAAGTGTAAGAAAAGCAAGAGGTATTATTTTAAATAAAAAAGGAAAAGCATTATTAGTAAAATATAAAGGAATCTATATGCTACCAGGTGGAAGCATTGAAGAGGAAAATGAAAAAGAGGCATTACAAAGAGAACTTTTAGAAGAAGCGGGAATAGAAAGTGTAAAATTAGAAGATGCTCCTTTTTTAAAATTAGAAAGCTATGATAGAAACTATTATGATAGAAAATTACAAAAAGATATTACTAGATTAACCGAAACTTATTTTTATTTTGGTGAAACACAAGAAGAAGTAAATAAGGAAAAACAAAACTTAACAGAAAGCGAAGAAAAAGGAGATTTTTCTATTTCTTTTGAAAATTTATCAGTCATAGAATATTTAGTAGAACATAATGAAACAGATAATCCTAAAAAAGGAAATTTTGATAGAGAAATTTTAACAGTATTAAGAGAGTTCAAAAAATATAGAGAAGAACAAGAAAGAGAAACAAAAGAAGAAAGATAATAAAAGGTAAATTAACGAAGTTAAGAAGGGACTAATTTTAATATGATAGATTTACACATGCATACCAAATAGGTAGATGGCTTTGAGTGCTATTATTCTAAATTTACAGAAGAACAGAGCAATTTTTTATTACAATATTGCAAAGAAAATAATTATTATATTTCTGGAGGAAGCGATTTTCACGGAATTGTAAAGCCGGATATTGAAATGGGAATAGGAAGAGGAAATTTAAACATACAAAAGGAAATTATACTTCCATGGATAAAACAAGTAGAGTGCATATAAAAAATTGTCGAAAATAGTTGAAAATAAAAAGTTACTATGTTATACTTTGAACATAGTAACTTTTTACATATTGTATTAGAAAGGAGAAACGTGCATGAAAACAAGAGTATTAGCATCAACAAAAGTGGGGTATGAACTTCCTATTGATGAGGCAATTAAGTTCTCAGGAAAGGAAGCAGGCATTTGTTATATGCCAGATACAATAGATGCCATTTTACAAGAAGATGAAGAAAAGACAATCAAAAGAGCAAATGGAAACATGAAATCAAATCATCACAGCGTATTTGGTCACCCAAGATACAATTTCGTATTTGAGGAAATTCCTAAAATATTAGCTATGATTGTAAACAACGAAAAAGTATATGATACCTCAGAAAAATCGGCTAGATATACCAAGATGAATCCTTCTGAAGAAGAAAAAGTGTTGTACGAAAAATGGATTGAAATCTATAAACAGAGAATCCATGAAGTGTATCCAAACATTGAAGAAAAACAGGCACAAAAGTTAGCACAAGAAAATGCTAGGTACTTAATTAGCGTTTTCACGCCAGCAACTACTATGGGGCATTCTGTAAATTTCCAACAGTTTAGTTATGTTCTTCATATGATGGAAGATTATATTCAAAAAGAGCCAGATACAGACTTTAACAAACTCTTGAAGCCATACTTACAAGAATTTGTTAATATGCACGCTAAGTTCAAAGTAGAAGGAATTAATCCGGATTCTAAGAACAGAAAACTTTCTCTCTTTTCTGATATAAAGAGAAACGATGAATGGGGAGAAAATTACTGCGTTACATATTGGGCATCTTTTGCTCAAGTAGCGCAAGCCCAAAGACACCGCACAGGCAGTTACGAAATTCTGATATCTTCTTTAGATAGTGATAATTACTATGTACCACCTATTATTAGAGATACAGAATTGGAAGTAGAGTGGCTAAAAGACATATCATCTCTTTCAAAAAACTTCCCTCAAGGAAAGATAATTTTAGTAAATGAAAGAGGTACTGTTGAAAACTTTATTTCCAAATGTAAGGAACGTTTATGCGGATCTGCACAACTTGAAACTGCACTACAAACAAAAGAAACGTTTAAAAACTATTTAAAAAATACAAAAGAAACAAATCAAAGAGTCTATAACTATTTAATGCAATACAGTTTAGGTGCAAGATGCACCTTCCCAGATTATAAATGTGAAAAACCTTGCATTTGGGGAGCAAAATATGCATTAGATAGAAAAATTTAATTCGAACAGGAGGGACGCCCCTTTTCGTTCCAAAATGGAACGCTGGGGACACCCCTTCTTTTTATATAGTAGGAAAGTTCTCCTTGAAGGAGGACTTTACACAGACGATAAATATGGTTAGCCTTAGATTTTCTTAAAATTTCCATTTGCTAGAAAATCTTAGGCTTGCTTTTTTACTAAAAAATTTAAAATAATAAAAAAGTAAAGCAAAAGTACTTGACAAATAGCAAAAAATAGTGTAAAGTAGAATAGCATTACAAAAAAGAGGTGGTAATATGGAAAAGAATGTTGAAATTAGTATGCTATGCCAAATCTATGGCAAAATGCTAACAAAAAAGCAATATGAAATTTTAACAGACTATTACAATAATGACCTATCTCTTTCAGAAATAGCAGAAAATAACCAAATTACAAGACAGGCGGTTAGAGACATTATAAAGAAAGGGGAGAATAAACTTTTCGAATTAGAAGAAAAGCTTTCGTTTATGGAAAAGACAATAAAACAAGAAAAACTTTTACAAGAGATATTAAATGAATTAAGCAAAATCGAAGATGCTTCATCTGATAAAAAAATTGAAAAGATACTAAAGAATGTAAGAAAAGAACTAAGTTGTCTAGCCTAAAAACAATATAAATACAATCAAAATTAAAAAATGGAGGGCATATCTTAAAAAAATATGTCACTTTACAAAAGTAAAAGGGAGGAAATGCAAATGGCATTTGAAGGTTTATCTTCTAAACTTCAAGAAATAACAAGAAAGTTAAGAGGAAAAGCAAGAATTACAGAAAGCGACTTAAAAGAAATGCTAAGAGAAGTAAAACTTGCTATGTTAGAAGCAGATGTAAACTATAAAATAGTAAAAGATTTTATAGCAAGTGTGCAAGAAAAAGCCTTAGGTCAAGATGTACTAAAATCCCTAACACCAGGACAACAAGTTATAAAAATTGTAAAAGATGAACTAATTGAACTTCTAGGCGGAGAAGAAAGCAAAATCAACTTCACCCCAAATCCACCTACTGTTATTATGCTAGTAGGGCTTCAAGGTTCACGGAAAAACTACTACAGCAGGAAAACTTGCAAACTTACTTAGAAAGCAAGGCAAAAAACCATTACTTGTAGCATGCGACATATATAGACCAGCGGCCATAAAACAATTACAAGTAGTAGGGGCTCAATTAAACATTCCTGTTTATAGTAATGAACAATCTAAGGACGTCGTACATATTGCAAAACAAGCCATGAGCGTTGCAATTAGCAAACTAAATGATGTGGTTATTTTAGATACAGCAGGAAGGCTTCATATAGATGAAGAGCTAATGCAAGAACTAAAAAATGTAAAAGCAAATGTAAAACCACATGAAATTTTATTGGTAGTAGACTCTATGACAGGTCAAGATGCTGTAAATGTTGCAGATAGTTTTAACCAAAACTTAGGAATTGACGGCGTAGTACTTACTAAACTAGACGGCGATACCCGTGGTGGTGCTGCCTTATCTGTTAAAAAAGTAACCAATAGGCCAATAAAATTTGCAGCAACTGGGGAAAAGTTAAGCGACATTGAGGAATTTCACCCAGACAGAATGGCATCTCGTATTTTAGGTATGGGAGATGTACTATCCATTATTGAAAAAGCAGAAGAATCGTTCGACTTAGAAGAAGCAGAAAAATTAGAAAAACAATTAAAGAAAAAAGAATTTGACTTAGATGATTACTTAGCACAATTAAGACAAGTCAAAAAAATGGGTTCATTTTCTTCATTATTAAAAATGATTCCAGGCATGGCAAACATCAAAGACTTAAAAGTAGATGATAAAGAGTTTGTAAAAATAGAGGCTATGATTTGTTCTATGACAAAAGAGGAAAGAAAAAATCCACGCCTTCTTAATGCAAGTAGAAGAATTCGTATTGCAAAGGGAAGCGGAACAAGCGTACAACAAATTAATCAATTTATGAAAACTTTTGAAATGACACAAAAAATGATGAAAAAAATGCAAGATTCAAAAGGAATGAAAAATATGATGAAAAATATAAATCCAAATGACTTGAAAAAATTTATGTAGTTATTAATTTTAAAAAAATATATATTAGTAACTTTTTAAAAAATGTTAAGTTTTATATAATAATTATCTAATAAATTTAACGAAAATTATTACGCAAAACTAACGAATTAATTATAAATAGTTGCTTTAAACAAAAAGAAAGAGGTGAATTATACATGGTAAAAATTAGACTTCAAAGAGTAGGTGCTAAAAAAGCTCCATTCTATCACATTGTTGTTGCAGATTCAAGAAGCCCAAGAGATGGAAAAATAATTGAACAAATTGGAACATATGATCCAATGACAAATCCAGCTACTATTGTAGTAAATGAAGAAAAACTAGCTACTTGGACAAAAAATGGTGCAAAACCAACAGAATCTGTAAAAGCTTTACTTGAAAAAGCAAACTAGGAGGAACTTTAAAACATGAAAGAAATTCTAGAAACTTTAATTAAAAGCCTTGTAGAACATACAGATGAAGTTACTATTACAGAAAAAGAAGAAGGAAAAACCTTTGTATATGAGGTAAAAGTAAATGAAGCTGATATGGGAAAAGTAATAGGAAAACAAGGAAGAGTTGCTAAATCAATTAGAACACTTATGAAATCAGTAGCAGGAAAAGAACACAAAAAAATTGCTATTGAATTCGTAGATTAAGAGGAATATATGCAAAAATATTTTGAAGTAGGTCAAATCGTAAATACCTTTGGTATTAAGGGCTTTGTAAAAGTAAAACCTTTTACCGATGATATAAAAAGATTTGAAGAATTAAAAACACTTTATATTTGCAAAAAAGAAAAAATGGAACAAGTAGAAATAGAAGAAGTAAAGTATCATAAAGAAATGGTTTTGCTAAAAATAAAAGGAATTGAAGATAAAACACAAGCAGAAGCAGTAAAAGGTCTATTTTTAAAAATAGACAGAAAAGATGCTAAAAAACTTCCAAAAGATACTTATTTCATTGCAGACTTAATAGGCTTAGATGTCTACACAGATGAAGGCGAATTGTTAGGAAAAGTAGATGATATTTACAATACAGGAGCTAGTGACATCTATGTAGTAAAAGACGAATTAGGAAAGCAAATTTTATTGCCATCTATAAAAGAAGTGTTAAAAGAAATTGATTTAGAAAAAGAAAAAATAATAGTTCACTTAATTGAAGGTTTAAGATAAAGAAAGGAAAAATTTATGCGTTTTGATGTGTTAACACTCTTTCCAGAAATGTTTACACCAATTAAAACTAGCATTTTAGGAAGAGCACAAGAAAATGGAAAAATTGAAATATCACTAATTGATATGAGAGATTTTTCAAAAGATAAGCATAAAAAAGTAGATGATACTCCTTATGGAGGAGGTGCTGGCATGGTAATTAGGCCAGATGTCGTATATGATGCATATTCATCTATTGAAGGAAGAAACAACGCAAAAGTCATTTATCTTTCGCCAAAAGGAACTACCTTAAATCAAGAAAAAGTGAAGAGCTTAGCAAAAGAAGAACATCTTATTCTACTTTGTGGGCATTATGAAGGAATTGACCAAAGAGTTTTAGATGAAATTGTAGATGAGGAAATTTCAATTGGAGATTATGTTTTAACTGGTGGAGAACTTCCAAGCATGGTACTAATGGATAGTGTTAGTAGATATGTAGAAGGAGTATTAACAAAAGAATCTACCGAGGAAGAAACATTTTCAAACAATTTATTAGAATATCCTCAATATACAAGACCAGAAACTTTTTTAGAAAAAAAAGTACCAGAAGTACTAATTTCTCGGTCATCATGAAAATATCCGCAAGTGGAGAGAAGAGCAATCAAAAAAAATAACAAAGCAAAAAAGACCAGATTTATTATAGAAAGGAGAATATCGTTATGGATATTATAAAATCAATTGAACATGAACAATTAAAAAATAAAATTCCAGACCTTCACGTTGGTGATACCATTAGAGTACATCAAAGAATTAAAGAAGGAAATAGAGAAAGAATCCAAGTGTTCGAAGGAATTATTATTAAAAAACAAGGTGGAGGAGTTAATGCAACCTTCACTGTAAGAAGAGTAGCATATGGAGTAGGAGTAGAAAAAACATTTTTAGTTCATTCTCCAATGGTAGAAAAAGTAGAAGTAGTAAGAGTAGGTAAAGCAAGAAGAGCAAAATTATACTATTTAAGAGATAGAATTGGAAAATCTGCTAAGACAAAGGAAAACTTAGGAGCAAGAATTGAAAATAGCGAAATTACTTTAAAAGAAGAAATGGTTGAAGAACCAGTAGAAGAAGTAGCAGAAAATACTGTAAACGAAGAAACTGCAGAACCTGTAGTAGAAGAAAAAGTTGCAGAAGTTGCAGAGCCTGTAGCAGAAGAAGTTGCAAAAGCTCCAGAAGAAGCACCAGCAGTTGAAACAGAAACACCAGTTGTAGAAGAAACTGTAGATACTGTAAAAGAAGAAGCAGTAGAAGATGTAAAAGACGAAACTGCAAAGACAGAATAAAAGAGGAAAAAGGTCTAACAAATGAAAGTTGGATCTTTTCTAATATATAATATTATAAATAAAATTGACATCAAAAAAATGTAACAAAAATGTAATAAAAAATATGTAAAAAAATGTTGACGAATATAAAAAAAAGGGTTAAAATAAAAACAGTTTTAGAATGAGATTTATATTTTACGTATATTTTAAGCGAAAAATATAAATACTAATTATAATTTCAGAAGAAAAAAGGAGAAAAAAAGTATGAAAAAAATGAATGTAAAAAAAGAACTTTTAATTATTGCAATGATTTTAATTAGTTTAGTTGTTATTACAACAAAAGTATTAGCAACAGATGGACCAGTTCAAATTCCAATAGGTGATAGTAACGAAACTACAGAGCCTGCAAATACTAATGTTGAAGAACCAGCAAATACAAACCAAGTAGTACCAGTAAATCAAGTAACAGATACAAATCAAAACAGCAATTTACCACAAACAGGTGATGCTAGCGATTATGCAATTTTTATGCTAATTATAGTATCTATTGTAGTAGCAGTATATGCTTATAGAAAAGTAAAAGAATATAACATTAAATAAAAAAATAAGAGAATAATAGTAATCCTAAGGTTTTCAAACAAATGTAAAATTTGAGAAAACCTTAGGATTATATTTTTTTTATATAGTAGGAAAGTTCTCCTTGAAGGAGGACTTTCCGTACTAGATAAATATGGCGAGCCTTAGATTTTCTTAAAATTTCCATTTGTTAGAAAATCTTAGGCTCGCTTTTTTATAAAATATTTTCTTTTGCTTTTACAACTATTCTAGTACCTTTTATAGTATTACAAGTAATTAAAGTAACTTCTCTTGTACCATTAGTATTTTGACTTAAACAAGAAGTATCATTTGCTGTAACTTCAGTTATTTTATAAATTTTATAATTTACTGTATTACTATTTAAATCATAAATTTGAATGGTATCACCTTCATCTAAAGAAGAAAGTTTGCCAAAATGCGTTTGATTAGCATAGTTATGACCAGCAATGCATAAATTACCAATTTCATTTGGCATAGGGCCAGAAAGGTAGCACGGCGAAATTTTTAAAAGTTCTTCTGAAGTATGAGACAAAATTGGATACATTAAATTAATTTTATCAATTTTAAGCAAACCAATAACAAAAGGATTATTTTCTTCTTCTACACTTGTTCTTTGCGCAATATAATTGTTATTACTTGAATATAAATTACGAAGAGTAAAGTGGTTAGAAAAGTTTTCTGATACTTTTTCTTGTTTCCATGAATTATATTGCAAAAAAAAGTAAAAAATAAGACAAATGATAATTAAAGAAAGAGAAATCCAAAAAATCAATTTGAATTTTTTTACGGAAGAAAAAGAAACAGAGCTAGAAGTGTAGTTTATGTTTTGATTCCCTAATATTTGGTTCATTACAATTATTCCTTATATAATATATTTAGGTTTTTAATAAGGATTTACCTATAAACCTAGTATATTTCTATTTTATTTCTTTTATTATAGTATTAGCGAAAAATAAAAAAATATGTCGAAAAACTTTATTTACATTTTTTATGGAAAAAGTATTGACTAAAGAAAAACGTATTGGTAAAATAATTAAAATAATAGTAGCAACTTATAAACATAATACCAATAATAACTGCACAAAAGATTATAATAAATTGAAAAATTGGGTAAATTTATAAGGAATAATAAAAATGTTGGAGGAAAACTAATGAAAAAATTTAGAAACGAAAAACAAAAAAACATTAAGGGAATAACCCTAATTTCACTTGTAATAACCATTATTATTTTAATTATATTAGCAGGAGTTAGTATAAATTTAGTATTGGGAGAAAATGGATTATTTACAAAAGCAAGAGAAGCACAAGCAAAATTTTTAAATGCACAAGCAGAAGAGGAAGAAAGAATAGCAGAATTAGAAAAAGAAATTGCAGATAATGAAAATCTTCCAGCAAATACTGAAGATACACTAGCAGGAACACAAGTAAAACTTCCAAGCAAATGGGTAACAACATTAGCAGAAGAATATTCTACTGAAAATGGTAGTAAAGTAAAAAGCGAAGTAAGAGTAGCAAACGTAAGAGCAATTGCAACAGGAAAGGGAGAAGAAGTACCAGTACCAAAAGGTTTTTATTATGTTGGTGGAACTATAGAAAGTGGAGTAGTAATATCAGATAATCCAGATGATCAAAATAAATTTGTAAATGCAGAAGATGGAAATGTGCCAGCAGGAGTAGTATATAATGAAGATGGAACAGTTAATACTGCAAGTTCAGCATTAAAAGGTAATCAATTTGTATGGATACCAGTAGAATTAAACAATTATAAAAAAACAAAATGGACAAAAGATGATGGAACAGAATGGAAAGCATTACAAGCAGAAAGAGAGACGCAAACAAATACCGCAGAACTTATACAAATAGAAAAATATGGTGGCTTTTATGTAGGAAGATATGAAGCAGGAACAAGTAACATTACATTGTCAACAAATGTAGATTTTTCAAAGGCACATACAACAGATAATTGGTGTGATGATAGATTTTCTCTACGTGATGAATTAGGTCATACAGTAACAAAAGGAAAAATTACTTGTAAAGCAGGAGAGATACCATATTATCATGCAGATTACTTTACAGCATTAAAGTTATGCAATGACATGTATAAAACAGATTACGTGCAAAGTGGCTTAGTAACAGGAACAATGTGGGATACTATGTTAAAATTCATTGCAAATGGAAATACAGACATTGTAACCAATAGTGCTAATTGGGGAAATTATATGAGAGATACTGGTATAGAATATAATGAAGGACAAGGAAGATATGCAATTATAGATGTATATAAAAGTGAAATGACTAATGACTTTACGAAATCAGATACAGAATATTATAAGGGGATACGAACTACAGCCAGTTCAGAAAGTTTAAAGAAAAAGAATTTATATGATGTAGCAGGAAACTTATGGGAGTGGACACAAGAAGCTATTTACCAAGATAATGGATTAGAAAATTATACAATTCGTGGAGGTTCTTGTCTAAACTCTGAAACAAATTTCCCAGCATGCGTCTTCGGTAGTACTGGAGACGTTGCAAGCTCATATTTAAGTAATGGCTTTCGTCCAGCACTTTATATCAAATAATTAATAAAATATAAAAGAAAAAAACGTCTCTAAAAAAAGAGATGTTTTTTCATGGAAAGATTTGGGACGCGTCCAAATCTTTCCACAAATCTTTCCATGAAAAATAAAAAATGAAAATAAAAAGAAAAAAATGCAAAAAATGGTTTCTTTTTTTTTAGGCTTATGATAGAATGATAAACAAATAGAAAAATGATATAAGGAGGAGTAATGTATGCCTGAAGTAAAATACAAACGAGTCCTATTAAAGCTAAGCGGAGAAGCAATTGGAGGCAAGGAAAAAAAAGGCGTCGATGCAGAGACGTTAGGAAAAATATGTGACCAAGTCAAAAATATGGTAGACTTAGGTGTGCAAGTAGCCATTGTTGTTGGTGGTGGAAACTTTTGGAGGGGTCGCTATGGGCACCAAATGGAAAGAACTACATCAGATTATATGGGAATGCTTGCTACAGTTATGAATGGGCTTGCTTTACAAGATTCACTAGAAGCAAGAGGTCTTGCAACAAGGCTTCAAACAGCCATTGAAATGAGACAAATTGCAGAACCATATATCAAAAGAAAAGCAATAAAACATTTAGAAGCAGGAAGAGTAGTTATTTTTTCTTGCGGAACAGGAAATCCATTCTTTACAACAGATACAGCAGCAGCACTTCGTTCTGCAGAAATTGAAGCAGAGGTAATTTTGCTTGCAAAAACTATTGATGGTGTTTACTCTGCAGACCCAAAAGAAGATCCAAATGCTGTAAAATACGATGAAATCACGTATTTAGACATTTTAAATCAAGACTTAAAAGTTATGGATTCTACAGCAACATCACTTTGCAAAGATAACAAAATACCACTTATTGTCTTTGGAATAGATGAACCAGAAAATATGGTAAAAATTATAAAAGGTGAGAAAATAGGCACCTATATAAGCTAAAACTAATAGAAAATTATAGTTATTTAAACACATATTCACAAGGGAAGGAAACATACCTTATCCATTCAAAAAATAAAAGGGGAAAGAAATACCCCTATCATTAGAAAAGGAGAAATTATTATGGATTATTCAAATATTGAAGAAAGAATGAAAAAAACAATTAGTGTTTTTGAAGAAAATTTATCAGAAATTAGAGCAGGAAGAGCAAACCCTGCAATACTAAACAAAGTAACAGTAGATTATTATGGAACAGCAACTCCAATTAACCAAGTAGCAGGAATTTCTGTACCAGAAGCAAGAATGATAGTTATTCAACCATGGGACGGAAGCGTTTTAAAAGAAATAGAAAGAGCAATTTTAGCATCTGACATTGGAATTACACCAAATAATGATGGAAAAGTCATAAGATTAAACTTTCCTGAATTAAATGAAGAAAGAAGAAAAGAAATTGTAAAAGACATTCGTAAAATGGCAGAAGAAGCAAAAGTAGCAGTAAGGCAAGTAAGACGTGATGGTATAGATGAATTCAAAAAAATGCAAAAAGACTCTAACATTACCGAAGATGATTTAAAACAAGCCGAAGATGCTATACAAAAATTAACAGATAAATATGTAGAAGAAGTAGATAAAAAATTAGAAGCAAAAGAAAAAGAAATTATGACTTTATAAATTATTTGTTATGGAGGATAACATGGAACAAGAAAATATGCCAAAGCACATAGCTATTATTATGGACGGAAACCGTAGATGGGCAAGACAAAGAGGGCTAGATATTAAACTAGGCCATAAAGAAGGTGCAAAAACCTTAGAGAAAATTGTGCGCTATGCTAATAAAATAGGTCTAGGTTACATTACAGTATATGCATTTTCTACCGAAAATTGGAAACGTACAGAAGATGAAGTAGGTGCATTAATGTTACTTCTTCAAAACTACTTAGAAGACTATAGTAAAAGAGCAGACACAGAAAATATTAAAGTAAATATAATAGGAGATGTTTCAGCCTTATCTGAAAGAATGCAAAAAAGCATTCGAAATTGTATGGAAAGAACGAAAAACAATACAGGTGTTACATTTAATATGGCTTTAAATTATGGTGGACGAGATGAATTAGTAAAAGCAATGAAAAAAATTGCAAAAGATGTAAAAGAAGAAAAATTAGCAGTAAACGAAATTACAGAAGAAACTATATCAAATTCTTTATATACAGCAGGTCAGCCAGATCCAGACTTACTTATTAGAACCAGTGGTGAATTAAGAACAAGTAACTTCTTGCCATGGCAATTAGTATATTCAGAATTTGTATTTGTAGAAAAAAATTGGCCAGATTTTACAGAAGAAGATTTAGACGAAGCAATTAGAATTTATCAAACAAGAAATAGAAAATTTGGTGCAAAATAGAAAGGAACAAAATATGGACTTTAAAAGAATCTCCTCAGCACTAATTGGCTTTCCATTAGTAGCTATTATTCTAATATGGGGAAATAAATATTTAGTAGATATTGTAATAAGCATAATTGCAATTATGAGTTTGCATGAATATTTCCATAGCTTTAAAGAGCAAAATCAAAATAAAGATTTAAGGTGGATTGCCTATATATCAGCTTTATCCATTGCTTTTATTCATGTAATACCACAAGAGTACATATTAAAAACAATAGCAGCAATGATTCCTATTGCTATATTAGTTTTATTTGCACAAGTTATTGCAAGTAATATGAAGTACAATATTAAAGATATTGCCATTACTCTATTTGGAATTTGCTATATAGTAGTTTTTCTTATGTATATTCCTATAATTAGAGAAACAACAAATGGAAGAATTACTATTTGGTATGTATTTCTTGCAGCTTGGGGAACAGACATATTTGCTTATTGCATAGGAAGAAAATATGGCAAGCATAAATTTAGCAAAATTAGTCCAAACAAAAGCATTGAAGGGTGCATTGCAGGAACCATAGGGGCAGTAGTGCTAATGAGTATATATACATGGGTATGTAACACTTATTTTGAAATGAATTTTCATTATTTATACACTGTAATAATTGCTGTAGTATTAAGTTTAGTAGGGCAAATTGGAGACTTTTCAGCATCTAGTATAAAAAGATATACAGGAATTAAAGATTTTAGCAATTTAATTCCAGGTCATGGAGGAATGCTTGACCGTATAGATAGCGTTATTTTCATTGCACCATTTGCATATTTTTTATTAATGCTATTATAGAAAGGAAGTTTTATTTTGATTAGCTTTTTTGTTAGCGCATTAAAAATTATTTTTGTATTAGGCTTTTTAATTTTAATTCATGAAGGAGGTCATTTTCTTGTTGCTAGACTATGTAAAGTAACAGTTAATGAATTTTCTATAGGTTTTGGTCCAGTTATATGGAAAAAACAAGGAAAACAAACCAAATATGTAATAAGACTTATTCCTCTAGGGGGTTTTGTAAACCTAGAAGGTGAAGAAGAACGTTCAGAAGAGGAAGGTTCTTTTAGCAAAGCAAGCATTCCAAAAAGAATGGCAATTGTGCTTGCAGGTGGTTTGGTAAATATTGTGTTTGCACTTGTAGTTTATTATACTTTAATGTTATGCACAGGAAACCATGTTTCTCTTAATGTAGACTCTACAATTCCAGAATATGCAGCCGAAATTGCAGGAGTGCAATCAGGAGATAAAATTGTTAGTATGCAAGGAAAACATATATATTCAAAAAGTGATTTAGATAAAATTATGGAAGAAACAGATGGAAGCGAGCTATCTGTTGTAGTAGAAAGAAATGGAGAGAAAAAAGAGTTCAAAATTATTCCTACAAAACAAGAATATAAAAATACAGGAATTTATTTAAAAGGAATTTCCGCAGGAGATAGTACAAAAATAGTTACAGTAGGTGCAGGAAGCGTAGCAGAAAAGCAAGGAATAAAAGCAAATGATGAAATTTTAAAAATTAATGGAAAAGAAGTAAAAAATCAAGAAGAAATTGTAGAAATAATAAATGAAGAAGATATTAATACGCTTATTTTAACTCTACAAAGAGGAAATGAGCAAATTGAAATTACACTAGAGCCAGAAATATTATATGATTATTATTTAGGTATTACTTTTGCAAAAGCAGAAAATACACTTTCTAATAATTTGTATTATTCTTTTTTTGAAACAAAAGATTTTACCTTTTCTATTTTTGACAATTTAAAAATGTTATTTACAGGAAAGGTTAAAGTAGACCAATTTATGGGACCAGTTGGAATTTCAGAAGTAGTAGCAAAAACTAATGAAGTAGCAGATTTCGTAAATATTTTAGCGCTTATTTCACTATCATTAGGAGTTACGAATCTTTTACCAATTCCAGCATTAGATGGTGGTAAATTCCTATTATTAATAATAGAAGCAATACGAGGAAAAAAATTAAGTGAAAAAACAGAAATCAATATTCAATTAATTGGATTTGCATTTCTAATCACTTTATCAATATATGTTACTTATCATGATATTTTAAGAATATTATAATTTAAAAAATTTATTACAAAAATAATTTTTGGACTTAGGAAGGATTGTATAAACATGGAAGAAGAAAACGAAGAATTAAATGAAAAAATCAGCAAACTACATGCAGCATTTGAAGAGTCACAAGCAGGCTTAATAGAAAAGTTTGGCGCATATATGGAAGATAATAAATATGAAAAAGATATTGAAACTCTAAGACAATTATGCCAAAAACTAATGGAATTATATCAAGCAAATAGAAAAGAAATTGAGACTTTAAAAGAAAAGCAAAGTAAAGTAGAAGGGCAAGAAAGAGAAAAAATAGATAAAAAAATAGAAGTATTACAAATTGAGTTAGAAGAAGAAAATAGGATTCAATTTGAAGAATTCCAAAAACAATTTGAAGAATTAACAGTTAAAGTAAAGGAATTAACTCCTGTTCAAAAATTAAAGAAAATTATCTTAAAAATATTAGAAAGCAAAAAAGATTTAGAAGAAAATTTCGAAAAGCAAATAGCTGAATTAAATGCTCAAATAAAAGATGAAAAAGAAACACTAGTATATAACAATAAACAAGTAAAAGAAGCAAATACTAAATTTCAAAATGATATTAGTAGTAAAATAGAAAAAATAGAATCTAGTTTACAAGAAAAAAGCACTAAATTGGAGAATAACGTAAACAATAGCATTGAGCAAATAAAGAGTGAAACTGAGGATAAATCTAATAAATTCGAAAACAACATTAACAGCCAAATAAAAGAAATAAAAGATGAAACAGAAAAGAAAACTACAGAATTAGAGACTAATGTTAATAGTAAAATAGAAAAAATAGAAACTAGCTTAGAGGAGAAAAATGCTAAATTTGAAACAAGTGTAAACAATAGCATTGAGCAAATAAAGAGTGAAACTGAGGATAAATCTAATAAATTCGAAAACAACATTAACAGCCAAATAAAAGAAATAAAAGACGAAGCAGAAAAGAAAACTACAGAATTAGAAACTAATGTTAATAGTAAAATAGAAAAAATAGAAACTAGCTTAGAGGAAAAAAATACTAAATTTGAAACAAGTGTAAACAATAGCATAGAGCAAATAAAAAATGAAACAGAAGAAAAATCTAGCAAATTTGAAGCTAGCGTAAACGATAGTATTGAACAAATAAAAAATGAAACAAATGAAAAAAATACTAGTTTAGAAAATACATTAAAAGAAAATGTTCAAAAATTGCAAGAAGATACCAAAAACGAGAAAGAGCAGTTAGAGAAAAAATTAGAAGAACAAGAAAAGGAATTACTTGAGGCAAAGAAAAATTTACAGGAAAAATTAGAAGAAATAACAAAGCAAATTTCAGAGCAACAGCAAGAATTAAAAAATCAACTACTAAGTGCTAATGAGGAACTAGAAAAGAAAGTACTAAATTCTAGTGAAGAATTAGAAAAGAAAGTACTAAATTCTAGTGAAGAATTAGAAAAGAAGGTACTAAATTCTAATGAAGAATTAAAACAACAAGTATCAAATTCAAATGAAGAACTAAGAAAACAAGTGACAGATACAAGCGAAGAATTAAAGAAACAAGTATCAGATACAAGAGAAGAAACCAAAACTAAGCTAGAAGAATTTGAAAAAGTAGAAAATGAAGCAAAACAAAAATTACAAGATGAAATGAATGAAAAAATACAATTTCTTCAAATACAAATTACAAAAAATCAAGAAGACGAAAATAAAATACTAAATGATATAAAAGAGCAAATTGATAATAGAATAAGTAAAATAGAGAAAAATCATGAACAATTAAAAGAAAATATAAAAATGAAATTTTCTCAATTTGAGCAAAGTAGAAAAGAACAAGAAGAAATGATACAAAAAATACAATTAGACCAAAAAAAGCTAGAAACTAAATTTGAAAAAATAAGTGCAGATAGCAATTTCTCTAGTATTATGTTAGAAAGAGAAATAGATAGTTTATTGGAGAAGAAGTTACATTTATTTGAAAAATTACAATTTACAACTACTAATAAAAATGAAAATATTTTAACTAAAAAGGAAAAAGAAAAGTTAGAAAAAGAAAAACTAGAAAAAGAACAAGAAGAACAGTTGCAAAAGCAACAACGTAAAATTCAACAAGAAGAGCAAAGAAGAAAAGCAATACAACAAGCACAACAAATACAACGTAAACAAATGATTGAGCAAGCGCAAATACTTGAAAGAAGACAATTAATGGAACAAAAGCAAATAGCTCAACAAAGCCAAGTGCTAGAACCAGCAAAACAAAGAGTAAAGCAAAATCAAGTACTAGGACAAGTAGAACAAAAAATTAAACAAAGCCAAGTACTAGGACAAGCAGAACAAAAAATTAAACAAAGCCAAGTGCTAGGACAAGTAGAACAAAAAATTAAACAAAGCCAAGTGCTAGGACAAGTAGAACAAAAAATTAAACAAAGTCAAGTTCTAGAACCAGCAAAACAAAGAGTAAAGCAAAATCAAGTACTAGGACCGGTAGAACAAAAAATTAAACAAAATCAAGTACTAGGACCGGTAGAACAAAAAATTAAGCAAAGCCAAGTGCTAGGACCAGTAGAGCAAAAAATTAAACAAAGTCAAGTGCTAGAACCAGTAAAACAAATAGCAAAAAATAAAGATTTGCAAAAACAAAAGATCAGCGCTTCAACAATTAATTTAATAGAGCAAACAGAAGCACAAGAAATTATTAGAAAGAGAGCCAAAAAGGGAACTTCACAAATATTAGGGTTCTTTGATAGTGAAGAAGCTTATTAAACTCTTAGGGGGCAAAAAATGGTAGAGGTAGAGGAAAATTATAAAACAGTAAAAGAAGTTTTTAAAGACTATCATTGTATTTGGCAAGAATTAGCAAACGCGAAAATAAAATCTATAAATTTATTTAAAAAAACAAATTTTATTTCAATTGTTTTTATTAGTAAAGAAAGAATTAGTATTAGGCAAGTTGAGTCTTTTGAACAATATATTGAAGCACGTTTCGGAATAAAAACAGTAGAAATAAAAGTAGAAAGCGAAGAAAAACAAAGAAAAAATAGTGAAAACGAGAGTCTTGGAGAACAAAAAGAAAACAAAAAAATTGAAAAGGCTCAAAACCAAGAAAAACAAGACGAACAAAACGAAAAAGAAAATCAAGAAGACGAAATAGAGCAAAGTAAAACACAAAATCAAGAAGACGAAATAGAGCAAAGTAAAACACAAAGTCAAGAAGATGAAATAGAGCAAAGTAAAATCCAAAATCAAGAAAGCGAAATAGAGCAAAATAAAACACAAAATCAAGAAAGCGAAACAAAGCCATGTGAGACAGTTGACCAAGAAGAAGTAGCAAAAATAATTGAAAAAGAATGGATAGACATCATAGAGTACATAACAAGAAAACACCCTATGACAAAGGCCATCTTAAAAGATAGCAGAATTTCAGTAGAAGCAAACGCAGTCAATGTTCTATTATCTTCAAAAGGAAAAGATTTTCTAATAGCAAAAAGATTAGACGAGGTATTGTCTAATTTATTAAGTGATGTCTATGGAAAAAAATCTAAAGTAACCTTCATTGAAGACATTTCGAAAGAAGAAAGCAAAAGAAGAGAAGAGCTATTTATAGAAAGACAAAATCAAGCTATTCTAGAAGCACAAAAACAAATAGAAACAGAAAGACAAGAAAATAAGGCAAATAAAGAAAATATAGAAAATAAAGAGACAAAGGAAAGTAATAATACAATAAGTGAAGATAATATTGAGCCAGTTCCACCATTTAGTGATGATGATGCGCCAATTGGTGAAGAAGAATATTTACAAGAACTTGAAAAAATGGAAGAAGAGGAAAATATCATCTTAGGAAAATTAACGAAAGCAAAAGAAAATAAAGTAAAAATTAAAGATATTTCTGCTGAAAATAAAAGAATTACCATTGAAGGTAGAATTGTAAATTGTATGGTAAGAGAAACCAAAACAGGAAAAGGAATGTTAGTTTATGACATTTATGATGGAAGCGGAATTATTACTTGTAAATCATTTACAAAAGACATTAGGGAAGGAAATGAAGTTGTAGAGAAAATAAAAAAAGCAAGTGGAATAAAAACAACTGGAAAAGCAGGACTAGATACTTATGCAGGAGATGTTACTCTTATTACTAATATAATTATAGAAGTAAATGGAGATGACTTTCCAAAACTTCCAACCGAAGATGAAAATTCTCCTTTAATTTTAGGAATGAACACTCAAATTAAAGAGCCACTTGTAAAAATTCAAGACTTAACTGTAGATTCAGGAAATGTCTGCATTGACGGTGAAGTAATTAACACAGAAGAAAAAGAAATAAAAGGTGGAAGAGTAATTCTTAGCCTTGATGTATATGACGGAACTAGTACCATTACTTGTAAAGCCTTTGTAAGTAAGGACAACCTTAAAAATGTAACAGGAAAAATAAAGGGAGCAAAAGGGGTAAAAGTTTCTGGAAAAGCAGGAATGGACGAATATTCGCATGAATTGACAATTATGGCAAACACTATTCTTACTTCAGAGGGCATAAAAAGAGAAACTCGAATGGATAATGCAGAAGTAAAAAGAGTAGAATTACATATGCATACTCAAATGAGTCAAATGGACGGTATTACACCTGCCACAGATTTAATTAAACGTGCTATGAAATGGGGCATGAAATCTATTGCTATAACTGACCACGGAGTAGTACAATCATTCCCAGATGCGCACAAATTATTAGGCTATGACAATCCAGACATGAAAATTATTTATGGGGTAGAAGCCTACCTTGTACCAGATAAAAGTGAAATTGTAACAAACCCAAAAGGACAAACATTAGAAAATACTACATTCTGCGTGCTTGACTTAGAAACTACGGGTCTTTCTTTCCGTACGGAAAAAATTACTGAAATTGGAATTATGAAGGTTCAAAATGGAGAGGTTATTGACGAATTCTCTTGTTTTGTAAACCCAGAAAAACCAATTCCAGAGAAAGTAGTAGAAGTTACCAACATTACTGATGAAATGGTAAAGGACGCAGAAACTATTGAACAAGTATTTCCAAAAATGCTAGAGTTTATTGGAGATAGTGTACTTGTTGCGCACAATGCAGACTTTGATATAGGCTTTTTAAAATATAATGCAAAGCAACTAGGTTACACATTAGACAATACCTATATGGATACTTTGCGTTTAGCAAAAGACTTATTCCCAGATTTCAAAAAATACAAATTAGGAATAATTGCAGAAAAATTAGGCATTACTGTAGAAGTTGCTCACAGAGCATTAGATGACGTAGACACCACTGTAAAAGTATTAAAAGTAATGTTCCAAATGCTAGAAGAAAAAGGAGTAAAAACATTAGAAGATATTGATAAACAAGAAGAAAATAATGAAAATTATAAAAAACTTCCAAGCTACCATGCTATCATTCTAGCCAAAGACTATGTAGGATTAAAAAATTTATATAAATTAGTTTCACTTTCACATTTACATTATTTTTATAAAAAGCCACGTATTTTAAAATCAATTTATAAAAAATATTCTGAAGGGCTTATTCTAGGAAGTGCGTGCGAGGCAGGGGAATTATATCGTGCCATTGTAGAAGGAAAAGATGATGAGATAGTAGAAGAAATAGCAAAAGACTACGACTATTTAGAAATTCAGCCAACAGGAAACAATATGTATATGGTTAGAAATGGAACTTTGCCAGATGCAAGAGCAGTAGAAGACATTAACCGTAAAATTGTAGCCTTAGGTGAAAAATTAGGAAAATTAGTTGTAGCAACTTGTGACGTTCACTTTATGGACCCACAAGATGAAATATACAGAAGAATTTTAATGGCAGGTCAAGGGTATGACGATGCAGATGAGCAAGCACCACTTTATTTAAGAACAACCGAGGAAATGCTAAAAGAATTCGAATATTTAGGAAAAGAAAAAGCATATGAAGTAGTAGTTACGAACACAAACAAAGTAGCCGATATGTGTGAAAGAATCAGTCCAATTTCACCAGAAAAATGTCCACCATATATTGAAGGTTGCGAGCAAACCATTAAAGATATTGCATTTAATAAAGCCCATGAACTATATGGAGACCCACTTCCAGAAATTGTGCAAGATAGATTAGACAAAGAATTAAATTCAATTATAAAAAATGGATTCTCTGTTATGTACATAATTGCACAAAAATTAGTATGGAAATCAAATGAAGATGGCTATATAGTAGGTTCACGTGGTTCAGTAGGATCATCATTTGTAGCAAATATGACAGGAATAACAGAAGTAAATTCACTTCCACCACATTATAGATGTCCAAATTGTAAATATTCAGACTTTACAGATTATGGCTATCAATGCGGATTTGACCTTCCAGACAAAGATTGCCCACATTGTGGAACAAAAATGGTAAAAGACGGAATTGACATTCCATTTGAAACCTTCCTTGGCTTTAATGGAGATAAAGAGCCAGATATAGACTTAAACTTCTCTGGAGAATATCAAGCAAAGGCGCACAAATATACAGAAGTCATCTTTGGAAAAGGAACTACCTTCAAAGCAGGAACAGTAGGAACTGTAAAAGATAAAACAGCATATGGATATGTAAAAAAATACTATGAAGAAAGAAATATTCCAGTAAGCAATGCAGAAGTAATTAGAGTTGCACAAGGTTGCACAGGGGTAAAAAGGACTACAGGTCAACACCCAGGAGGAATTATTGTTGTACCAAAGGGAAGAGAAATATATGAATTTACACCAGTACAGCACCCAGCAGATGATCCAGACTCAGACATTATTACAACACACTTTGACTATCACTCAATTGACCAAAACCTATTAAAACTAGACATTCTAGGCCATGATGATCCAACAATGATTCGTATGTTATATGATTTGACAGGAATAGACCCAACAAAAGTGCCATTAGATGATAAAGAAACCATGTCTATCTTTAGTTCTACCAAAGCATTAGGAGTAACACCAGAACAAATTAAAAGTGAAGTAGGAAGTTATGGAATTCCAGAGTTTGGAACAAAATTCGTAAGAGGAATGTTAGTAGATACAAAACCAACAACCTTTGACGAACTAATTCGTATTTCTGGACTATCACACGGTACAGATGTATGGCTTGGTAATGCACAAAGCTTAATAGAAGATGGAACAGTAACCTTAAATGAGGCAATTTGTTGCCGTGACGATATTATGATTTACTTAATCAAAAAAGGCGTTCCACCAAACCCAGCCTTCAAAATAATGGAGGTAGTACGTAAAGGAAAAGCCTTAAAAGATAAAGAAAAATGGGCAGAATATGTAGCTTTAATGAAGGAGCATGACGTACCAGATTGGTATATAAAATCTTGTGAAAAAATCAAGTACATGTTCCCAAAAGCCCATGCAGCAGCCTATGTAACAAACGCCTTTCGTATAGCATGGTTCAAAGTACATAAACCAGTAGCTTACTATGCAGCATATTTCACCATACGTGCAGACGAATTTGATAGTGAGATTATGTGTTATGGAAAAGAAAAAGTCAAAAACAAAATGAAAGAAATAGAACTTGCAGGAAACAGCGCTACAGATAAAGACAAAAACATGTATGCTATCTTAGAATTAGTTTTAGAAATGTATGAAAGAGGAATAAGCTTCCTACCAATGGACTTATATAAATCACATAGTACAAAATTCCAAGTAGAAGATGGAAAAATAAGACCACCACTAAACAGTATACCAGGACTTGGAACCGTAGCAGCAGAAGGAATAGAATATGCAAAAAAAGACGGAAAATTCATGTCAATTGATGACATGCAAGTACGTTCAAAAGTAGGAAAATCAGTCGTAGAACTATTACAAAAATTCGGTTGCTTGCAAGGCATGAGCAAAAGCAATCAACTAAGCCTTTTCGGCTAGGGACAATTTGGGACAGTCCCCAATTGGGAAGTAGGTACCATTGGGGACGTTTCCTAAAGGTACATTGACCAGATAATGCAATTAAATGAGAGCAAATCTATATTTAATTGCATTTTTTGACAGTATTTTAGCTCTCATAGCCAAAAATCAACTTTTTAATGAAAGAATGATTCAAAAAAATAAGAAAGGAAAAATGAAATGCACCAATATTTTGAACAATTAAATCCAATAATAAAAGAATATTTTCATATTCTTTCACCAGAAATCCCTTCATTTTTAGAGGAATATATTAACACACCAGAAATGCAAAGAATAGGGAAAATTAGTATGAGTTGTGGAACAGATTATACAAAAATATTTCATAATCAATTTTTTTATTCTAATTTAGACCATAGTATAGGAGTTGCCCTAATTATTTGGAATTTTACAAAAGATAAAAAGCAGACTTTAGCGGGATTATTTCATGATATTGCAACACCATGTTTTAAACATTGTATAGATTTTATGAATGAAGACCACGAAAAGCAAGAATCAACAGAAGAGTTAACAACGCAAATTATTCAAAATTCAAAAGAAATTATGCAATTATTGAAACGAGATGGTATTAAATTAGAAGAAGTGAATGATTATCATATTTATCCTATTGCCGATAATGACACGCCAAAGTTATCTGCAGACAGATTTGAATATACTTTTTCTTGTGGTTTGGTACAAAAAGTAGTATGGAATTTAGATAAAATAAAAGAAATGTACGAAAATATTACTATTTTAGAAAATGAACAAGGAATTCCAGAATTAGGTTTTCAAGATGAAAAATTAGCAGAAGAATATATTACTATTATTAGAGAGTTATGGCCATCTTGGTTTGTTAATGAAGATAGAATTACGATGCAATTTATTGCAGATACTATGAAGAAAATGTCAGGGGAAGGTTATATTACGGTTAATGATTTATATCATTTATCAGAAGCAGAAGTAATTAGTAAAATAGAAAATTGTGAAAATAAAGATATAGTAGAGGCTTTCAAAAAGTTTAGAAATACTACAAAAATAGGTGAAAGCGATGTACCAGTAGAAAATAAATATTGTGTTAGTGTTAAGGCAAAAAGAAGATATATTGTGCCACTAACTAAAACTACAGAAGGAAAAACAGCAAGAATTAACCAAGTATCTCAAATAGCAAAAGAGAAAATTGATAGTTTTTTAAATTTTGAAGTACCACATTATGCCTATTTTGATTTTGATTTTCAGTAGAAAATACATTTTGCTATTAAATAAAAAAGCGAGCCTAAGATTTTCTAACAAATGGAAATTTTAAGAAAATCTTAGGCTCGCCATATTTATCTTTCATCACCCATATCAATTTCAATATCAATATCTACGGCTTGAGAGCCAAGTTCATTATAAGAAGAACCTTTTCCAACAGAAGATTTACCTCTTAAATCATCACTAGAAACTTTTTTTATAGGTTCTGCGTGTTTTAAAAAGTAAAAGCCTTCTTTATTATAAACAGTATTAGAATCGGGAAATACAACAAATTCCTGATTTTTATTATTTTTAAATTCTACCCAAGTGTCTATGCTTTTGGCTTTGTCAGCAATACCATAAGTATAACCAGTAACAACACTATTTGGAAAGCTTAACATTTGGGAAATATATTCAGAACGATAAACGCTTTTATTTACAATGTTTTCTTTTTGGCTAGAAGGAGTTACATCTTCAATGCCAGGAATAATATCTGATAGTTTTGATACCATAATAGGAGTTTTGGCAGTTTTAATAGATATAGCATCTTTTTGCTCTGCTATATCTGTTACAATTTTACATTTTTTTAAGTTATCTAATACTTGTTCTCTTTTTTCTTTTGAGATGCCTTTATTGTTTAATTCAAAAATAGAATGATCAATATAATATTCATCTAAGTAAACTTCGCCAGCTTGCCTCAACAACTCAAATACTTTTTTCTTGTCTTTGCTTTTTGTGGCATCTAAAAAGGATTGATTCCATTGTCTATCTTCATTTGAAAAGAACTTGTAACTCTCATACATAAAAAGAATTCACCTTCTCCTTATTAAGATATTTGAAATACATTACAATTATAACATATACTAGAAAAAAATGCAAATTTTACATAACACAGAAATATGATTTTTTTCAATTATAAATGTATAGCTAACAATGGCAAAAAAGAATCTATAAAAACATCTATACAAAATGAAAAAGTATGATATAATGAGAATATGAAAAGGGGAAATCTAAAATGTTTGAAAATACTATTGATTTAAGTCAAATTTTTAATTTGCAAAATGCTATTATATATCTTATTCTTATTAATATCATTGCATTTTGTGCCATGGGTATTGATAAAAAGAAAGCAAAATATGGAAAATGGAGAATAAGTGAATCAGCTTTATTTATCTTGGTACTTTTAGGAGGTGGAATTGGCGGAATTGCTGGTATGTATGTATTTAGACATAAAACCAAAAAAACTAGGTTTGTTATTGGATTTCCGGCTATTCTAATTTTTGAAATTTTTGTAGTTATTTACTATGGATTTTTTTCATAAAATTTTATATTTATAAATTAAAAGAATTTAACTAAATTTGTACCAATGAAAGGAATAATAAAGAAATGAAAGAGGAAAATAAAATGCAAAAAAATACCTTACAAAGAAAAACATTTAAAATTTTAGGAATTAGCATTTGGAGAATTTTAGCATATTTTATTATTTATAGTGTATTAGGTTATGTAATAGAAACTCTATTTAGCATTATGACAAAAGGAACGTGGGAAAGTAGGCAAAGTTTCTTATATGGACCATTTTGCTCAATTTACGGGCTAGGAGCTGTTATAATGATTGTATTTCTACAATATTTTAATAAGAATAACAATACATTATTCTTTGGAGGCTTTATAATTGGCTCTATTACAGAATATGTCATTAGCTTTCTAGGAGAAAAACTATTTCATGTTATATGGTGGGACTATTCGAACATGCCACTTAATTTAAACGGAAGAATTTGTGTTTTCTTTTCTTTATTTTGGGGATTCTTAGCAATATACTTAATGTCGTATGCTAATCCTAGAATTGATAGGTTAATTGATAAAATAAAAAAGAAGATTTCACTAGTTCACTTAAAAATTCTAACAACTGCTGTAATTATCTTTTTGTTTTTTGATTTCCTATTAACAGGTTTTGCTATAAATATGTTTTATATTAGAATGATTCACGAGCACGACTTACAGGTAGCAAACAGAGAACAAGTTGAAGTACAATACGAAAAAATATACGGAAATGAAACAATGTCAAAATGGATTAACACATTTTTCTCAAATAAAAAAATGCTTCGTACTTTTCCAAACTTAAAAGCTATGGATAAAGACGGAAATATCATTTATTTTGATGGACTTTTACCAGAAATTACTCCATATTATTATAAATTTAAAACGACAGTTAAAAACCAATTAGAATCTATTTTAAAAGGAGAAAGAACGTAAAAAAAGATAAAAAAATGATGCAAACCAATACAAAATAATGCAAAAAAAACGTCCCCAATGCATAATAATGCAAAGAGAAACAAACCCAATGCATAATAATGCAAAAAAACAAACCCAATGCATAATAATGCAAAAAGAAACGTCCCAATGCATCATGATTCAAAAGAAAGGAAAAAAATTAAATGAAAGAAGAATTTTTAAATTTACTAAAACAGATAAATAGAGAAGGAATGGACGCATTAATTGAATTTTTAGAGCGTTCTGACTTTTTTGAAGCGCCAGCAAGTACGCGTTTTCATGGAAACCATAAAGGTGGGCTATTAGAACACAGTATGAAGGTATATGAAATTTTAAAAACTAAAACAGAAGATTCTGATTCTGTAAAAATAATTGCATTATTACATGATATTTGTAAAGTAAATTATTATAAAATAGACTATAGAAATGCTAAAAATGAGCAAGGAGTATGGGAAAAAGTACCTTATTATACAGTAGAAGATTTAATTCCTTATGGACATGGCGAAAAGTCTGTTATGATGTTATCTGAATTTATAAAATTAACTCCAGAGGAACGTTATGCAATTCGTTGGCATATGGGCTTTACAGAGCCAAAAGAATTATATGGAACTATAGGACAAGCGTACAAAAAATATCCAATTGCTCTTTTAGTACATGAAGCAGATTTAGAAGCAACATATTTTTATGATTTATAGATTCTAACTGTTTCTAAGCTTTTTAATCTATAAATAATGTTAATAAATTATAAATAGATGCTTGAATGAAAAATGCAAAGAAATTTTAAGAAAGGGAAAAATATGAATTTTTCTATAGAAGAAAGAGAAGCGTTCAAAGAAGTAAATGAGATTATTGATTTAATGGGTCAAGAATATAGAAACAAAATTCCAAATAAACTGCTAGAATTGTTGCAAAAAGAACAAGATAGAGAGTATCAAACAAAAATAAAAAAAGGACTTCCTTTTGAAAAGCAAATTATTAGCAGAACAGCACTTGTACTATTAAATTACATTAACACAAATTATTGGTTAGAAGAAGAAAAGAAAAAAGAAATAAGAGATTCTTATTTAGTAAATGAGGAAAAATACCAAAACGAATTACGTAAGAAGTATAATCCAAATGATTTGTTTAAGAAAAAACAACAGTAAAATCAAGACTATAAAAAGTAGGTAAAAAATTTTATAGTTGTAAAATTCAAATAACATTTAAGAATTAATCAAAGTTTGTGTCTTAGAAAGGAATGATTAGTAAAGATGGCAGAGGCAATAAAATGTAATGTTAGTTTAGAAGAATTAGAACAATATAGAGATGAAGAAGGATTCATAAATTTAGATTCATTAAATTTAGAATTTACAGAAGCTTCAAGAGAAAAAGTAGGAAGAGAAGAAAGATTAAAAAATTGGGTTAATTTTGCAGGAACAAACGTATTACTAAAAGGTGAATGTATGGTAGATGGCAAAAGAAATGGTAGCATTTATGCAGAATTAATTGTAGAAGAACTAGCTAAACAAGCGGGTTTTTCGTCTGCTTATTATGATTTAATAAAACTAAATGGACAGCGTGGAGTTCTATCTAAAAAAATGTATCAAGGCAAACACGGAGATTTAATATCTCTATATAGCCTTATTGGAGATACAAAAGTTCAAGAAGAATATCCTGAAATTAGCGACTATTTAGAAGTAGAGGAAAAATTCTATAAAAGTCTAAAAGAAGAAGGAATAGAAAAATCAAAAAGAAAGCAAATAATTCAAGATTATAGAAAACAAAATGCATTTTTTATTATGATATGTGCAGTTGATAAGCATACAGAAAACTTTTCTCTTTTCTCATATATGAATTCAGAAAATAAAAAAAGAGAGCTAGAATTATCTTGTATATATGATAGTGAAGAATCATTATTACTAGACACAGACTTAGAAACATTACAAAAAATTCTAGGACATGGTTTGGGTTTGAAAAGAAATGTAGATATGTTGGATCCTAAAATTTCTATTTTAAAAGGAAGTTATAACTCACTTTGGAAAAATACTTTGGATACTTTGCTAGAAGATGATGATGTATATGATTTTATATCAGATGCCTATAATGAAATAGACATAGATAAAGCAATAGAAGCGGTAGAAACAAAAATAAAAGCACCTATTCCTATGGTAATAAAATCAACTGCGAAATATGTTTTTCAATTTCGTAAGAATGAAATTGAAAAAATTTTATACCCTGAAATAGGAGAAGCAAATATAGGAAAAGAATATAGTGAGCAAATTGCAAATAAAGCAATGGAAGAAGACATAAGACAAGGAGAAGAAGATGATATTTTAAGGAAAATTATGCACATTTATGGAATTGAAGAAAGAAATGCAGGAAGATAGTGAATAATCATTCCAATAAAAAGTAATTCATATGAATAAGATGAATGTAAAAGAAAACTTGAAAAAAATGTAAAAATATGTTAAAATATAAAAAGAAAAAAGAGAGGAAAAAAGTATGAAAATATATAAAGTATATTGGAAAGATATTTTAATTGGTACCCTGAATGTAAATAACAAACAGCATCAATATATACCAAATTTTGAGGGGATAAAGAAATTACAAGGAGTAGCTCCTTTAGTAGCACAAACCACAAAACCTTATGATTGGGGAGAAGAAATTCCATTTTTTTCTTCTCGTATTGCAAATTGTGAAAGATTTGGGGAAGATGACTATACATATCATACAGACCACTATCGCTTAGAACTTCAAAAAGAAAAAGAAGAAAGTGTAGAAGAAAGATAAAATCGAACAATAAGTCAGTTACATTGTAAGACAAAAGCGTATATGTTATAATAAAAATCACAGAACGATACCAAGGTAGGTATCGTTTTTGTTATTACGTGGCACTTTTAGTGTCAAATAGGAAAGGAATGGATTTATGAAATCAAAAAATACGCTTTACGAAGCAAAAGAGTTTAAAAATTTAAAGGAACTTATGAAAGATGCAATTGAAAAATATGCCTCTCATAAAGCATTTATTATAAAAAATAAAGAGAAATCAAAGGAAAAATATACAAATATTTCGTATGAGCAATTTGGATTAGATATTGATTCTTTAGGCTCTAGCCTAATAAAAAGAGGACTAAAAAACAAACGTATTGCTGTTATTAGCCCTAACCGTTATGAATGGGTAGTAAGCTATTTCGCAGTTGTAAATGGAACAGGAATTGTTGTTCCACTAGATAAAGGCTTGCCAGATAATGAAATTGAATCTTTATTGCAAAGAAGTAATGCAGATGCTGTTATTTTTGACGAAAAATATTATAATATTATGAAACAAATACAAGAGCAAAAAAGCACAGCGGTTAGCATGTTTATTTGTATGGATAAAACTGAAGATTTCCTTTGCTTAAAAGAGCTAATAGAAGAAGGAAAAAATCTGCTAGAGCAAGGTTATGAAGAATTTACAAAAGCAGAAATAAATGAAGAAAAAATGCAAATTATTCTATTTACTTCTGGAACTACTTCGGCTTCTAAGGCAGTAATGCTTTCTCATAAAAATATTGCTTCTAACATTTATGCTTTAAGCATGGCAGAAAAAGTTTATGATACTGATGTAAATTTAGCATTTTTACCGTTTCACCATACCTTTGGAAGTACAGCACTTTTCTTTTTTCTTAGTAAACGGAACTACAAATGTATTTTGCGATGGAATTCGCCATATTCAAACTAATTTAAAAGAGTATAAAGTATCTATTTTTGTATGTGTTCCATTGCTTTTAGAAACAATGTATAAAAAAATAATGAAAGAGGTTGAAAAACAAGGAAAAGCAAAGTTAATAAAAAGAGTTATTCCTATTACCAATTTTTTACTTAAATTTGGAATTGATATTCGAAGAAAAGTATTTAAAGATATTATCAATCAACTAGGAGGAAATATTCGCTTTGTAGTAAGTGGAGCTTCTGCTATAGATAAAAATGTTGCTAAAGGCTTTAATGATTTTGGAATTCTAACTGTTCAAGGTTATGGCTTAACAGAAACATCACCTGTACTTACTGCAGAAAATGAAAAATGCATTAGATATGGCTCTATTGGATATCCTCTAGCAAATGTAGAAGTGAAAATAGATAAGCCAAATAATGAAGGAATTGGTGAAATTATAGCAAAAGGTCCAAATGTAATGTTAGGCTACTATGAAAATGAAGAAGCAACTAAAGAAGTGTTAAAAGACGGCTGGTTCTACACTGGTGACTTAGGCTACCAAGATAAAGACGGCTATATTTTTATTGCAGGCAGAAAGAAAAATGTTATTGTTCTAAAAAACGGAAAAAACGTTTATCCAGAGGAATTAGAAATATTAGTAAGTAATTTACCTTATGTAGAAGAAAATATGGTGTTTGGTTTGCCAAAAGATGATGATTTAGTAGTTTGCGCAAAAATTGTATATAATAAAGAATATTTAGAAGAAAATAATTTATCAAAAGAAGAAATGGAAAAAGTAATATGGAAAGATATAAAGCAAATAAATCAAAATCTTCCAAATTATCAACATATTAAAAATATTATAGTAACAGATGAGCCAATGATTAAAACTACTACTGCTAAAGTGAAAAGGTTTGAAGAGATTAAAAAGATTGTTAAATATAGCAAATAAACTTGAAAAAATAGGGAAAACTATGTTAGAATAGGATAATAAATTAAAAAGCAAAATTTAGCTAAAAGGAGAATGAAGGTAAAAATAATATAAAATAATCTTTAGCTAGAACTATTTTTACGGAAGGAATGATAATAAAAATGTTCAAAAAAATAAAAGATCCAGTTAGTGGTTTTTCTCATTTAATAGGAATGGGCTTATCTATAGCAGGACTTGTACTGTTAATTATTAATGCAGCAAAATATGGAGAAGGAGCATGGGACATAGTTACATTTACAATATTTGGTTCCATATTAGTTCTAATGTACTTATTTAGTTCATTATATCATCTATTAAATTTAGGAGAAACAGGAACAAGAGTATTTAGAAAATTTGACCATATTATGATTTACCTTGTAATTGCAGCAACTTATACACCAATTTGTTTAGGTCCATTAAGAGGACCATGGGGTTGGAGTATTTTTGGTGTTGTGTGGGGCTTAGCAGTATTAGGAACAATATTAACAGCAGTATGGATAAAAGCACCAAGATGGCTTACAACAACTATATATATCGCAATGGGGTGGCTTGTAATAGTTATGCTATTTCCACTTCTTAGCACATTTAAAAGATTAAACGCATTGTCTTCATTATGGTGGCTTTTAGCAGGTGGAATTTTCTACACTATTGGTGGAATTATATATGGCTTGAAAAAAGCACCATTTACAACTAAACATTTTGGATTTCACGAAATATTCCATATTTTTGTAATGCTAGGGAGCTTTTGCCAATTTTGGTTTATTTTTCACTATTTATTATATATTTAACTGTTTATATACTTAACTGTTCATATATTTTTCATATATAAACAAGAATTATTTATATGTTTATCGAATTTTAAAAATTAATATAAATATTATATAGAGCCTAAGATTTTTTAAAAAATTGTATTTGCTAGAAAATCTTAGACTCATTTTTTTTATTCTAGGAAAGTCATACTTTTAGCTAAAATGAACTAAAAAATAAATGAAACATATCTCAAAAAATAAATCGTTCTATAATATAAAAAAGGAAAATTCGCGAAAATAGTATACAAAAATAAAAGTCACTTCAAAATTAAAAATGCACCTAAAAACGCTTGCAAAAGAAGTATAAACAAAATAACATAAAATTACTTGAAATAAAAATTGAACAAATGGTAATATAAAAATGAAAATAAAAATGAAACAAAGGAGAAAGAAAAATGCAAAAAACAAAAGAACTAATTAAGCAAATAAATAAGAAGAATAAAGGTATAACTTTAATCGCATTAGTAATAACCATTATAGTGTTAATTATACTTGCAAGAATTAGTATAAGTTTAATATTAGGACAAAATGGACTATTTAACAAAGCCAAAAGTGCTGCAACAGAAACAGCAAAAGCAAGATTTTTAGAGGATGCAGGTTTTGCATATTCAGAAGCATATATAGAAAAGGTAGAAACATCTAATGCTAATGATATAACAATAGGAGCTGTAGTAGAAAAATTGAAATCCAGTTATGGCTATACAGATGAACAAATAGTAACTGTTACAAGTGGTGTATCTGGTATCACATTAAGCGATTACGAGGTAACATTAGAGCCAGGTCAAACGAAAGATGTAACAGTAGAATTAGAAAACGGAACCTATTATGCATTAATAGAAGGTTTATATTATCCAATTACATTGTCAAATGGAGAAGTAGCATTAGGAGAAGGAATAAAAAACTTACCAGTAGGAGAGGAAGAAGAAAAAACATTTGAAGTAAAAGTAACGGAAGGTAGTGAGAAAGTAGAGGTAATAAAAGAAGAAGCAAAAATAACAATAAAGGTAAAATTACGGACATGAAGGAAAAGTAAAAATAGTAGTAACAAGTGGAAATGTAATAAAAGAAATAACAGGAACTATAAATGCTGAGTTAAATTTAGGAGCAGTAATAGTAACAATAAATGAAAAACAAAAAACACTTGAAAAAGGTTGGAAATATTTTTATAATGACGAAGAAAAAGTATGGTTAATATATAGTGGAATATTAGAAGGTGAAGCACAACAAATTGATAGTAATGGAACTATACAACTAAGTAAAAACAGTGTAAAGTCATCAAAGGATAGACAAGATTTAATAGATTACTTAAATGGCACAGGAAATTACAATGGTAGATGGGAGCATATAAAAACAGGAACAAGTAATGCATTAACAGCGAAAGGAATAGATGTATCAGATACTCAAATTGAAGCAAAAGGCTCTCCAGATATAGAGCTATTCCAAAAAGCATACGATAAGATGTACCCAGATGAAAAATTTAAAGTACAAGGTAATGATACTGAAGGCTGGTTATATAGCCTTGGTGAAACTGAAAATTTCCGTGGTGGTGTGGACGTAAGTGATTATTTAAGTAAACCGCTATTTTTTTTGAATAGTGATCGCTACTGGTTGGGAAGCCCAGTGGCTGGTGACATACGCAACGTATCTTTAGTACGCGAGCAGATTACTCATGGACATTATTACGGCTCTGACAACCCTCAAATTGGCGCTCGCCCAATAGTGTCCATTCCAAAAACTGCATTCGACCAATTAGTAAAATAAATAGATTTTGTGCATGCAACTGAAAAAATATTCATATAATAAGTAGAATTGAATGAAAAATTCTACTTATTTTTGTATGACCACATGTCGTAAGTCTAGGGAGAAAATCCTAAGAAGCGTATTTGTCGCAAATTTGATAGCAATTTGTAATTAGGAACAATATTAACAGCAGTATGGATAAAAGCTGTAATTCATTTAGTTTAATCAAATTCAAATATATAATAAAAAAATAAACAATTTACATAAAAACTATTTACAAACAAAAAATAACGTGATATAGTAAAGTCATTCTTATTTAATTCAAATAAACACAAAAGTAAAAATCTGGGAAAAATAAAAATGTTATACA
>CANQFS010000016.1 GCA_947599825.1 uncultured Clostridia bacterium
TACCTATCATTATTGATAAAAGAATGATTTTCGCATAGTTTATCGTGAAGAAGTGAAGCTATTTGAAATTCAGGCTCTGTTTTTGAACCGATTAACCGCCAAAATGCACGTGGAATACTCGCCCCGTCCCAGCGGTAGCCTTTATCTATCCAAAAACTATACACAATTCTTTTTGTGTTTCTTTTATCAGTTATTTTTACTTGCAAAGGCTTTTTATTTAAAAATGATTTATCTGTTATATCTTTTTTTTCCTGTTTTGTCATGGACGGAAGCGGAAAGAGCATTGTAGTACAAGGAATAATATTAAAGTCTATTTCTATTTCATCATCTTTATACCAAAGCATTTTTGTTTCCAATCTACATAATTAGTATCAAATCTATTGATTTTAAAAAGCTTGATGTAAATAAATTTTTAAAAAATCTACAATTTTTAAAAATAAAATCTACATCTTATTAACGTTTTTATGTGTATTTTGTTAATAACGTAGTTGTTTATTAACGTTTTTAAATCGAGGCAGGGCATTTTAGCATTGTTAAGAGGCTTCCCTGCCGTTATATTTTGATGTATAGAGGGGATTATTTTCCCCTCTATCAAGTCCTTATTAAAAAATAAGGCGGGGCAATTATATTTTCCAAGTGAATAAAAACCCGATACGGTTCTTACTTATTCTTATGCTCTTCAATAAACTTAACGATAGTTTCTTTAACTTTTTCAAGAATTTCATCGGCGTGTTTCTCTACTATTTCAAGTCCTTTTTCTTTTAATTCGGGTACAAATTTTACAATTTTTTTTGCCAATCGTCTGATAAAAAATCTTTCAAACCAATTAAATAGTTTTGTCATGTTTTACCTTCCTTTTTTACTTATTACACTATTTTATATTCATTAAAATCTTGTATGGTTGAATTGTAGTTTACTGTCAACTTTTCGGTTTCAGAGAAATAATTCCAAAAATTTCCCCAACCTACAGGAGTACTATCTTCATCAGTAACATCTGTAAAAATTTGACAATCTTCCGAACAATTATAAAATGGTGATTCTAAATAACTTGGAGCCTCAATAATTTCACAAGTTGATGGTATCCATATCTTTTTAATTTGTTTTACATTTTTAAAACAAGATTTTCCTATTTTAGATTCTATTACAACCCATTCTGTAGTATCGGCCGTAATTCCTCTTAAAAATGTATT
This sequence comes from uncultured Clostridia bacterium, assembly GCA_947599825.1. GTDB lineage: Bacteria > Bacillota > Clostridia > TANB77 > CAG-508 > UMGS1663. Next base: position 1,191 of record CANQFS010000016.1, read on the forward strand.
TGTAACTTTTTGAATATTTAATAAGGAATTTTCAATTTGTGTTTTATATTCAGTAATAAGTTCAAGTGCCTTATTAGCTTGAATTTGTGCTTGTTCTGCTTTCAAACTCCAATGCTTTGCACTATAATTGCCAGTATCAATACTCATTTTATCTCCTCATTATAATGTTGGTTCATCTTCATCTTCAGGTTTTTCAGGTGTAGTTATTAACCCTTTGTCAATTAATATTTGAATAATTTTTTCTTCTATTCCTAATTTATTTAGAATATTATTTTTGTCAGATGTTGAAAATTCTTCATCATTTGTCAATATTTGCAATATTTTTTCTTTGGTTCCTAACCAATTATGTATAGTATCTTTTTCATCTGGTAATAAAACTTCTTCATTTGTACAAAGACTTGTTTTTACGGCATAATCAAGTGTAGACGGTACTATTGGCTGAAAACATTGTTGTTTTAATTTGATTGCGTTGTAATCAGCAGCATACACACAAACATAATCTATATCCAAATGTGTGCCATAAGTAATATTTGTTCTTACAACACCTGCTTTTAAATTTGTTGGATAATCTTTTTCTGTTATGAAACCACTATCATTTACAAGTTGAGAAGTTTTATTAATTGCACTAGTCGCATCAATTTTTTTATTTAAAGCCTTTTGTAAATCTGTTTGTTTTGTTATATCTCCACTAATATTACCCCATTCGCCAGGTCTTGTATTTGTAATAATATTATTTTTAATTTCAATACCATTACCCTCAATATAAATACTATCTCCCTTTTCTCCTTTTACGGATATATTATTATTTAACAAAAATTCTTCAACTGGCATATCTTCATCTGCGTTAGCATAAGCAAATGACAAACCAGCAGAACTTATAGAAGAGTGTGTACCACCTAATTTTTCTACATCTTCGTCATTTCCATTAGCCCATATTTCAGCCTCTTTTTTGTATTTTTCTGCATTTTCTTCAGACAAAGCTGCATTAGATTCAGATGTACTTGCATTTGTTTCTGCATTTTCTAAACTTTTTGCAATCGCAGTCGCTTGCTCTACTGAATATTGAGCCTCTTCTTTATATGATAGTGCATTTTCTTCAGATAAAGCTGCATTTACTGCACTTGTTCTCGCATTATCCGCATACATTTGTGCATTTTGTTCTGTAATTTGTGTATTTTCAAGTGTTTGTTTTGTTTCAATTGCATAATGTTTTGCTGAATAATCTTCCCCATCAACAGTTCCGTCTGTTTTTGTTGCCCAGTCTTTTGCTTTGTTTGCTACATCTGAAACTTCATTTTTTGTATTTAAGGCACTTTCTGCTGATTCTCCAGCTTGTTTCGCATATTCTTTTGCTAAATTTGCGTAATTTTCAGCTTGTATATTAGTTACTGTAACTCTTACGGTTTCATTTGTTTCTTTAGCTTGAACCATTTTATATTCCCTCTACTTTTTTAGGATATACAGTCATAATATTATCTTCTCCTAATTTTTTATCATTAATAAGTAAAGTGTCTTCTCTTTCCGGATCAGAAGAACATAATTTTATAGCAAAATAATATTCTGTGGTATCTTCGCCTTTTTTTACTTTTAATAAATCGGTAAAATTCCCAGTTAAAACAAAATCAACAACACTTAATTTGTTAGTATTTACTGTTATTTGTTCTCCAATTGTTTTTCTATTTTCATCTCTAATTTCAAAATGTGCTGTATAATTTTTATCAGTTGGAACACCACTTATGGAATATATTCCACTATCGCCTTGTATTAATGTAATATCTCCTCTTGAATCTATAGTAAATGCCATATTATAAATGCTCCTTTTCATTCCAGGTAGTTAAAAATTTTGCATATAATTGTCCAAACTCGCTAGCACTCATTTCTTTATTTTTAAATGAATTTTCAACAAGCCATTTTTCTGTACATTGTTCTTCTACATTAAAATCTGGCTTTTTATAAAATTGAAGAGTACCAGCTGGTAAATTTCCAATTATGGAAACTAAATTAAACGCACTATTCATAGCCTCTACCGCACTTGAATATCCTTTTGGATATTTTCTAAAAAAGCCAATATCCGGAATATTAAAGAAATCTAAGAAAAAATTATTTGTTCGACTTGCTATTGATTGTTCTTTAATTATTTTTGTCGTTTCAATAATTTCAAAATAATCTATCCCTTTTTCAGTTTTTGTTTTAACTATGCCGCAATTACCTCGCTCATTACACCAAGTTGCGGCCTCAATTGGATATTTCTCTTTAAAAATTTGTCCAATATAATATTTTTCAGTCATTTTTTATCCTTTCTTATGTTCCTATGGCAAACCAGTAATTTGATAATCCACCCCGATCTTCGTGTTTACCACCATGTGTACCGTCTGTTATATAAAAACTGGTTGTAGTCTGATTCTGTATAGCTGCACTTACACAAGTTTCACTTGTTATTACTTGTGCAAAAAGTCCATATAAAGTAGTAAATTTCTTTAAAAAAGTAACTGTACTAAAACCTTTTGCTTTTCCAAATAAAAGCATAAAAACTCTATTTGTTTTTTCTGTATCTGAAAAATATTCTAAACAAAAACTATCTCCGGATATTGTTTTAGTAAAAAATAAACCATTACTGGATAATAATGAATTTATATTATCTAATAAACTTTGTTTTGTTTTGTCAACAAGTTGTTCAAGTGTTTCTTTTGTCGATATAATATTTGAATTTGAACTAGAAAGACTTGATTCTAATATTTCTTTATTATTTTGAACTGTTATTGCTAGAGTTTGTATTTCTTCTAACAAAAAATTAAAATTATTATTTAATGGTTCAGATTTTGCCTCTGAGCCATGTTTTATTTCGACTAAAGCCATTCTATCTCCTTATTTATTTATATTTCTTTTTGAATAAAATTCTTTTAAAGCCTTACTATATATTTCTCTTTGTTCAACTTTGGAAAGATTATTTTTAATGATTTTTGCATTTATTTTTGTAATTTTTTCTTTATCTTTATTAGTTAGTGCTTGTATATAATCTTCTTTGAATTTTTTTGTATATTCACTTTTTGCAGTTTTATAAACTTTATTTATATCTTTATCAGACATACCGTTCATTACCATACTTCTTTTTATATCGCTAATAACATTCGGTTTATTACCATGTTTTAAAGCACTTTTAAATTCTTGTTTTGCTTTATATTTTGTCATTCCTTTTCCGGTAGTAGCGACCAAATCAAAGACACTATAATCAGAACCCTTTTGAATAGCTGAACCAATTGAAAAAGGTAAAAATGTTTTTGCTAATTGTTTTGAGGCTACACCAATTCTTTGCCAGCCTTTTGCTTGTGCCATTTCTTTATTTTCAAAGCCACTCATTGAACGACCAGTAAATACTGTTGAAATTGACTGAGGAATAGGTGCAATTTTTGCCCCTATATGTTTAATCGGGTCTTCTATCAATTCAGGCATTTCTCTAAACTGTTTACCAAATCTTGCATATCGTTCACTACCGTCTTTGTTACGACCAATAAAAACATTAGTTTTTGAACCTTTTGAATTATTTATCATTGAATAATCAAGAGGGGTCATTTCTTTAGGATATAAATCGGGATTTTTATCTCTATCCCAAGCTCTAAACAAAGCATTAAGTAAATTCATATAAATAATAGATTGAATCGCAGCTCTCGCCCAAAAATTTCTTGCTATTCTCCCTCTCATTCCTGAAGCTTCAATATCATCTGTTAAAGAATTAATACCAAAAAATTGAGTTGTATCTTTAACTTTATTCCAAAATTCACTTTTAGAAGCTAACGAGTTTAAAGCTTTATGTCCTACTTTTGAACTAAACATTCCCATAAATTGACGTGTTGATGATAATAACCAATCAGGCGACATCAACCATCTTGAAAATGTTTTTTTTGTAGAGGAGTTTATTCCTAAATTTTCCCAAGCTAAACCGCCAAAACTATCATTTACCCATTGTGCAATTTCTTTACGTTTTTCTTCTGTAATATTTCCATTTTTAGATTCATTTTGTATTAGAAATTCATAAGCATTAATTTTATAATTATTATGAATAACATCCCATAAAACTTTATTATTTAATTCAGTTGCTTTAGCAATTACTTTAACTGGCATTGAAAAAGGTTTACCAAATCCGGGAATACTATTTTCTAAAAACTTCCCAATATTATTAATTAAATTTTCTGCAATTCCTCTCTGTACATCAAGAGTTGCACCAATTTGTAAACCATCTTTTATTGCTTGTTTTGCGGTTTCTTCCTTTTTATAAATATCATAATCATTGTTTTTTACTGAATCATATATTTTTTTAAAATTAATAACATCTTTTAAGCCTTTTACTCCAACATTACCTAAATAACTTTCCGATAAAGCCCAACCATGAAAACCGCTTAGCGAGAAATTAAACATTTTTGCAATAGCATTAACATCATCTAAAGCTTTACCCGGTTTAAACCCTAAAACATCAAGATATTCTTTTTTATTTTCAAATACTGTTTTTAAAGTAGCGGCAATATCAGGGTGAACTTTTACAGGCATTCTAAAAAATTCAACAACTTTTTCTTCAAGAACATGTTTTGCTTCAGTCCAATCAAAATTTCCAGGCAATAATTGTTCTAATTTTTTATTTTTAGTCATTTTATTCATTATTTCAGAAGTTGCGGCAGGAGCATATTTAAAAGCACTTTCAACATCATTAAACATAACTCCAAATAATTCAGCAATTAATTCTGAATCTTTTTCGGCATATTGTCTATCATTATTTTTTTCAAAAGCCTCAATTCTTTCTTTATTAAGTTCTAATAATTCATCTCTATATCTATCAACAAAACCATCTTTTGATAATCCAAGTATTTCATCCATTGCATGACCTACTTCATGAGCAAGAGTTTTGGTTGAAAACCACCTTTGTAATCTGATTTCCGGAGGTTGATTTTTTACAAATTTACCCAATGAATTAGGAATACCATTTGCTTTATATTTACTTAATCTGTTTCCTATTGCAATTCCAATTTCTGCGAGTTTATTAACCAGTACAGGTGAAATTTTTTCTCCAAAAGTAGTAGAAACAGGCTTAGCAACAGTTTTATTTAAAGCACTATTATTAATTTCTATCCAATTATTTGGAGCTTTACTTGAAGGTAATACAAGACTTGCACCTTCAGCAGTTTTAAAACTTTTCACACTATCTGCAAAAACCTTATCAACTGTAGCTTTTATTAAATTATCAGACTGAATTTTTAATATTTCTGCATAATCAAGAACTTTAGGTTTTAATTTTAAAGTTTCTCCATTTTCAAGAGTTATTCCTTGAATACCATTATATAATGTGTCTATTTTTCTTTGTTTTGCAAATCGTGATTTTGTTGCAAAATAAGTAGTTAATAAACCTTGTTTCTTTTGGTCTAAATCCCATATATGAGTAATATAGTTTTTTACTTCATCTTCATTTGTTTCAAAATCTCCACTTGCTTGAACTGCCTTATATTCAGTCCAAAATTTTTCAAATTTTTCCGATAAACTATCTGCAAGTTTAGTTAAATTATCTTTTAATGTAGCAGATTGATTTATTTTATCCCATACCCTTTTTAATTCAGGTCTGTTCAATTCTTCAGGAAATTCTGTTCTCTCTCGTAAAAACGGCATAATTTCTCTTAAATGTTTATCATTTACACCTATTTGTTTTGAAATAGTCTTTGTAATATTTATAAATGCATTTAAAGTTCTATCAGCTTCATATCTTCTTATATTTATTTCAGAACTCCATTTCGCAATACCTTCTTTTAATTTTTTATTATATTGCTTAGCACTTACAATTTCTTTTGCCTTTTGTACTAAATTTTTTGTTTTTTCTTTTTTATTTCTTTGAGCTTGTGTTTCTAATTTTATAACAGGAATATTGTATGCATTTTCTCTTGTTCTTTCATACTTCTTTTTAGGTTCAACATTTAAAGGCTTACTATCTTCAGATTTATTATTTTCATCAGGATATAACGCATAAGATTCTTCTTCAAATTCTTTAATAAGTTCTTTTATACTCTTACTATTTTTACGTTCTTCTTCATATTGTTGTGTATATTCTTCCAGCTTTTTTTTACTTAATTCTTCAACATTTTTTATTTGTTCATCAACTTTTTCTATTTCTGCTAAAATTGCCTCGTCAGAATCTTTTCCATTGAAATCTAATTCAAGTCGTTTTATTTTTTCTTTTATCTTTTTTAAAGCATAAGTATATTTTGGAATATCTTTTTTATAGTTTTTTAATCTATCTTGAGTTCTATTATAATTCCATTCATTTACTATCGGATCTATTTCAGATAATGCTTTTTCTGTTTCTTCAACTTTTTCTTTTGAATATTGTATCATTCTTTCATTACCGGATAATTCTTCTTTATAACTTCTTACCATGTCCAATCGCCCTTCCAAAGAGGATTTTTGAGCTTCCAGTTTTTGTTTTTCAACTCTAATAAACATTTTTACTTTTTTATCCGGATTAGAAATCATATTAATTTTTTCTTCTGCAGTATTTAATTCGGAAGTATTAATATATTCTTTGCTTTCGTCCATTATGTTATTAATACGGTCTGTTTTTTCATTCAGTTTTTGAAACATAAACGAATCAGAAGAATTTTTTAATAGAGGAACTACAACTCTAATTTTTGAATATCTGTTTCCACGTCTCCATATTCTACCAACAATTTGAACAAAGTCTGTAGGATTCCAGTCCATATATGGAACATATAAAACAGATGAATTTTTATTTAAATTCATTCCCTCTTTTATTTTATTTGTTCCAATAATTAATTTAACCTTGCCGTCTCTATCATTAAAAGATTCTGTTATTTTATCAATCTTATCATCAGATACTCCGGATTCAATAATTCCAATCTCATCATCTTTAAAAATACCTTTATTTACCAAATATTCTTTGATTTTAGGTAAAAATTTAACACCTAAAGGCATATATATTAATTGGGAAGTTTTCGGATCTTTTTTCTTCATGCTCTCAACAGCATTCATAATATAAGACAATTTAGGAGAATTATTAATTAAATCTGTTGGAGTTACTTCAAAATTATCAGCAGCAATATCCGGAGATAATGTAGATTTTCTTGATTGATTAATAGCTTTTAATACTGCCCCATCATCTTTACCACCTTTTACTGCATCTTCTTCAGCCTGTCTAATTTGTTCTAATTGTTTTTCGCTAGGTTCTAAAACAACCCTTTTGGTAAATTTTTCCGGTCTAACAATTCCGGCATCTTCTGCACTTCTAATCATCATTACAGATTTAATTAATTCTCTTAAAGAACTTGCATTTTTAAAGGCAGTAACAACTTGTTTATACTCAACTTCATTTCTACTATTTACAATCCAATCTGAATTTATATCTGCATAATTTTCCATGAACTGATAAACATTATACAATCCCATTTTATCTAATTTATCTTTTGCTATAAAGGATAACATATTAAATACTTCTAACGGACTATTATTAAATGGGGTAGCAGTCAACATAAATACATTTCTATTATTATTGTTATTTAAAATATATTGTGCAAATAAAAATAATCTTGTTGCTCTAGAAGAAGTTGTACCGCCAGTAATATTAGTATATGCGTTACCCTCTTGTCCGTCGGCTTTTGCATCTGCAAATAAGTTTTTAAAATTATGAGCCTCATCAACTGTTATGTGATCAAAGCCCAAATCTTGAATATTAAATAATTTTTTATTCCCTTTTTCTGCCAATCCTACGAGTTTTTCTGCTCTTTCTCTAACTTTTTCTTTGGCTCTTTTGGTACTGTCTCTTCTGTCAGTATCACTAGAACTATTATCAAACCTTGAAATATCTTGTCCTATTTCATATACAATATTTGTTAATTTTTCATTCGATAAATCGCCATACCAAATATTACCCAATGCCTCATATGTAGCAACAGTTAAGCTATTTTCGGGAATTTCCCCCTTAAATTTACTCATGTTATCAACATCATTTACTTTTATATTTGGAAATGCTTGATTTATTTCTTTAATCCAATTATTTTTTACTTGTTTCGGAACTAAAATAAGAGGTCTTTTACATCTGCCCATTTGCATATTTTGAACAGTAGAAATAATCCCTGTTAAAGTTTTACCAACTCCAACTTCAAACCCTAACAATCCAACTCCTTTATTAGTTAAGAAATTCACACCTTCAATTTGAACGTTTTGCAAAACTAATTTTTTTCCATTAAATTCAGAGTTTAAACCCTTAACTATCATTGGCATTTTTGTATAATCCGGATTATATATCGCATTAAAATTTCTATTCCATAAATCAGCCAATTTTTCTTTTTGTTCTTGGCTTAATTCATTTCTTACAAAATCATTAAATGTTTTATCAACTACGTTCTTAATTTTAGATAAAATTTCAGCACTTTTTTGTTTTCTGTAACTTTCTCTAGCTTTATCGTCATACATTCCAGCAGGGTAATTATAATCGATTCGTATTCTTTCGCCTCTTACAAACTCTCTAATATTTGAAATAGTAACATCATCTCTTTCAGACCTCGTTAATTTTTCTGCATATTTCAAATACATCTTATCTAATGGTACATTTTCAAATTTCTTTATATTTGTTCGTGTGTTATAGTCCCAATGTTCTGTTTCTTCCACAACATCTGTATTAAATTCTCTTATAAAATCAGAAGTTGGATTAAATGCTATTTCATTTACAGTTTTTACTTCCGGCAAAACATTTAATAATTTCTTTCTTTGAACTTCTTTTTGTTCGTCAGTAATATTTTCATTTGCTAATTGGTCCAGTTTTTCATAAATATCACCTTGTAAATAATTAAAATCATTATATAATTCTCCATTATATTGATTTACATATTTATTCGGTTTATATTTTTCTTTCGGTAATGTTCCATCAACTCTAGTATCATTAAATAATTCTAATTCTTTATCTGTAACAACAATTTCGGGGACATATTCATTATATTCAATATTTCCTTTAATAACATTTTTACTTGTTGTTTTTTTAATAGTTTTAGTATTGGTTTTAGTTGTAGTAGTTGTTATTTTTTTAGTTGCTACAACTTCTTTTATATCCTTTTTTGTTGTATCAATATTATTTACAAGATTCTTATCACCTTTTACATAAGTTTCTTCTTTACCAAATCTATTCTTTCTCGTTTCAATAGTTCCTAAAACTTTTTCAGGATTTTGTTTAAACCAATTTCCTGCATTAAATAAAGAAGAATTACCTATCATTTTTCTTTTTCTTAATACAATAATATCAGTACCTATTGAAGTTGTATCAAAACTATTTTCAGGCAATCTATATGCATCTAATATTTCTGCTTGGGCAGAAATTTCCTGTTTTACTTTTGTAATTGAGCCGTCTAAAAATGAAGATGGAATAATATAAACTAAAACACCATTTTCCTTTAATGTATCAAGTCCTCTTTTAATAAAATAATGTTCAAGTCGAGCAATATTTTTACCTTCTCCCAACCCTTTATATCTACCAGAATACGCACCATAAGGTGGATTACCAATAACAATATCATACTCGGGACTAACTGACTTAACAGGTGTATTAGTGTTTTTATTTATAAATTTTTCTTGAAATTCGCCTGTTGTTACATTTGCATCAGGATATAGAATTTTTGTTATTTTTGCACTGACGGGGTTCATTTCAACGACATCAAAGTTTGTATTTTGAGGAGCATTTTCCAAAAATCTGCCAATACCAACGGACGGTTCAAGGACTTTTGCACCGTCTGTATTTACATATTGTTTAACTAAATCCCACATCTTTTTTACTATGTTATGCGGAGTATAATATTCAGATAAAAGTCCTTTCCCTTCAGCACCTTGTTTTTCTAAACCGCCTGCACCTGTATATTTTTTTAACCAATCTTTTATTTCTTCGGGGACACTTTTATAAACTTCAATTTCATTGTTATTAATAAAATTTTCAATAGCTTGATTTAATTCATATTGATTTTTATATTTATTTGATATAATTTCCCTATGTTTTTCAATTATTCCTCGCTCATCAGATATGTTGTTGTCTCGTCTGATTCCGTTAGTATATCCATCATTTGAGGATTCTTTTTGTGAAATTCCGCTTGTTCCGCTGCTTTTTTCTTTTTGTTTTTCTGATAATTCGGATCTGTTTTCATTAACAGTTTCAACATTTCCATTATCTAACTCCTTATTATTTAATTTATTATGAGTATTAGGTGCAATTTTGGCTATTTTTTCATTAATGATTTCTTTCTTTTGAACCTTGTTAGATAAAGTCTTTTTGTTTCTTTTGGTTGACTTTTCATTATCTTGTCGTACATTTCCAGCATTTGTCGAAGTGTCTTCTGAGGTTTTGTTTTCTTGCGGAGTATTATTAACGTTTTTATCTGAATGTCGCTGGAAAACCTCTCCTTGTAAAGATTCGGAAACTTCCCTGTTTCTATCAGATTGTATATTTTCTGTCTCGTTTCTTTGATTTCTTCCGTTTTTATCATTTTCAACCTCATTATTATTATAAATTTCTTTATTAGGACTTTCAAGTGTATTATCTTCTTCTTGTAAATATTGTTGAAGATTATATATACTTTCAAAGGCTTCCATATCTTGCATATAAGTATTTATTTCTTCATCTGATAAATTATCCGACAATTTTTCTAATTTATTATATGCTTTTATAAATGATTCATCAGTAATTTTAGAATTTGCTAATTCTTTTATAAATGGAGTTTTAATTTTATCCTTAATTATTTCCATTTCATTTTTAATAAGAGCAATAGTATCTTCATCACTGTACATATCTAGAGAATAGAAATTATCATTTATAATATCATCAAGGACTTGCCTTGCAATTTTTTCAGCAACTCCAATAGATTCATTACTATTATCATCAGCAAGTTTATTGATTTCTGGATAATATTCAGAAAAATAATCAGTTGCTAATTTATCCCCAACTTTATCAATTAAATTTTCAATTTTCTCAAGACTTTTATTTTTTTGCATTTTTAACCAAGCAACTTTTTTCCCAGTTGCTAAACTTAAAATATCGTATGCCTCTTGTTTTTTCTTAGGCAAATAATTCTCGCCTTTTTTATTTTTTACTTTTTGTTGTTTTGTTTTATTTTGAGGAGTTAATTTTTGAGAATTATTTGTTTGATTTGCATTCAAATTTGCAAGTTTTTCTTTTCTTTTTTTTCTATAACTTTGATAAAGTGATTCAAGTTCATCAAATGTATTATTTAAACCTTTTTCTCTTGCTTTATATAACCTTGATTGCATTACATGTAGCATATTATCAGTACCCAATTCTTCGGCATTTTCTAATTTTCTAATATGCTCATTTACTATTGTTTCATCAAATCCCTCAGCTGCAATTTTCTTAACTAATTCTTGATTTTTTGCCTTTTGTCCAATTTGTTGTTTTTCTATTGTATTAGGAGCAATTTCTTTAATTTTTTGATATTCTTCTGTTACATTACTATTTATATTTTCTTTAACTGTACTTTTTGTATTATTTTTTTCAGAGGTATTTTCGGTTGTTTTCGGAGCAATTTCCTCAATTTTCTTTTCGATTTCTGTTTTAGGTTTTTCTAAAGCAGCCGCATTAACTTCATTATTAGATTTTTCTTGAATATCTTTTGCAATTTCTTGAACATTTTTTTCATTGACAATTTCTCTTTCTCCATTATTTTGCAAATTATATAAGTTTTCATTTTCTGCCATTAAATTTGGCATTCCTGTATTTTCTACACCAACATCAGAAGAATTATTTATTTCTTCTTGTACTTTCTGCATTGTATTTGGTGCAATAGTTTGCAAAGTATTCTGAAAATCGCCATTTTTAGATAATTCTCTTAATGTATCAAAAGCAGTCGGTTGATTAATACTTGAAATAGCATTACCGATTCCATTAGCAACTGAATTATATAACTCATTTCCACCACTAAACAATTTTGCTGATACATCTTTTATTTCATCAGTAGTAGCATTATTATTACTATCAGGGAATTGTGTATCATAATTTCTTGAAAGTGAAGAAGTTGTACCACCTAAGACACCGCCAGTAATACCACCTAAAACACTTGCCTCTCCAACTCTACCGAGATTGTCTATAAAAGAATCATTATTTAAACCTAATAATTTTTCAGCCCCAATAGAAACAGATTCTTGTAACCCCTCAGTTCCTGCCTCTGTGACAGTTTGTTCAAGTATATCTTTTCCGATTTTCTTTAAGCTTTTTGCTGAACTACCTTTAGGGAACATTTTCCCAAATAACAAACGGTCTGCAACTGTTTCTAAAACAGTATTAATACTTTTCTCGCCAAAAGCTACATTTTGGATATTTTGTAACTCTTTTTGACTAGGCTCTCTTCCATAAATACTTTTAAATTGTTCTACTTTTTCTAAATATTGCCCCTCTTGAGCAAGGTTAGGCAACGCAGAACCGGCAGTAACAATAGCTGCTTGTCCAAGTTTACTTGCTCCAGCAGCCTTAGATGCAATCCCACCAGCTGCACCACCACCAAGTGCCATTAAAAGATTAGTTGCTTGTCCACCAACTTCTCCGGCAATAGTAGGAATTATAGTTCCTTTATTTTTTAAACCTTTTAACCCTTGATATTTTGGATCAATTTGTATTTTATCTGATTTTTCTTGCCAAAATTCAGCATTATCTCTACCAAATTCTGAAATATTACTTGAGTTTTTTAAAAGACCGTCAAGTGCCTTACCAGACAATGTGTATTTAGTAAGACCATTATATATATTATTATCTTTTACATTGTTGTATGCTCTTTGACCTAAATCGCCAGTAAGTGCAACTAAATCATTTAAACCCTTTGCAAAATCCGGGTATGACTTTACAGCTCTAATTCCCAATTGTTTAGCTGCTTGTGGCAAAGAAGAAACAAAAGGGTGTGCCTCTGAAAAAGTTTGTTGTTTTTCTTCTGGTTGTTCCTCATAACCGTCTAATAAACTACTGCTACTATTTTCAATAGGCGTGATAGATTTCTTTTTCTTATTATTTATATTATTTTGAGTTTTTTCTTCTGTATATCCGTCTAAAAGGCTCATTTTCTTTCCTTATTTAATATATTTCAATGGATCAACACCATGAATTTCTATAAATTTTGCTCTTGCATAATCTGTTTTATCAACATCTCCAGAATTGTATATCGAAGTAAATTCAGATAGATTTTTATTCCAGTCTTTATGTTGTTGTGGTTTTGATGAAGAACTTTTACCGCCACCATTATTAGTTTTTGCATTCGCTTTTTGTTGTTTTATTTTCAAATCGGCAGCACGATATGCTTTTATATTTTCATTTTGTTCTCGTTTAATATCAGTCATATCTTTATGATATTCTTCTTGTTCCGCTAATTTAGCTAAAGCAATATTATTTACAGCATCTTTATATTTAGGAGTTAAGACTGTATCTACATCATTAGCTTTAATATTACCAAAAGTACCTACCGGAACATTAATTCCTTGTTCTTTCAATACTTGATTATATAAATCACTCATTTGTCTTTGATTAGCAAATTTATAAGCATTTGAAATACCAGCGAGTGGATTACCTGTTGCAAGACCTGTAACTAATCCGGCAATAGTTCCTTGTGCTAATGGACTTTGTGCAATTCTTGCTATACTACCAAAAGCTTCTCCTAATCTAGTCATCTTATTTTTGCTATCATCAGATCTTAAATTTTCCGGAGAAAAAGCATTATTTCTATTCTCTTGGTAGCCCTTTGACATATCTGACAAACCATTAGCTATGCTATTTAACAAGCTCTTTTTACCGGTTATAGAAACTCCACCGACTTGTGTTGGATTTACAACATTAAACTTCCCGGATTTCGCAAGCTCAATTTCTTCCTCTGTTGTTGGAATTTTAAAATTAGCATTTTGTCCGTTTTTAGACTTAGCATACTGTTGCTGCCATTCTGCAATATCTTTGTTTCCACCATTTAAACCTTGAGCAACTCCATTTATAGTATTTTCATCATAACCATTTTGTCTTAAATAATCTTGATATTGAGTTAAAATGTTATCTACTACTGGAGTTGTATCTGTAGTTGTGGTCACATTTTGCGGAACTAAATTACTAACATTTTGTATTGCTTGTTCTGTTTGATTATCTGCCTCTTGTAATCCTAAATCTGCCATTTGTTGAGATTGAGCAGCACTTTGTTTCGCTCTTTTTCTATTTGCACCAGTTAATGCCATTGAAGCAAGAGCAATAATTGCACCAACAGGGCCACCAGCTAAAGCCGCAGAACTTCCACTTGTTGCCGCATTTCCTGCAATTGTTCCAGCTGTTGCACCAGTTGCTCCAGCTCCAGTTCCTAATCCTGCTAAGCCTGAATTTACAGCATGACTTGCTAAATTAGACCCCACATTTGATAATGCATTTCCTATACCTTGTGCATTTAATTGATTTGTAAAATAATTACCAGCCTTAGAAAGTCCATTACCAGCAATATTTGAAGCATATTGTGAAGGTTTATCTAAAATACCATTTATATTAGAAGTTGTGTTTTGTATCTGATTACCAATTGTGGAAAGTTTTGAATTATTTAAAAAATCACCAACATTAGAAATCTTTTCCCCATAGGAATTAACCTTATTAACTTTTCCTCTTAAATCTGAATAATTATTATTTTGTTTACTTACTTCTTCTAATAAAATTTTATATAATAAATCTGAATCCATTTTTACACCTATAATCCATAAGAATAACCATTAGAATTTCCCGAAGTCTGTTTAGATGCATTACCGGCACTTGTTTGTAAAGATTGTGCCTGATTGCCTTGTAGCACATTGTAACCTTGAAATACTAAATTCATTAAATTATTTAATACATCTCCGGCATTATTTTGAGTATCTGTAATAAGTTGATTTGTATAGTCAGCTATACTTTTCTCTTGTTGATTAGCTAAATCTCTATATAAATTAGTTGCTTGACTTGACCTTAACATATTTCTTTGTGCTAAAGGAGAAATAATATTATTTTCCAATGCTTTATTTGTTTCTCCTCTTAATGTATCAGCATAATAATTTAATTTAGCTTGATTTGTAGCACTATCAATCGAGGGATTAAGAAGTTCGTTTAATAAACTTCCTATATTTTCATTGGTAAATTTATATATTGTATCTAATGAAGTTCCCGATTTAAAGTTAGTTGTAGTTCCTCCATTATTAGTGGTCGATTCAACATAAGGATTTGAAGTTGTTGTATTTTTGTATGTTGTATCTGAAGAACTTTTAGATTTTGAACCTGAGCCGCCACCCATTATTTAATCCTTTCGTACTTGTATAAATTGTCTGAAACCTTTTTAAAACCACACCTTAAAAGACATAAAATAGAAGTTTTATTTTTTGATTTTGCATAAATATCGCAATTAAACCAATCTAAACTCATTTTCAAACATTCTAAGGTTTGTTTATGTAAATGCCTATTAGCGAAACCATTTAAAAATAATTTGTCATTCTCGTAATAGCAATATATGCAGCCAACAAAAATATCATCATCAAAAAAAGAATAAAAAAAAGTATTTTTAACTATATCTCTAAACTCTTGATCATCGCCAATTAGCTTTTGATTTTTCTTATATAACTTTTTACATTGTTTATAATTAAATTCATAATTATCAGGAATAAAAACTTTAATCATACTTGCTTAACTTTAATCTTAGAAAATTCAATATTTTTTATGCAAAAACCCTGTTTTTTTTCACTTGTATAAAATTTAATTTGTATTGTTTTAAAAGTTGATGAAGACATTTTACAAATAGAATTTATCGTCTTAGGAATATATATATATTTAGTGTCGTAACATTGTCCTACATCATAATAAAGTACATTTTTAATTGATTTGACTACTATTCTTTTAACTTTTGGTGTTTTTAACAAATTATAATTTCGTACATATTCAACAAAAAAATCGTTAGTTTGTACCAAATCTACAGTTAATCTGGGTGGAAATTTTGTAATTTTAAAAGTATTATCAATTCCAAGATTCAATGGAGTACAACTATAATAAGATTCTATAAATTCGCCATTAAAATCATCTCCAATATATTCTTCATATATGCTACTGCCAAAAGAATATAATTTGTTTTTAAAAATAGCAAAACCATTAATCCTTTGACATTTTCTTTTAATCCAAGTATCTCTTAGATAATCATAAATTAAAATTATTGAATATTTTTCATCTTCTGATATAGGAAGTAAAAACCAGACTTCATTTCTATCTTCAGTGAAAACTGACAAAGTTCTTATTTTGTTTAAATCAGCACTATTAATTTCATTTAAAAATTCTTGAATATCATAAGCAATATTTGAGCCTAATGTTTTTTCTCCACTAACTACTTGTTGAAATGAAAATACCCCCTTTTTACTATTATCAAAGAAAAATAAATCCGTATTATGAAATACTAACGAATTATATCCGGCACAACCACCGGGACTTTCTTCCTCTTTTGAGAAATTACCTTTACTATCGACCTTAAGCAACACCGAACTATCTGCATGAAATACTGCTAATGCACCTAAATATTCGTGAAGTGCAGTTATATTTTTTGAAAATTCGATATATCCAGCTAAAGTAACAATATCAGGCTCATCTGTCGAAACATAACTATTATTAAAATCAAAACATGTACCTGTTGAAGAATACCATAATCGTTGTTTATTAAAAATCCATAATCTGCTATCAAAAACAACTAAACCTAAACCTTTAATTTCTTCTTCTTCTGTGCCTACTAAATATCCTTTTTTATTCCAGTTTACTACTTTTTCTTCTTCGTTTAAAGAATTTAACTCAAAATGGCAGAAATCAACACCATTAGTAAATATGGTATAATCTGACCAACCTTGAGCAAAATCCGTAAAACAACATTCGCCTGTTAACGTTAAACCGCCAATTAATAAGGTTAAATTATTAGACAATAAATCATACAGATAAACTTTTCCCTCTGTTTCATTTTCTGTATAAATAAAATCATATTTTACTGCATTTTGAACACCCTCAAATCCGTTAATTATTTTTTCATCTTCCGGAATTTTATCTGTAACCGAGATATTTCCAGATACAGTTCTAATACCGATACCGCTATTTAATCCTGTATAAAATAATTCTACATTCTGTAAATCACTAGCAGTAATAACATCTTGAGAAAAAACTGCATCTTTCTTTTTTATACCGGAAAATTTATTACAAATTAATGATGTTGTTGTTGAGGACATTACCAAGTAATCCTTTTATTTAGTTCTATTCCAGAACAATAATCTATCAATAATTTATATGCTCTATTATACTGAATCATGTATTGTTCATAGTTTTCATCTGTTGTATCAGCTATTGAATATGCCAAAGAAAGAGTTTTTAAAGCATTTTTAAATAAGACTTCATATTTTTCTGGAATTTCAATAATATCGTCTTCTTCTTCTAATGTGTATATATCTTCTTCTTCTTTGTTATAACCGATAACAAGTGTATAATATTCAATTTCAATTGTATAAACATCATCTGGAATATTAAACAAATAAAGTTTATCGCCTTTAACATAAAATCCGGTTGGTTCTCCGGTAGTTTCTTCATAATCAATTAGTTCTTCATAATTAGAAAGATATTTTAAATATTTTTTGTTACATTTAATTGAATAAACTTCTTTTCCGTTAATAGTTTTTATAAAAATTTTTCCCGGTGGCAATTCATAAACATTTTTTAATACTTTAGTTTTAATTTTTTGAGTTTTTAATCTCCAGGGGAAATTATAACTACACCAAAGTTCAGAAAGTGCTTTTTGAATAGAGGATTTTAACGCACTCTCAAACTCATCTTTAGATGAAGTATCAGCATCATACATACTCCATGCTTGTTCCGCCACTTCATTATAAAAATCGAGAAAAACAATAGTCATTATTCTGCTTTTTCAGCCTCGAATTTTAATATTCTTTCTCTTAAAACTTCTGTATTGCCGGAAGTTGAAAGATTATTTTCTTTACAATATTTTTTTAATTCTGCATAAGTATATTCAGCAATAGATTTGTTTATAGCAATAGCTGGTAATTCATTATCCACAATCACTTGTTCATAAACCGTTTTTTCATCTGTTTTTTTAACCGGTTTTACATAATCTTTATCTACAATTTCAAAATTATCAGGTTCTTCTGTAATTAATCTGTCACAATCATTTTTTCTTAAATTGTAAATATATCCTGTTTTTAAATTTTTAACATTATAAAATTTTTCTTCAGTCATTTTTATCTCCTTTTTAAAGAAACAAGAGGGAGTTTTCTCCCTCTTAATCCAACCATTCCTACGACTAACTGCCCAATCCAGCTTTTTCGCCAACTGCATAGATAGTCCCAGTAAAACCTTCGCCAAAATCAAGATATATTGAACCATCATTTCTTTCATATCTCGCCATATCTCGAATAGGACTAATAACCGTTTCAGCATTTTGTGTTAATGCAACGATTGAATCACCTAATTGAGAATTTTGTTTGTCTCCAGCTTTAATAGTAACTGTGGAATCAGAAGATGCAGTATTTGCAATAACAATTTTTAATGAATTGTCTTTTTCCCCAAACGCATTTTCTATTTCTATTCCATTAGCTTGTGTTACTGTTTGTTTATCAATAGTAACACTTCCAACAGAATCAGTTACATCATATACCATTGTTTGAACTTTAATTTTATCTCTGGCCATAATTTTTATCTCCTATATTAAGCTGCATCAACTGTAAATTCTGATTTTAATTTAGCAGTACATAACAAGTATGCTAAAGGTGCTTTAACACCAAATACACCTTTACCCCAGTAATGTGTATCAAATCCACCTACTTTTTTACCGCTATCAAGTTTAAACTCATCTTGAATACCACCGGCAACAGTATGTTTTGAACGACCAAATAGAGGATATTCATTACCGTCAACATCTCTTTGTACTTCATCATCAACAATTACATGAAACCCCATGAAGTCACCAGCAAAACCTTTTTTATAATGTTTAGCCATTATATCAGAATATTGTAAAAGATTTTGGGTTGAGAGAAATGCTTCTGTATCAACTGATACAATTGCTAACATTTCTCCGTCTTTCCAAGCAGTATGCCCTTTTCCGTCACCCTTTTTAAGCATAGCCTTTGCTTTCGCAAAAATATTAACAATATTTGCTTTTGTAACTTTAATAGCCTCATCACTTTTGCCAGTAATTCTATGTGCTGCTCTTACATATTCTTTACAAACTTGCTCATTAATTGCTCTTGCAAATTGCTCTCTGGCATCTTCCGAATATTCTTTAACTAATTTAATTTTTTCTTCATTAGTTTTTGCTTTTTCTATTTGACGAATTTTTTGTTCATCTAATTTAAAGAATACCGCTTTACCTTTATTGATTTTAACTTTAACTGTTGACATTCCAACTGCTTGAACATCTTCTATGTTAAGGTCTCCACCTGTATATTCGATTAAAGTTACTAAATCATGAAATTGAACATTAACTTCATCTCCAATACTAATATCTTTTTTAAATTCCGGATCCATTAATTTACCAGCTTTTAAATCAGACCATAACTCTTTTCTAAAAGTATCGTTATATGTTGTTTTTACTAAAGTATCTATTGACATTTTTAAACTCCTTATTAATTATATTTTTTTAACTCTTTGCGAAGTTCATCTTCCGTCATATCAAGAACATCTTTAGTAGCTGCAAAATTACGAGAAGAAGTAGAATCAGAAATTCTATCTTTTGCATTTTCATTTTCAACTTGAATATTGTGAGCCTTTAATGCCTCTGCTTGCCAAGATTTTTTCAAATCTAAAACAAGTTCCATAAAATAATCGCTATTCAAGTCAAATCCAAGAGCCTTAAAAGCCTCTCCGTAAAATTTTACAAAACTTTCGTTTTTAAATTCATCTTGATATTTTTGAGTAACTTCTTGTAAATAAGAACGAGCCTCATTTAATTGCTTATCTTCAAGGGCTTGTCTTCTTTTAATATCAAGTTGTCCTTTATACATAGCAACATTTGAAGCAATTTTCTTAATGATGTCAGTTGAAAAATTAGCCTCAATGCTATCTAAAACTTGTCTTTTTTCTTCAGGATTAGAAGAATGATAAAGCATTACAAGTTTTTTAACTTCATCAGGAAATTCTGCATTATCTATATATTCTAAATATTGATTAGCCTCAAATTTAGAAACATCTTCATCATATTGTAACTCTCTTTGTTTCTCTTCAAATTCATCAATAGAATTAAAGCCAAGAGATTGAAGAAATTTGCTTTGTCTTTCCTTTAGATTGGTTAATTCTTCACTTTGCTTTCTTAAATTGCCTAATTCTAATCCTTGTTCGCCAAGTTTTTTCTGTAATTCTCTATAAGAATTATTTGCAGTCTCTAAATCGGTAAACGCAGCATTAGAATTTTCTTTATCATTTTGATTATCAGTATTTTCAGGTTCATTTGTCGAGTTGTTCGAATTGTCATCTGCTGATGGTTCACTATTCTCAACATTTGAATTATCTGTTAAATCTTGATTATCAATTTCTTGTGTTTCATCTGTTGTAAAATCCATGTTTAACCTCTTTCGTTGTTATCTTATTGCCAATGTTCTATGTCATTTATTACTCGCAACATTCCTTTAATGATCAAAGGTTCAGAAACTCCCCCAGATAACTTTACAATTGCATCTAGTTCATGTTGTTTAATCTTTTTCCATACTTCTGAAGTCGCAAGTTGGTGTTTTTCTTTATTTATTTCATTTTCTGTAGTCATTGTTATCCTAAACCATTGCTTGAGGTATATTTGTATCAGAAATTACATTAGGAGCATTCGGACCTTTTGTCGAATTTGTTCCTTTTTGCATTTCATAATTTTGAACTAATTGTTGTATAGCAGGATTTTGCAGTAAAACTTGTTGAATTTCTGTTGGTATTTGAGGAGTTTGTTGCAAAAATCTTTCCGGATTTTCAACTCCTTTTTGTTCCATATAAAAAGTAAATATTTCTTGAGAATTAAGCGGAAGAAATTGAGCAAATTCTTTACAGGCCGCAACTATCATATCTGCTTTGTTACTTTTTTCTGACATTGAAACTCTATCAGAATAAGTATATTTATAATCACCTTGTCTAATTGAATCATCAATTTTAATAACTTCTTTTTTATTGTTTTTATCAGAAAATATTTCTTCTTCTCCAAAAGTAAAATCTGATTTTAACTTTGCAACATTTTTAACTATTGGAATAACTCCATATTGATTTACAAAGTCAATAATCATAGACAATCTTGTCATTTGTCCCTCTGTTTTAGTTGAAATTTCAGTTGCAGTTTTTGCACCACTTTCATTTTGACCAACCATATTGGGAAAAATTCCGGACGTTTCTGCCATTAAATCAGAAATATAACTAATATTTTGTGTATATACATTTGTAGAAAATTTCATTTCAGTTATATTTCCTGGACTTAAACCGTCTCCAAATTCAATAATTTTACCTGGATATATAATTTTCTCTTTTTCTGTAAATAAACCTTTTGGGGCATAAACTGGCGGATTTTCTTCTAGTGCTTGTAAGTTACAAGTTCGATTTAGGAATGTCTCTTGCATATTAGCTAAAGACAGAACGCAATACAAAGGAGAAATATGTCTTTTTGTTTTAGGATCTTGCAAGAACCCACCGAAAGTGAAAGGATTAATGATTCGATAATTTTTCTCGAACTTGATTAAATGTTTACGAGCAGCTACAACAATGTGCCAATTTTTCAAGACTGTTCCGTCTTTCATCTTGAAGTCGCCCCAATATTCTAAAACTTCAATAGTGTTGCAATTAATCGTTTCTTCATCTAAATCATCATTTGATTGATTTGATAATTCTTCCTTATTTGTTGAATCTTTTGCAAGATTGCGTAAATCATCAGCAACATCTTTATCTATTTGATAAAATTTATTTTCAATAATCTCATCTGCGGTTTTCCAAGCTCTATAAATTTTAGGACATTTATCCATGTTTTCTCGTTGTGAAACATCAAAAACAAAATCGGCCGGATTAACTGCATAAACTTTTGGATTGTCATATATCTTTTTTATATCAGTATAAAAATTTTCTCCTCGTAAAACTGCTGCTGCAACTTGAGGAATTTTTTTTGCATCTGTATCAAGTGTTATCGGTCTTCTAATTTCTTCATATTGCTTACTCCAAGCTGAATATGAAATAATTTCTCCGTATATCATAAAATAACGAATCATTTCATCAAAGGTTTTAGTAAATTCCATTTTTTCAAATATATCTACTAACAAAGCCTTTTGTTTATTCGCCACATTATCCGACTCTTGATTTTCGCCGGATACATCAAACATTGAAGATACACTTTGATAAACATTTTTCCAAATAAAAGCTAATAATGTGCAATAAAACATATAAGTTTTACACATTTTTACTTTTATTTTCCAATTATCTTCATCTCTATCATCTTCTTCTCCGGTTTTAACAACTTCTGTTCTGAAAAAGATTTCATCTTCAAGTCTTTTTGCTTTATCTAAATTTTCTTTTCTTGCTCTATGAAAAATTGTAAAATCAGAGACAATCGATTTTACAACTTCTTCTTTTTGCTGTACATCTAATTCTTTTGATTTTTGTTCTTTTTTTACAAAATATTCAAATGTCATTTTAGTTCCTTATAAAGTTTGATTAAAGCCAAAAGAAAAATCGTATTTTCTGAGGCATTTAATAGTTTTGTTAAAAAATCAAGTAAATATCCTTTGTCCTCTGGTATTCGAACTGTTTTCTTTATATATCTCATGCCGGTATTTCCTTTGGAAAAATGATATCAAATGACGGCATTTTAAATTTTATCCATATCTAAATTTTGAACAGATATAATTCTCGGCAAATCATCATTAACATCTTCTTTTTCCATATTTAAAGCTAATCGCTGTCCTTTTTGTGCTTTTTCTATGCAACTAAAAACCTTTTCTAAGTTAAAAGGATTAACCTTTAATTTTTTAGAATTATTTTCATTAATTTTGTCTTTATAAATAGCAAGAATTTTTTCTACTACTTCAATGCCGTCATCATAAAGCTTTAAATGGGCTTCATTTACAGCAACTTTTCGAGCAATTTCTTTTTTTTGTAATTCTTTCTGAGTTTCTTCTGCAACAATTCTGCTATTTTCTTCTTTTTGTTTAACCCATTCTTCATCAGAAGAATGCTTCATCACTTGACGTTCGGATACTGAATATTTTTCTGCCAATTTTTGTAATGAAATATTTTTGTGAATATAATCATTTTTGATTTTCAACCAATCTATTTTTGTTTTGCGTTTTTTCTTCATTGGACACGATTTATTTTCTCTTATTAATATCAGTTTCAATATTCATAATAAGACTATTTATTGGTTCAAAGTCATAATTATCGCATTGTTCATATTTAGTTATAACTTCAAATAATTTCTTGTTAAAAACTTTAAACTCTTTTGTTTTAATGTAAACAGTTTTATCCATCAATTAATTCATCAAGAACTTTATTAATATAATTTTTTACCTTTTCAAAAGTTTCTCTGTTAGATAAATTTTTTTCGTGTTTATATATATTTAAAAAAATCTCTATAGGTTCATTCTCTTCTACATTTTTTATTGAAAAATCACAATTATTTAATGCCGTCAAAGTATAATCAGCTGTCATAACTTATTTTCCTCAATTAATTCTTTTGTATTATTAAAATCTACTCTGTAACGTTTAATTACTAAGTTTTCGCCCACTTTTACAATACGATTTTCCCCAAAATAAAAACCGGCATTTGATTTTGTACCGTATTTTATATTACGAATATTATATGTAACTTCCGACATACATTCATTGTATAAATTTATAGCCTTACGTTTTTCTTTTTTTTCAAAAACTAATTTATTATCCAAAAAACGTCTGCCGACTAAAACCGCAATTTGTTTTTGACAAATCGGACATATCCCCACTTCTAAATATCTGTTGTACAATCCATTTTTATCTACTAATGCAAATTTTTCACCTCTAAACCGAGAACAACATTGAATCATTTTTTGTTCTTTCTTAGACACAAATCACCCTGTGCATTAGCGACTACCATCTCCGTTTTCACCTAGTTTTAAAAAACTACTTACTTGGCTGCGTAATCAATCCACAATTTTATTATAACATTTATAAAAGCCTTTTTTTTTGAAAAAAGCAAATTTATTTACATCTTAATATAATTAAACCTAAACTTGAAAACCATTAATTTTATTATGTAAACGGCATTTAAAATAAAAAAACCAAAACTATATATATTATACTTATATTTTTCTTTTTTTTCTTTTGCTTCTTTTCTTTTTTTTCTTTTTTCTTTTAAATTTTTCAAAAATCAAAATCTAAATCATTATTCAGATCACTATCATTATCATCAAAATCATCATAACTAACAGGAACATAATCACCTTGAGAATTATACCCATAATTAATATGTTTGTTACCAATTGACATAGGAACATAATCACCCTGAGCATTGTAACCGTAATTAATAGTATTATTTCCTACTGACATAGGAACATAATCACCTTGTGCATTATAACCATATTGAATATCTGTTGCATTGACAGCAGGTATAAAAAAGGAAAATATAACAAATAAAATATTTATTTTTTTCATTATAACAACCTCATTTAACTATTATACTTTATTTCTCATCAATCCTACAATCTGCCCGACTAAATGAACATTGTTCATTTCTTCTTTTTCAATAAATTGAGTTGGATATAATTCTTTATCCGGATTATCGGAAATGACTGTAATTCTGTTTAAACTTAAAATCAATCTTTTAACGAAAATCTTATCATTATAGCAAAAAACATAAACTTGATTGTCTTTTATCTGATCACCAGAATTACAATGTTTGACTATCAGTAAATCCTTATCTTGTATTTGAGGGTTCATACTGTCCCCGTATGCCTTTATAACTGAATATTTTGCAAACGAATAGTATTCGCTAAAGCTCATTTTTGGTATTCTTATTTTTTCTTTAATCGGGGAAAATTCAAAAGTTCCGTTGCCACAGCTGACATAAGATTCAGGATAAAAATCAGCTGGAATTTCTCCTTTAGAATCATGAATATCATCTATAAATGGTTGATTTGCAAAGTCGATTCCATAATATTTTTCTATTTTTTCTACTTCGTCAAAAGAATATTTTAAGTCTCTCGAAGCTCTTGCGCTTATAGTGTTGACAGGTTTATTTATAATTTCTGCTAATTCCTTTTGCTTTGGTGTTTTACCTGTTTCTTTTGTAATAGTTGAAATAAGTTCGCTATGTTTCATATCGTATCGTTTCCTTTTTAACATTTAAAAGTTAAAAAGAGGGTTAAAATTGCAAATATTAACTTTTGTAAAGACGAATTTTTACACAAATAGTCTATATTTTAGTCCTCTATATGAGTGATTTATATTCACAATTTATTGCAAAATTTCATAAATTATGAAATAATGTAATCAACAGATAGCAAAAAGCAAGAAATTTAAAAACTCGGTCGCCAAACTTAGTTTCAAAATCTCGCAATTTGCACACTCTTACAAGTGTATTACTATTTTACAAAAAAAATATTGTAAATTCAATATTTTGTAAAAAAGATTTAAGGACTTGCGAATATCTGTTGTAAGAGTGTTTCGCAAGTCCTTCCTCGTAAGAGGAGATAGAAAGAGCGGCAAACATGAAAATAAAAAAAATTTTAGACAGAATTGTAGATTTCTGTACATCAAGTCCATTTGTAGATGAAACTCAAAAATTGTACAAAGATTTTAACAAAAGGAAAATGTTCTTTTTGGAAAATAATTCAAAAAGAATTATTAAAGAAATTTTTATTCCCCAAATTCAACACCAAATTTTTGAAAAAGATAACATTCTTATTTCTGAAGAACAAGCTCTTCCGATTGCAGTTCAAAAATTTCTCTTTAAGCGAGAGTGTGGACTGATAGATGAATTAAATAATTTAGTGGAGGAGAACTAATGGATTACATAGATTATGTACTGGATCAATATTATGACGAGATAGAACTTGCAGACGAAATGGAAAAACAAGGCTTTGATAATTATGACAAATATCTCGAATATCTCGAAGACCAAAAAGAAGAGGCTCAAATTCTACTATACGAATCATTACAAGGTAAATAAAAAAAATGAAAGGCGGCAAACAAATGGCAACACAAACAACAATTTCACACAATGATGTAGTAACAAACAGACATGAATACATAGGTGGTAGCGACATAGCAGCAATTTTAAATATGTCTCGTTATAAAACACCTCTTAAATTATGGGCAGAAAAAACCAAAAAAATACAAATGCCGGATATATCAAATATTGAGGCAGTAGAAATGGGTACAAAATTAGAGCAATTTGTTGCTGATATGTTCACAGAAAGAACTGGCAAGATTGTAAGAAGAGCTGCAAAAGTATATCAACACCCAGACTATCCTTATATGGTTGCACACATTGATAGACTTGTAACCGGCACAGATGAACTTTTGGAATGCAAGACTTGTTCTGTTTTCAAAAAAGATGAGTGGATTGGTGAAGAAATACCGCAAGAATACATTTTACAACTTATGTGGTATCTCGGAATTACAGGAAGAAAAATAGGATATATTGCAGTTCTTATTGGGGGTCAATCTTTTAAATACAAACAAATTGAGTTTGACAAAGAAATGTTTGATTCAATGGTCGAAGCTGCCAAAGAATTTTGGCAACACGTCAAAGAAGATACACCCCCTGCAGTTGTTGCTGAAGATGATGAAACATTAAAAGAATTATACTCTAACAATTCTGAAGTAATGATTGAACTTTTTCCGGAAGATGAAAAATCGACAGAAGCAACAATGAACTTAGAAGATGCAATAGCTCATATACAAGAGTTAAAAATGCACAAGTCCAATATAGAAGATGAAATAAAAGAAGAAGAAACAAAATTAAAAAATATCATTAAAGACAATCTCGGAATTAAAACACCTAAATATGTTGTAACTTGGAAATCTCAAGAAAAAACGAATCTAAACACAAAACTTTTAAAAGAAGAAAAACCGGAAATATATGAAAAATACAAACAAATTTCAAGTTACAGAGTTATGAAAATTACAAAAAATAAAGAAACAGAGGTGGCATAATGGCTCAAAATACTGCAGTTGAAAAATTAAAAGTTCAAGTTATAGAACAAAGACAAAAAGCAAAGCCAATTGAGGTTTTAATACAAAAATCACTTAATGAATTAGGAAAAGCAGTTCCCTCTTGTATGAGTGCTGAAAGATTAGCAAGAATAGCTTTCACAACATTAAGGCTTAATTCTAAATTAACAGAATGTACTCCGGAATCATTTTTAGGTGCTTTATTTCAATCTGCTCAATTAGGTTTAGAACCAAATGTCGAGGGACAAGCATATATAATTCCTTATTTAAATTCTAAAAAAATTACTAATCCAGAAACAGGAAAACCGGAATGGATAAAAGTAATGGAGGCACAATTCCAAATTGGTTATAAAGGCTATATTGAATTATTTTATCGTCATAATGCAGCAGATTATATAGATATGCATACAGTTTATGAAAATGACATATTTGAATTTAACTACGGTACAGAGGCATATTTAAAACATTGTCCTACGTTTAAAGATAGAGGAAATGTAATAGCTTTTTATGCCGTAGCAAAGATTAAAAACGGTGGAAGTGTATTTAAAGTTATGTCTAAAGAAGAATGTATGGCACATGGTGAAACACATTCTAAATGCTTTGATAAGGAAACCAAAACTTTTGATAAAAATTCCCCCTGGTTTAAAGATCCAAATGCTATGTGTAAAAAAACTGTTTTGATTCAATTAGCAAAATTATTGCCTAAATCTATTGAACTTCAAAAGGCTTTAGCTATGGACAACACAACAAAATCAAAAGTTGACCTTGATATGTTCAACATATCAGATGAAACAAATTGGGAAGATGTGCCGGACCAGACTCCAGTATTACCAGATAAAAAGACTAAAAAAGATAGTTTGCCGCTATCTAAGGTAGAGGGGTAAAACCCTCTACCACCTCATAAAAATTAAAAAGTTGTCCATTGTTTACATTTTTCTGAGTACAACGTAAAAGCAAGAAAAATGCGGGAGCAATAACCGAAAGAGAACGACCAAGCAAGGCGGTCTGAACACAACCGTAAACGACTGATGAACGAAAAAAGCAGTCTGCGGAATGGAACAAGAATAACCATTGACAGCCGGAGAGACGGCAATATAAACAAGTGTAGTGTAATGGTAGCACGTTTGTCTCCAAAACAAAAAGTTAAAGTTCAATTCTTTACACTTGCGAATAAGTAATTAGACATAAGAGAAAAGGGAGAAAAATGTTAAACAAATTTGAACTTCAAGGAAGAGTTGGCTTTATTGATATTGTATATAAAGACAACGATAAAGGAACTGTTTATACAACAGTTAATTTAGGAATTAAAAAGAACGAATCAGGAAACAGTAATGATGAAAAAAATTGGGATAATGTATTCATTACATTTTTCAATACTGAAAAAAGAAAAACAGCTGAAATATTGGCGGAAAAAGTAAAAAAAGGTGATTATATCAGAGTTGTTGGTAAAATATCCGAAAATAGATATACTCCTGAAGGTTCCGATAAAGAGAAATCAGAAGTTAAATTAATAGGTTTTGGATTTAAAAAACAAGAATATGATGAAATGCAGTTAGAGTGGGTTGACATAGATTAATGAACTTGCAATTGGAAGTAGATTTAATAAATGAGCCTAGAGTTGTAAAAATGATGAATGATTATTTTTACGAGGGCTATGCCATATTCGTACTTATTTTGTGTGAATTGTGCAAACAAAAGGATTATAAATATTCACTTAAAGATTTGGATATTTTATATGTCAATATCAAAGCGAATATTTTTCTAAGAGATAGGAATTTTATTAATACTTTTGTTCACAATTGTATAAATAAATATGAATCAAAAGGCAAGTATTTATTTCAATCAAACGGTTTAATGTTCTGGTCTGACGATTTAATTGAAATTATAAGAAAAAAAGAAACAAAAAGAAAAAATGGTGAAAAAGGCGGCAGACCAGCTAAACCTATTGTACAAAATCCGATTAAAAAAGCTGATATTGAATATGTTAATTTAGAAAAAACGGATTATGAAAAATTAACTGCTAAATTTGGAACTGAAATGATAGATACGGGAATTGTAATTCTTGATAATTGGTTAGCAACAATAAAAGCAGGGAATCCGGCACCAAAAAAATATATGAATAAAAATCATTATAGCCTTTTTAGGCGAGATGGCTGGGTTCTTAGAGGAGCTTCAAAAGAATTAGAAAGAAACAACAAAACTTCTATTTGGGGAAATATTTAAAATGGAATATAGAGACAAACTTCATAGACTTGGTATTACATTAGAAAGAAGTGGAAAACAAACTTGTCCTCAATGTAGTGAAACAAGAAAAAATAAATTAGATAAATGTTTATCTGTTACATATTCGGACGATGGAGTTTTATATAACTGTCATCATTGTAGTTGGAATGGAATTGTTTATTATAGAGATAAATATGAAACTCAAAAAAGTTATAAAAAACCAGCACCACCAAAAGTAGTAAAAGAACTTGAGCCAATATATAAATACTTTCAAAAAAGAGGTATTTCAAAAGAAACAGTACAGAAATATGATATTTCTTACAATGATAAAAAAGAAATTGTTTTCCCATATTATAAATACGGTGAATTAGTAAATATAAAATATCGTACTAATTTGGGAAATGGTAAAAAAAGTTTCAGACAAGAGCAAGATACTGAAAAAACATTATTTGGAATGGATCAAGTAAAAAATAAAGAAGTTTTAGTTTGGGTAGAGGGAGAAATAGATGTTCTTTCTTTAGCTGAACAGAATATTGAATCTGTATCAGTTCCACAAGGTGCCGGAGAAAATAAGTTGGAGTGTATTGAAAATTGTTTTGAGTTTATAGAACAATTTAAAACACATATTATTGCAGTTGATAATGATATTCCTGGAGATAAATTAAAATTAAATCTATTAAATCGTTTAGGTAAAAATAAATGTAAAGTAGTAAATTGGAAACAATATAAAGATGCTAACGAGGCTTTAGTTGCAGAAGAAAATCTACAAAATTTTATAGATGCGGCAGAGGATATTGCACCAGACGGAATTATTCATTTTGAAGATTGTTTTGATGAAATATACAAGTTTAATTACGAACAAGATGCAGATTTTTATAAAACAGGCTGGTTAAAATTAGATAATATTATTAAAATTAGATTAGGTCATTTAATGATAGTTACAGGTTATCCGTCACGAGGGAAATCTACTTTTGTTGATAACTTCTTAATGAATTTATCTAAAAAATATAATTTAAAACATTTAATAGCCTCTTTTGAAAGCACCTTAGCAATTCACTATAATTCACTTCTTGAAATGTATTTGGAAAAACCAATATACAAAATAAAAGAAGAAAATAAAATCTTAGACAATAATAGTTTTAATTTTATTGCCGATCACTTTATACGATTTGATACAGATAAACAATGGACAATAGATGAAATATGCGAAAGAACGGAACAAATTGTTAGAAAATATGGTACGCATACACTTGTAATAGATCCATATAACAGGTTAAACAATGTTTTTCCAAATGGAAGAGAAGATTTATATGTAGGAAGTATTCTTTCAAAATTAATAATACTTGCTAAGAAATTAAATATTCTAGTTATATTTGTTGCCCACCCCAAAAAACCAGACGGCGAAAAAATGCCTAATATGTATTCTATTTCTGGCTCTAGTGATTGGTATAATATGGCAGATTATGGGATTGTAGTTCATAGGGAAAGAAATCAAGACGGCAAATTAAGTAATTGTCCTCAAATTATGGTACAAAAAGTTAAAAATTTTGCGTTGGGTTCTCCCGGTGGTGGTTTAGTTGATTTATTTTATGATTCATCAAAAAGAATATTAGTAGATTAGTAGGAACGTCCTTATGAATTGGAAAGAATATGAACGACGAAAAAAAGCAAAACCAGATAATATTTCATCTGAAGAATACGAAAAATTTATAAAAAAGATAGTAAAGGATTTAGAAAATGGAACAAAAAACAAAAAATTCTAAATACAAAATATTTAAAACTACTTCAAGGGTTAAATATGAAACAGCCAATAAAAATAACTAATGAAGAAATAAAAAAATATCCAATATATTTATTAAACACTCAAGGAAAATTAATTCGGATTTATTGGATAAAGTCTAAAGATGATTACGACCATAATAAACATGTACTTCATCATTACATAAAATATCAATCATTTGTAAAAAATCAAAAGTGGTATGAAGAACAAGGAATACAACAAAAACTAATATTTATATCTCATATATGCCACGAACATATACACGATATAGGAATAAAACAATTAACAGATGAAGAATTTGAAAAAAAGTACAAAATTTCAAAATGGAAATTAATCTACAACAGAAAATATACAGAAGAAAGGAAATAAAAATGAAT
>CANQFS010000017.1 GCA_947599825.1 uncultured Clostridia bacterium
GCAAAGTATCTGTTTTAGCCATAATTAACACCTCCTATATTCTATTATATGTATTGTATCACATTTTATACACAAATACAACACAAAACATAAATTTTAATAAAGTGTACTTAATTAACTCTTACTGGGTTAAGCCTTATGACAATGATAAAGTCCTAAAAAGATGAATAAAGAAGGTGACTAGCCAACTAATTAAAAGAACTATCTGTAAACGAAGAAGAAAGAATAAAAAAGTCTGGATACAAAAAATGAACCACATAAAAGTGATTCATTTTTTTAATCCTCTTTTGTGCCAACAGCTACAATCTTATTATGAGGGTTATAAGTATCTTGTGAAAGAAGTGTCTTAGAAACAACCTCGCCATTTTGTTTCAAAATACGGTAAGCAACAGATTTACAACCATTAGAACCATTTTGAATCACCTTTGTCTTACCCTTTTGCAAACTAGCATCTGGCTGTTCAATAGTTTTATATTTAATATATTGCGTAACGTAAGATTGAATTTCAACATCATATTCATTATCAGACTTTAAGCCAAAAATTTGAGTTGTAATTCTTCCACCAGAAACAGTAACAATTATTTTAATAGGATAATCCCTTGTATTTTTAAACTTAAAATCAGGACCACCCCAAGAAACAGTAGCATCTCTACCAACAGGAACATAACCAGTGTTAAAACCATGATTTTGTCTTTCCACAATTTCCAAATTAGCAAGTAAAACCGAATTGTATAAAGTAGAAGAAACTTGGCAAATACCACCGCCTATTCCAGTAGTTACTTCACCACCAACATATACAGCAGCCGACTTAAAACCAGCGGCAGCAGTTCTTTTTCCAACCACTTGATTATAAGAAAAAACCTCATCAGGCATCATTACCATACCGTTAATTTTGTTAGCAGCAAGCCTAATATTAGTGCTTCTATTAACATTAGCAGTGCTAAAAGTAGTATAATAAGTACCAAGTAAATCAGGAAAAGCCTCAGTTCCTATCTGATTTGTTGTAACATTAGGAGAAAGCACTTTCAAAGGAATTTTGCAATCATCTTGCGATTCATCTAAAAGTCTTTGTGCTTCTTCTTGTGAAATAGCAAAATCAATGCCATCTACATGAGGATATATAACAAAAGGATTAGTAGTATAGTAAGCATCTTGTGGAGCACGACAAACCTCTTGATAAATTTTTGAAATATCCAAGCTACTTACTTCCTGATATATTGTAGGAATTTCAATACAATCTATAGAAGCATTAAAATTCATAATTGCAAAAAGTAAATTATTTTTTAACTTTTCTTTCTCAATAACAACTCCATTTTGTCCTTTTGAAAGAACAAGAGAATTGTCCTCAACATAATAAGAAGAGTCAATAAATCTATCAGAAAAATTAGTTTCCATTTCTGTTATTAAAGAATCTAAAGTTTCTTCAGAATAATTAAAGTCAAGAGACATATTATTTCCTAAAAATAGAGTTTCAAGAATCTCATAATTACTTATAAAAATATTTTTATCTCTACCTTCTTGGTAAGCAGTATCAACTATTTCATCAATTGAACAAGAAACGTCAAACTGGGAAGGAAAAATAGTAGTATTATATTCATTATGAGTTAAAGTAATTGGCTTTTCTAATATATCTTCAAAAATAGAAGAAAGTTTTGCCTTAGCATCTTCTTTCGTTAAACCAGAAACATCAATACCATTAATATGAACGCCATGAATAATAGTAGAACTATAACTATTCAAAAATGCAAATATCATTGAAAACACAAGGCATAAAAGTAAAATTATGCAACAAACAATAGAAATAATAAAAAAATTCTTATGAGATTTTCTTTGCTCTTTACCATCATTTTCTTTATCTTCATTATTTACTTTGCTCTCATTATTTCCTTCTTTTTTGTCGTTAGTTGCTTCGTTTTCATCTACTTTGCTCTCATTTACTGCAACTTTATTTACATTATTCTCATCTACGTTATTTTTGCATGCTTTGTCTTCATCTACTTTGCTCTCATTTACTGCAATTTTATCTACATTATTCTCATCTACGTTATTTTCACATGCTTTGTCTTCACTTACTTTGCTCTCATTTACTGTACTTTTATTTACATTATTCTCATCTACGTCATTTTTGCATGCTTTGTCTTCACTTACTTTATTCTCATCTATGCTATTTTTATTTGCTTTATTTTCATTTACTACATCTGTTGTTACAGTAGTTTCTTTCTCTTTTAAATCTTTATTCTCAATATAAATTTCTTCTTCATTTTTATCCATAGTGTTTTTAAACTCTTTATTCTTTATCTCTTTTTTATTTGTTTTTCCAGTATTATTTGCAACATCTTTGCTAGCAGTCTTAGTATTTTTAACATTTTTTATTTCATTAAAACTTTGCACATTATCATTTTTCTTCTTACTCATCTAACTCTCCACCAGTTCAAAATTCTACAAAAAAATACATATTTTCCATTATTAAACACCAAAAAATTATGTTTGTAAAGAAAATTTATACATTATATGAAAAAAAATAAAAGATATGAGATATATTTTAAAACGGAGTATTATGTAAAAACCTTACTACTAAAAAAGATTCATTTCATTGCACTAAAATAATGGTAAATATATAATTGTTAAAAATACACAAAAAGGAGGAGAATATAAATGTACATAAGAAAAGAAAAAGGGATCACACTAATTGCACTAGTAATCACAATTGTAGTATTAATTATACTAGCAGGAATTAGTATAAACCTAATATTAGGAGAAAATGGGCTATTTTTAAAAGCACAAAAAGCAGCACAAAATTATAAAGATGAAGCAGAAAAAGAAGAAGCAAAAGTAGGAGATTTAGGAGCAGTAATAGATAATATTGTTTCAAATTCAGAAGAAACTCTAAATGGAAGTTGGAGTCAAAAAAATAAAGTAAATAAACCAAAATTATCTCAAACAGGATTATCTCCAGTAACAATAGATAGTAATGGAATATGCAGAACACCCAAAATAGAAAATGACGATTGGTATAGTTATAATGGTAAAAATAACAATTGGGCAAATGCAATCACTAAAGACGGAAGTATGTGGGTATGGATTCCAAGATTTGCTTATAAAATAACATACAATGACGAAAGTAATAAATCAAAGGGCGGAACAATCGATGTAGTATTTTTACAAGATATATCAAATAAAGATTATAACGGACAAGATGTAACATTAGAAACATATGTAGATGAGAAAGGTAGCAAAGGAGCATATATAGTGCATCCAGCTTTTGAAGATGGAACAGAAAATAACTTTGCAAATGGTGAATGGAACACAAAAATACCAGGTTTTTGGATTTCAAAATTTGAAGCAGGGTATGTAGGAATGGCAGGAGATGAAAGTACAGCAGTAGATTCCAATATTACATATAGTACAATTTATAGTAGATATCAGAAAGAAAATAATACAATCGACGAAGATATGGAATATAACTATTATGGAAAAAGAAATTTAGAAACCAAAATTAAATATCCAATATTTCAAGCAAATAGACCAAGTATGAATTTTATTAGTATAGGTGATGCATACGATTTATGTAGAGACTTGCAAAATGCAACAAACGTGTATGGATTAAATAATGTAGACAGCCATTTACCTAAAAATAGTGAGTGGGGAGCAGTTGCTTACTTAACAGATAGTAAATATGGAAGAAGTGGAAAAGTAGTAATAGGTAATAATGTAAGCTTAAATGGGGAAAATACAATATATGCCGTAACAGGATATTCTGGAAAAGAAATAAATGAAGCCAAAGTCATAACAACATTATCTAATATAGAAAATAGAAAACAAGAAGGAAGTTGGATAACTCCGCAAGGTCAAATGGCAAGTAGCACAGGAAATATATATGGAATATACGACTTAAGTGGTGGTTTATGGGAATATACAGCAGGTTATATTGAAATCGAAGAAAAAATTGAAAATTATGCAAAAAACTTTAAAAATCAAAACAATCAATATATAAACAAATACGAAGGATCTTCCTCGGAAACTAAAGAAAATTTTAATGAAGAAAAAAATCAAAGTAGGTTAGGAGAAGCAATATGGGAGACATACAATATAAACTCGGCTAGGTCGTGGCATAATGCAGTATCTTTAATGGTACGCGACACTGGTCCATTTTTCAATCGCGGTGGCAGTTGTGAAACACCTGGATACTATGAAGACGTTTTTTCTTTTAGTAGGACAGCAGGGTATTGCAGTCTTGAAGTAGGTTTCCGTGCTGTACTTATACCATAATAAACACATACAAGCTTTTTCTTTCTTAAAATATAAATTATAAACCCAATTTATCATGTATTAAAAAACAATTGTAATAAACATCAAAAATAAATGATAAAATTATGAAATCAGGGTAAAATAGTAAAAATACAATAGAAAAAGAAAATCAAAAAAGTCAAACAACAATACAAAATAACACTAAATACCTTGACTAAGAGTAAATGTTTTTTATATAATACAAAAAAACAAAAGAAAGAGAAAGGGTGATAAAAATGACAGAAGTAGAAAACTTAAAAGAAAAACTATTTCGTAAAACAACAACAGGCTGGGAAGGAATGGAAAACCAAACGAAAGATGAAGTATTTTCATATTGCACAGAATATATGAACTTCTTAAATCGTTCAAAAACAGAAAGAGAAATAATAAAAAGTGCCAAAGAACTAGCAGAAAAAAAAGGATTTAAAAGCATACAAACATATGAAACACTAAAAGCAGGCGACAAAGTATATTACAATAACCGCGACAAAAGCATGTATTTAGCAGTAATAGGAGAAGAAACTATAGAAAAAGGAATAAACATTATAGGCTCACACGCAGACTCTCCAAGACTAGACTTAAAGCCAAATCCTCTATATGAAGACAGTGGATTTGCCTACTTTAAAACACATTACTACGGAGGAATAAAAAAATATCAATGGACAACAATTCCACTTGCAATTCACGGAATTATAGTAAAACCAAATGGAGAAAAAATAGAAATAGTCATTGGAGAAGAAGAAACAGACCCAATCTTCACAATTACAGACCTATTACCACACTTAGCAACAGAGCAAATGGAAAGAAAACTAAAAGAAGGAATAAAAGGAGAAGACTTAAACCTTCTAATAGGAAGTATGCCATATAAAGGAGAAAAAGGTGCAGACAGTGTAAAACTAAACATAATGAACATCTTAAATGAAAGATATGGAATTACAGAAATTGACTTTGTAAGTTCTGAAATAGAACTTGTGCCAGCATTTCGTGCAAGAAGTATGGGCTTAGACAGTAGCATGGTAGCAGCCTATGGACAAGATGACAAAGTATGCGTATATACCTCACTAACAGCACTACTTAACTTGCAAATCCCAAAAACAACAGCAGTATGCATTATTGCAGACAAAGAAGAAATAGGAAGCATGGGAAATACAGGAATGGAATCACACGTATTTGATACATTTATCTCAGAAATTCTAAACAAACTAGGAATAAACAAACCAAACCTATTAGACCAAGTATTTTGCAACTCAAAAATGCTATCAGCCGATGTTGATGCAGCATATGACCCAATATATGCAAGTGCTTACGAAAAAAACAATGCAGGATTTTTAGGAAAAGGAATAGGACTAAACAAATATACAGGAGCAAGAGGAAAATCAGGAGCATCAGATGCAAACGCAGAATTTGTAGCCATGATAAGAAACATCTTTGAAAAAGAAAACATACACTATGAATTTGCAGAATTAGGAAGAGTAGACTTAGGAGGAGGCGGAACCATCGCATACATCTTAGCAGACAAAGGAATCGACGTAATCGACTGTGGAGTTCCAGTCTTATCAATGCATGCACCATATGAAGTAACAAGCAAATTTGATGTATACGAAGCCTATAGAGCATACTCAGCATTTTGGAAAAATTAAAAAATGAACAAGAGGGACGCCCCTTTTCGTTCCATTTTGGAACACTAGGGACACCCCTCTTTTTATATTGCATTACATCTTATGACCAAAACACTAAAAGAATAAATAGAAAAAGTATATAATTATAAACAGGAAGTGAAAAAATGGAAGTTTATAATTTAATAAATTCAAAAGCAATAAGAGAGTATTGCAAAAAAATAAAACATCAATTTAATACAGAAGAAATTGCAGTATTAATTTATAGATGTAAAACAATAAGCATAAAAGAAAAAATAAAACTTTATAATGAACTAATAAAAAATTATCCCAATATGGAATTAATAAAAAGAGTAGATTTAAAGAACTATAATAGTGTAAAAGACATGGTAAAAAGTGAAATAACAAGATTACAAACCTTAACCCAAATGCTAAAAAAAGACGAAGTAGAAGCAATTTATACTTATAACTATTGGTGTAAATACAACACTCAAAACTATGGCATTATAGAAGGAAAAGAAGAATATAGAGATATTTATAAAACATTTAAGGAAGTTCAAAAACTAATAGATGATACAATAAAAGAAGATGAAAAAA
Organism: uncultured Clostridia bacterium; assembly: GCA_947599825.1. GTDB lineage: Bacteria > Bacillota > Clostridia > TANB77 > CAG-508 > UMGS1663. The sequence goes on from CANQFS010000017.1 coordinate 6,501, forward strand.
AAAGAAATTATAAGTTTTTCAATTAGAAAAAGAACAACCTCAAAAACACAAAAATATGATATTAGAGCGGAATATATACTTGATGAAAATAAAAAACTAAAAATGGTAAATATATATAATTTTGAAGATGAGTGGTTATATATAAGTAATATAGGTATAAATATACCAACACCATTTAAAAAAGGAGACTTATTAATCACTAATTCATTAAGCCCATTTTCAGAAGGTTATATATTAAAAAATGAAGAAATGCCTTTTGTATTAAAGCACTTATGCACTTGGAACGAAAAAATTCAAAAAATGTTAAGCAAGGGAAGTCTTGACTCTTCCAACATGCGAGCAGTAGGATATTTACTTACAAATGAAGGAAGCATATATACTGATGATGTGTTTGATTATGACAGTTGGGAATATTTTGAAGGAGAGTTAGAAGGAAAAGATAAAATTTTAAAAGAAATCAGCAGTTTCTTAAAAGCAGATATAGACTTATAGGTTTAAATTATGTATATGACCGCTTATATACTAAATAAAGTAAATTTATTTGTGCCAAAAAACATACATGTCGTACTAAAGAAAAATCCCATCTTTCGATGGGATAAAAGATATTTCTTTTAACGTGAGTGAATGTTAAGCCTGCAAGACTTGAATAAGTTTATCTTCAGGAATGTTCTCGAAGATAAGGCCGGCGTAGCGGAATTCATTATACACCATATCGCAGTAAAGCTTCGTCCACTTGGCCTTTTTTTCCATTTGCTGGTGGACAAGTAGCTGTCCAGCAAGGTTAGAAAAATAGGCTTTGGAGGCAATCGCTACCGTGCCGTCGTCTCTGTACTGGTACAAAAAATTTCCTACATGCTTCATTTCGCTACTCATAAAAACTTCCTCCTTCTTGCGTACTAACGCGTTCTATGATGTTTATACTTACTAATGAAACGGAGTTAAGAATGTTTCACACTTTTATTATACTACAATTTTACATAAAAAGTCAAATAAAACATTTTGTGCGGTATAAGTTTTGATATCTGCTACTAATTTAATGTTTTTGTATGTTTATTATGCTACTTTAATTCCAGTATCAATTATTTCTTGCACAAAAGGATTTCCTTCTTCAAAATCCTTAACTTTTATAGGGTGTGGTTCTATTCTTAAATCTATATTTTGAGTTAGCATCATAAGTTCAACCATTAAATCAAAAACATTATTATCACTATTTATAATGATTGCTATATCTATATCACTATCTTCAGTGTTTGTTCCTTTTGCATAAGAACCAAATAAATAAACTTCTTGAATATTATAGTGTTTTGATATTTCTTTAATATATTCTTTTACACTTTTCAAAATTTCTATATCAACATTTCCTTTAGCCATGTTCTAACCTCCTCAATATTTTTTATTTGCTCAGATGTGAATTTTTCAGTACACCTTTTATAAAATTCATCTTTATAATCTTCATACCTTGCACTTATATTAAATGAATTGCAAGTTATTAATATTGTAGTCTTTTTATCATCTAATTCAATGTTGCACCTATTAGCTAATATAACTAAATTATGAATTTTAGGTGGATATGGATTATTTTTATTTACTTTAGCATATAATGCTTTTAATAATTTTTCGATAGTTAAGTGTCCGATAAATAATGCCCAAGTATATTGTTTAGTTTCGAAGTTCTTTTTCATAGATTCATAATCTCTATCTGAACTTTCAATCCAATAATTCATTAAATCTATATTATTCATATTATTATCACCTTTAAAAAAATATAATAATAAATCCACCGTTATAATCTTATACAATTATAATGGTGGATTAACTTATACTGGATTCGTATAAGAATTTTTTTGGTGAGCCAGAAGGGATTCGAACCCCCGACCCTTTGCTTAGAAGGCAAATGCTCTATCCAACTGAGCTACTGACTCATAACTATAAGTACGTTATTTATAATAGCATTTTTTTCTATAGTTGTCAATAATTAGAAAAGAAAAAATAGATAAATTTTATAAAATTACTACTAACTTGTAAGTTGCGTTATTTTTTATGATGACAGTTTTATACTAACAATATAATAAAAAATTATTATACAAATAAATAAAATAGCAAGAAGCGGATTCAAAAATAAGAATATAAAATATAAAAAATAAAATATTCACTATAAATTTATATAACTTAAAATCCGCTTCTTGCATGTATTAATACCATTACTTAGGCAACTCAATTTTAGAATCTTTTTTTCGTGGTCTAAATAAAGTAACTTTATTTCCAACAGTTTGAACCACAGCAGAATGAGTACCAATTGCAATTTCTTCTGCTAATTCCTTAACATTACCGGGAGCCGTTTCAAGCACAGTAATTTTAATTAGTTCTCTTGCCTCTAAAGCATTATCTAATTGCTCTAGTAAAACTTGAGAAACACCCGCTTTGCCAACCTGGAAGATAGCATCTAAAGTATTAGCAAGACCTCTTAAATAAGCACGTTGTTTACTTGTCATTATATTCATATCCTTTCTTTTTTATAGTTTCCGTTTTCAAAAAATAATATTCCTATTTAGAAAAAATAGTAGAGCAAATATCCTTTGTAGAATCCGGTTTTGCAAAACGCTCAGCTAACTCTTTCATTTCTCTCAACTTAGTAGAATTATTCAAAATAGAAGAAAGAACCTCTTTAGGATCTTCATTTTTTTTAAGCCAAACTGCGCACCCCGTTTTCTCTAAAAATTCAGCATTTTCCTCCTCTTGACCAGGAATAGGGTTAATAACCATTAAAGGAAGATGAGAAGCCAAAGACTCACTAACTGTTAAACCACCTGGTTTTGTAATAACCATATCAGAAATTGACATCAACTCTGGAACCTTATCAGTAAAAGGAAGAACCTTAACTGTCTGATTTTTATTCTTTTGAGCAACAATCTTCTCAAAATCTTGTTTCATCTTTTCATTTTTACCAGCAATAGCAACAACCTGAATATTTTCAAAATCAGTTAAAGCATCTAAAATAGCAACAGTCTTATCCTTTCCAAGACCATACTCGCCACCACCAAAAAACAAAACAGTTTTTACTCCTTGTTCTAAACCAAAAGAAGAAAAAATAGAAGCCCTATCATAACTTTGCAAAAAGCGGTTAGAAATAGGAATGCCAGTTACAAAAATCTTATCTTCTGGAATCTCATCGTGAATCATATCTTCCTTCATAGAAGAATTAGAAACAAAATAAAAATCAACAAACTTATTACCAATAAGCCATTGCTCATGAGATTTAAAATCAGTCATAATAGTAGCAAGAATGCAGTTAGTTTTACCCTTTTGCTTCAAATAACTCGTCATTTGAGAGCCAAAAGGGTGAGTAGAAATAACAACATCAGGCTTAAACTCACGAAACAACTTAGCCATTTTAACAGCCATAACCTTATTAGAAGTAGTACTTACCTTGCCAAGCAAACCACCTTGAGACTTATAATAAACCTTCTCCCAAGCCCAAGGAGCTTTCTTAGCCATTTGGCGATAAGCAGCAGTAGTAATTTTATCTAAAGCCTTATTAACATACTTTACACAATCAATCATTTCTGTTTGAACATCAGAATAATTTTCATCAATAAACTGTTTAATTGACTTAGCAGCCGACAAATGACCTCCGCCATAAGAAGCGTAAAAAATTAAAACCTTTTTCATAAACATCTCCCATAATTTTTTTTGATTTTATCATACAAATAAAAAAAAATCAAAAAATATAAAAATTTATAAAAATATTAAAACGTATAAATAAAAAGTTTTTTTATAAAAAAGCAAAACTATAAAAAACAAGAAGCCAAAACAAAAGACGAGAAAACAAAAACGAAGAACAAGACAAAAAATAAGAAACTAAAACAAAAAGCAAGAAACAAAAAGCAAGAAACAAAAAGCAAGAAACAAAAAACAAGAAATCAAAAACAAAAGCCAAAAATAAAAAACAAGAAAAAAAGGAAACCAAGCAAAAAACAAAAAAGAAAATAGACTTTTTAAATTGTAATGAAAAAAATAAGAAAAAAATTACAAAAAAGAATAAAAATCACAAAAGAGGAGCAAAATAAAAAATAAAAAACAAAAAGATAAAAAATAAAGAAAAGAATAGAAAAAATACAATAATCAAATTTACAAAAGAAAAATAAAAATCCATAGTGTCAACATAACAATTATATCATGAAATAATTGTTAAATAAAGGTTTATAGGTAACCTTTTAAAAACCTAAATATATTATACAAGGAAAAACAAAAAAGTGAAAAAAATTAGCAAAACAATAATGATAATAATTCTTATTGCACTTAGCATAATAGGAATAACCAAAATTATAGGAGCGCCAAAACAAAATCAAGTCTATGCAGCAAGTGGAAATTCAACATCTGACCTACAACTCATGGCAAGAGCCATCAATGGAGAAGCAAGAGGAGAGCCATATGAAGGACAAGTAGCAGTAGGAGCAGTCATATTAAATCGTGTCAAAAACTCACAATTTCCAAACACCATAGCAGGAGTAATATATCAAAGCGGAGCATTTACAGCAGTAGCAGACGGGCAAATCAACGTACCAATTGCAGAAGGCTCCACAGTATTAAAAGCAGCACGAGATGCAATGAACGGTTGGGATCCAACAGGAGGAGCAATTTATTATTTCAATCCAAATACAGCCACAAATAAATGGATATGGTCAAGACCGCTCATAAAAACCATAGGCAAGCACCGCTTTTGCAAATAATGGGACAATTTGGGACAGTCCCCAATTGCGACAAATGGGACAATTTGGGACACCCTTAACAAAAGTTAAAAACAAAAGAAAAAAAATAGAAAATGAGAAAGGAAAGAAATTACATGGGAAAAATCAAAGAAAAAATTTATGATTGGAAAAACCGTTTGCAAGACAGACACATGCTTTCACTAGTAGTAACACTAGTAGCAGTAATTGCAATACTTGGAATCTACACATATAAAAGAGAAAGAGACTATCGACAAATGACAGAAAACGAGTACAACATGGCATTTTTTGAACTAGTAGACTATGTACAAAATGTAGAAGTATATTTAGCAAAATCACTAATATCTAGCACGCCAGAGCATGGAGCAGAAACACTAACTCATTTATGGAGAGAAGCAAACCTTGCACAAAGTTACTTAGGAAGACTTCCAATGGGTTCGCAAGAACTAGCCAACACTTCCAAATTTTTAAACCAAGTAAGTGATTATAGTTTTAGTCTTTCGAGAAAAAATATATATAACGAGGAACTAACACAAGAAGATTTCGACAATCTAAAAGAATTGCACAACTATAGCATAGAATTAGAAAACACGTTAAATCAACTATCTGCAGACATGAATGACGGAAGAATAAAATGGGGAGAATTAACAAACAAAGGAAGTAGTGTATTTGCAGCACAAGTAAGCAACATATCAAAAGATAGTTTCAATAATTTAGAAGAAAACTTCCATGAATATGCAGGCTTAATCTACGATGGAGCCTTTTCAGAGCACATGACATCAACGCAAAAAAAAGGGCTAACTGGAGAAGAAATAAGTGAAGAGCAAGCAAAACAAATTGCCATAGAATTTGTAGGGCAAGACAAAATAAAAGAAATCACATCACAAGGACTAACTAACAATACAGACATGCCATCTTATGACTTTTATATTACTTTAAATAATGAAAAAGACAAAAACAATTCACTTATAATCTCAATAACGCAAAAAGGCGGACATGTTGTATTTATGAACTACAATAGAGAAGTAGAAGCAGAAACCATATCACAAGAAAGAGCAAATGAAATTGGAATAAACTTCCTAAATGCCAAAGGATTTCCAAACATGAAAGAAACTTACTATTTAAAACAAAGCGGAGTATTAACAATAAATTACGCATATCATCAACAAACAGAAAACGGGCAAGTTACAATGTATCCAGACCTAATAAAACTAAAAATAGCATTAGACAACGGAGAAATACTAGGAATAGAAACAACAGGATATCTAAATTCACATCAAGAAAGAAGCCTGCCAGAAGTAAAAATAACCAAAGAAGAAGCAAAACAAAACTTAAATCCAACACTAGATATAAAAAGCGAAAGTTTAGCAGTAATACCAACCGAATTTCAAACAGAAATCTTCTGTTGGGAATTCAAAGGAAGCATAGAAGGAACAGAATTCTTAGTATATATCAATGCACAAACCGGAAACGAAGAAGACATTCTAGTCATAAGAGATACACCAAACGGAACACTAACAATGTGATATAAAAAAGTTACCTTTAGTACCTTTTAGTTACCTTTGGGGACGTTTTCTAAAGGTAACTTTTGCCATTTTAAACCATTTTTGAATAAAAAATGCTAAAAATAGGAAATTTAAGTAATTCTATAGGTATTATCTCTGCATATTAACTATTTACTAATAATTAGAAGTAAATGTACCTTTAGGAAATGTCCCCAAAGGTACGTCCCCAAAGGTAACTTCCCGAAGGTACGTCCCCAAAGGTATGTCTCAAAAGGTAAGTCCCCAAAGAGGCATTGGAAAATTTATAGAAGTATAAGAAAAATAAAAAGACACATACTATAAATAGAAAAATGAATTATCTTATATTTAAGTTGTAAAAAGAATAGAACTCTTTTATATAAAAAAGGAGTACTCCAAAGAAAAAAGAAAAACTATCCTAAAAACAAATATAAATAAAATAAAAAAGAAATTTATTTTTCAAAAAAGTATCCGTAAATCATCAAAATGAATGAGGAGGAAACTAAAATGGGAAGAAAAAGTAGTATGATGTCTGAAAATTTAAAAGAAGAAATTGCAAAAGAATTAGGTGTGTATGAACAAGTAAAACAAGACGGTGGGTGGCAAAATGTATCTTCAAAAACTTGTGGAAATATTGTTTCAAAAGCAATAGAAATTGCAAATAGAAGTGTAGAACAATAACAAAATGAGGGCTCTTATAAAAATAAGAACTCTCATTTTAAAATATATAAAAGCAAGTAAAATGGCAAAAGCGAAAATCATAGTGATAAAGAAGGCATATTAATAAAAAGTAAAAAACGCAATAAATAAAAATATTACGTTTAGTTGCAAAATCAAAACCTATATCATATAATAAGGAAGATTAGAAAAAGAATAATTTCTGTTTCTAACAACCAAATAAAAAGAAGGTTAAAAGCCATGAAAGAAGAAAAGAAAAAACTAACAGTAGCAGACATTTTAAAAGTAACAAACGGAACATTGGTAATAGGAGAAAAAAACGAAAAATGTGAAGACTTTTGTAGAGATTCACGAGAAGTAAAACCAAACGACATTTACTTAGGCATTCAAGGAGAAAAAATAAATGGAAGTACATTTTTTGAAGAAGCATTCAAAAAAGGAGCAAAAGGCGCCATCTTACAAAACATTGAAATAACACAAGAACAAATCACAAAATATGCAAAAGACAAATTTATAATTTTAGTAGAAGACACAATAAAAGCCATGCAACAAATAGCAACATACAAAAGAAGTTTATACAACATTCCAGTAGTAGCAATTACAGGAAGCGTAGGGAAAACAAGCACAAAAGACATGCTAGCAAGCGTATTAAATGAAAAATGTAAAACGCTAAAAACAGCAGGAAACTATAACAATCACATAGGAGTTCCCCTAACCATTTTTAGGCTAAAACAAGAAGAAGCCATGGTAGTAGAAATGGGAATGAGTCATTTAGGAGAAATTAGAACATTAAGCAAAATAGCAAGGCCCAACGTTTGTGTAATTACAAATGTAGGAACCTCGCACATTGGAAACTTAGGTTCAAGAGAAAACATACTAAAAGCAAAATTAGAAATATTAGAAGGTATGCAAGAAAATGGAACACTTGTAATTAACAACGACAATGACTTATTACATAAATGGTATTTAGAAAATAAAGAAAAATATAAAATAATTACCTATGGAATAGAAAATGAAAGTGACTATATGGCAGAAAACATCATTTCAAAAGAAAACGAAAGTATATATAAATTAAAAGGAACAAAACAACAAATACAAGTACCAGTAGCAGGAAACCACTTTGTGCAAAATAGTCTATGCGCAATAGCAGTAGGAAGCATTTTTAATATTCCATTAGAAGACATAGCAAAAGGAATTCTAAACTTTAAGCTAACAGAAAAAAGAATGGATATTACAACAAAAAATAACATAACAATAATTAGTGACTATTATAACGCCAACTACGACTCTATGAAAGCAGCACTAAACTATTTAGGAAAAGTACAAGAAAAAAGAAAAATAGCAGTATTAGGAGATATGCTAGAACTAGGAAAATATTCAAAAGAACTACATCAAAAAATAGGAGAAGAAGTAGTAAAAAACCAAATAGATATTTTAATTACAGTAGGAGAAGAAGCAAAGCAAATAGCTCAAGTAGCCCAAGACAATAATAAAAATTCAAAAAACACAAAAGTTACTCAAGTAAAAATATGCAAGTCAAATCAAGAAGCAATAGAAATCATAAACAAAATAAAACAAGAAAAAGATTGTATACTATTAAAAGCCTCTCACGGAATGAATTTTGGAGAAATTTTAGAAGGAATTACAAAATAAAAGCAAATGCTAAAAGTAATATACAACAAAGTATAATTACTAAAAATCGCAAATAAAAAAATGCACAAAAGTAAAATTGAAAAATACAATAAAAAAGTAATTGTTAAGAAAAAAATATAACAAAAACAAATTTCGAGAAAAAATAAATCAAAATTCCGGAAATAAAGAAATAAAAAATCAAAAAAAAGATTGCAAAAATAAAGAAATAAAAAATCCCAAAAGAGAAGACTTCAAAAATAAAGAAATAAAAAAATCCAAAAAAATTCCAAAAAGAAAAAATAAAAAATTCCCAAAAGATAACAATCGCAAAAAGAAAAAGGCAAAAAAACATTAGCAAACAACAACTGTTGTCAGTTAAACCTATGCCTTAAGGGGAGGAAACAATAAAAATGAGTAAATTAAAATTAGCGGTTATTTTTGGAGGTATGTCAACAGAGCATGACGTATCAATAGTATCTGGAATATCAATCATAAAAAATCTAAGCAAAGAAAAATATGAAATTTATCCAATTTATATTAGCAAAGAAGGAAATTGGTATGAATATACAGAAGACGTGCAAAAACAAAAAGAAATAAAAGTAGGATATGAAATAAAAGAAGAGAAGAAAATATTAAATCCAATAGGATACCTAAAAAAAATGGACTGCATCTTTCCTGTACTACACGGTCTATATGGAGAAGATGGAACCATTCAAGGACTACTTGAACTAATCAAAATTCCATATGTAGGTTGCAGAGTGTTAGGCTCTAGTATCTCTATGGATAAAGCCTATATGAAAATAATCTTTGAAAAAGCAGGATTAAAACAAGTACCATATATATACATACGTAAAGACAAAGAAAAATATCGTTATATAGAAAAAGATTTCACAGAAGAAATATGCACCCTAGAGCAAATAAGCCAAAAAATAGAAAAAACAATCAAATATCCAATGTTTGTAAAACCCTCTAATTCAGGCTCATCTGTTGGAATAACAAAAGTAAAAACAAAAGAAGAATTAGAAAAAGCCATAGAATATGCAAGCAAATATGACACAAAAATAATAGTAGAACAAGGAATAAATGCAAGAGAAGTAGAATGTGCAGTTTTAGGAAATGAAGAAGTAATAAGCTCATGCGTAGGAGAAGTCTTATCAGCAGAAGAATTTTATAGTTACGACTCAAAATATAATAACCAAGAATCTAGAACAGTAATACCAGCAAATTTGCCAAAAGAAATCACAGAAAAAATACAAAAACAAGCAAAAAAAGCATTCAAAGCAGTAGACGGAAAAGGACTATCTAGAGTAGACTTCTTTGTAGAAAAAGAAACAAACGAAGTAATCATCAACGAAATAAATACACTGCCAGGTTTCACAAGCATTAGCATGTATCCAGAATTAATGAAAGCCTCTGGAATAAACACTCCAGACTTATTAGACAAATTAGTAGAATTAGCAATGGAAAATTAAACAAGAAGAAACAAGAGGGACGCCCCTTTTCGTTCCAAAATGGAACGGTGGGGACACCCCTCTTTAATGATGTTAAGGTAATAAAGAAAAAATGTAACAGAATTTTGGAAGAAAAAAGGTCAAAGGAAAAATATAAAAAAGATAGAAAATAAAAAAATATTCATATAATAAAAATAAGTAGAATTTTATAAAAAGTTCTACTTATTTTTATTTATGAACATATAAAATTATCATTATTATGTAAAAAAGTTATTAGCTATAAAGCTTTGTTTTATTGTGTTTAGCCAAATGCAAAGATATAATAAAATAAAAAATGAAGGAGATAGAAAAACAAATGAAAAGAGAAGAAACAAAGAAAAAAAACAAATTACATGAAAAGAATAACCAAAGAGGAATTACATTAATAGCGCTAGTTATAACAATAATTGTATTAATCATTTTAGCAGGGATAAGTATTAATTTAGTACTAGGAGAAAATGGCTTGTTTAATAAAGCAAGAAAAGCAGCAGAAGATTATAAACAAGCAGCAATAGATGAACAAAAAATGACAAATGATTTAGAGGAAGGAATAGACAAGATAGCAAATGACAATAGACCTAAAACAATAGAAGAAGCAAAAGATTATGGCTATTTTTATGAAAAGACAACGTTAGACGATAATGATAAAAACAAAATAGTAATTCCAGCAGGTTTCAAAATAGCAGAAGATTCAGGAGATACTGTAACAGATGGAATAATAATAGAAGATAAAGATATAACAACAGACGGAGATGGAAAGCAAAGAGGCAACCAATACGTATGGATACCAGTAAGTAACATTAACCAAGGTGGAACCAATTTAATAAAAAAGAGTAGTAGTGAAGGAAAAACAGAAGAAATAGAAATCACTTTAGGAAGATATAAATTTGATAGTAATGGAACAGAACACTTAGAACAAGCGGCAGAAAACTCTACACCAATCATTCCAATAGATACAGACTATCAAGAATTAACAGATTATCAGCCAGGTGTAGAAAGTTCTGATGCAAATGGACAAAATCGCACAGCCAAAGAATTAGGAAAATTTATAGAAAGTGTAAAGGTAAATGGAGGTTATTACATTGCAAGATATGAGGCAAGTTATGGAGTAGATAATAAACCTAATTCAAAAGTTTCAAATGGATTTATTAATGAAAGTAGCACTATTCCAACCACAGAAGGATACTTATGGAATAATATAACAGAAATAAAAGCAGCAGAAGCATGTGAAAATATGTATGATACAATAAGTTCAGATTTAGTAAATAGTTATGCATGGGATACGGCTATTGTATATATTCAAAAATTTTCGGGGCTTACAAATTATTCAATGCAAAATTCAAAAAATCATACTTTAGCTAATACAGGAGAAAGAGAAAAAGACACAACCGATAAAGTATGTAATATCTATGATATGGCATCAAATTGTTTTGAATGGACTACAGAGTGCTCTAAGAGCACGATTAATTCGCTCACCTACACTTGCGTCAGTAGGGGAGGCTACTGCGGTACCGTTAGTGACTACTATGCGAGCAGTCGTAACTGCAACATTGCGACCTATAGTATCATTTACAAGAACTACACATTTAGACCAATACTTTATCTAAAATAAATAAAAGAATTACCTTTAAGAAACGTCCTAAAGGTAATTTTTCTATTTTACAAAGAACAAGAGGGACGCCCCTTTTCGTTCCAAAATGGAACGGTGGGGACACCCCTTCTTTTTTTGTTATGAATTTGTTACAAAGCAATTAAATAAATAACAATGTAAAAATAATTATGTAAAAAAGTTATTAGCTATAAAGCTTTATTTTATTGTTTTTAGCCAAATGCAAAGATATAATAAAATAAAAAATGAAGGAGACAGAAAAACAAATGAAAAGAGAAGAAACAAAGAAAAAAAACAAATTACATGAAAAGAATAACCAAAGAGGAATTACACTAATAGCACTAGTTATAACAATAATTGTATTAATCATTTTAGCAGGAATAAGTATTAATTTAGTACTAGGAGAAAATGGCTTGTTTAATAAAGCAAGAAAAGCAGCAGAAGATTATAAACAAGCAGCAATAGATGAACAAAAAATGACAAATGATTTAGAGGAAGGAATAGACAAGATAGCAAATGACAATAGACCTAAAACAATAGAAGAAGCAAAAGATTATGGCTATTTTTATGAAAAGACAACGTTAGACGATAATGATAAAAACAAAATAGTAATTCCAGCAGGTTTCAAAATAGCAGAAGATTCAGGAGATACTGTAACAGATGGAATAATAATAGAAGATAAAGATATAACAACAGACGGAGATGAAAAACAAAGAGGAAACCAATATGTATGGATACCAGTAAGCAACATTAACCAAGATGGAACCAATTTAATAAAAAAGAGTAGTAGTGAAGGAAAAACAGAAGAAATAGAAATCACATTAGGAAGATATACATTTGATAATAATGGACTAGAAAAATTAGGACAAAAGGCAGAAGATTATGCAGATGAAACAAAATCGACATTTACAGAAAGTAAAGAATTAGATACTTATCGCCCAGGAATAGTAGATTATATGGCAGGAGAAAATCGAACAGCGAAAGATTTAGCAGGATTTATAAATAGTGTAAAAGAAAATGGCGGATATTATATTGCACGTTATGAGGCAAGTTACGGAAAAGATAATAAGCCTAATTCAAAAATTTCAAATGGATTTATTAATGAAAACAGCTCTGCTACAAAAAAAGAAGGATATTTATGGAATAATATAACGCAAATAAATGCGGCAGAGGTATGTGATAGTATATATACTACAGTACAATCCGATTTAGTTAATAGTTATGCATGGGATACTGCTATTGTGTATATACAGAAATTTTCAAATGATTCAGATTATTCCATAAAAACTGCAAAAAAAACTACTTTAGATAATACAGGAAAAAATGATGATGAGGTATGTAAAATTAATGATATGGCATCTAATTGTTGTGAATGGACTACCGAATACTCTCAGTATACGAGTAATTCTTGCGCGTATCCTTGCGCCCGTAGAGGAGGAAATGTCTTTGAAAGTACAAATTATACAGCTTTACGTGTTAGCAACCAGTCACATGTTTTTAATAGAGCTTGCACATTCAGACCTATACTGTATATAAAATAGCTTTAAGTTATAATGCAAAAAAATAAAAATTAAAAATACTCTTGCCAAGAATAAATTAGCTGAAATCCAAAAGTTGAAGTAAAAACGTTGAAAGTTTTTTACCTCAGCTTTTTAATAGAATTACTGGAGGAAAGTAAAAAGAATAAAGTTGGATATTATGCAATTATACCAGCAAATGTCAGATATGATAGTGAACTAACAGAAAAAGCAAAATTACTGTATGGGAAGATTACTTGTTTAAGCAATAAAGAAAGATATATAAAAATAGTAATTGAAAACAATTATCAAAGGAAAATTTTTATATTATCTTCAATGGGTATGAAAATAATTTCACCCATAATGATAGAAATAATAATATTATAAATATAAAATAGATTAATTTTATTCTGTATGAATATTTTTTGAAATTTTACATAATATATATAAAATTAATATTATAAATATCTTGACAAAAATATAATCTCAATAGTATAATATTAATAAGTAAATAATGTCGCAACCCTGTTTGCGGGTTATAAATGCACAGGTGAGTAAATAATGTCGCAACCCTACTTGCGAAACATTAAATGCGTAGGTGATTAAATTATTAAGTAAGGTGCTTAAAAGTGCCTTACTATTTTTTTACAAGGAGTAATTATGCAGATTAAAAAAGGATATTTCTATTTTATTAAAGATTATTTTTTTGATATTGTAAATGATAAAGAATTGATGCAAAATAAAGAAAATGGTAATAAAAGACCATGCTATTATTGCTTTAAAGATAATCAGAATAGTGATATTATTTGGTTTGTACCAGTAAGTACAAAAACAAAAAAATATCATGAAATATATAACAAGAAGATTCAAAATCAGTTGAAAAACAATAAAAACCCTAATGTTGATACAATTGTTTTTGGAAAAGTTAGTGGTAAAGAAAATGTGTTTTTAATACAAAATATGTTTCCAATTATAGAAAGATTTGTACAAAATGAGTTTTTTAGAAACAAACAACCTGTAATTATTACTTATGCTTTACAACAAGAAATTGAAATGAAGGCTAATAAAATATTTAATATGGTAAAAAATGGATATAGTTACTTAGTATATCCAAATATATTAAATATTAAAAATATTATGGAAAAGGAAATGAAAAAACAAAATAAGATTATAGAATATTTTACAAACAATAATAATAGTCTCAAAGATGAAATGATTGATATATTTTCTGATATTCAAAAAGAGGAAGAACTTAAGGACTATATTGATATGGTATATAAAGTAAATAAAAAAATAGGACAAGGGTTATTAAATATACATAGTACAAAATCTTCGATAGAAGATTTAAAAGAGAATATTATAAATTATTTGAACACATCAGTATCTAACAAAGAAGAAGACTAATTAAAGTATAAAAATATTGCCTTACAAAAGTAAAATTATATTCAAAATCCTTTGTATATGAATATTGCTTCTAATTTGCATATTGGAAATCATGTTTCAATAAATCCATGTTATTATACAAATAGTATAGAATATGCGAAAATAAAACAATTCTTACAAGCATTGTAAAAAAATATTTGCTATATTATACTAATAAAAATGAAAAGAAAAATGGAACAAAATAATAGTAAAGGGAGATAATATAATTTATCAAACAATAATTTAATATCAATAAAATAGGCTATTTCCAATTAATTTAAGGGAATAGTTTGTTTTTGTTTAAGAATTATCAAATTTTATCATAATTTTACTAAAAAAATCTCCTTTAAGTAAAATAGAGCCTTATATTTTCAAAAAATATTTATTTAAGAAAAAAACACAAATAAAAATCAAAACAACCTATTGAAAAACAAAGATAATCTTGATATAATAAATGCACCATGAAAAAATGGGAGGACGTTAAATGATATTCAAAGATTATTATAAAATACTAGGGCTAGAAACCAATAAAGTAACAATAGAACAAATAAAAATTGCCTTTCGTGAGCAAGCAAAAAAATACCACCCAGACGTAAATAGTGGAAGCGTAGCAGAAGAAAGATTCAAAGACATAAACGAAGCATACCGTACACTATCTACACCAAATTCCAAAAGAAAATACGACAAAATATGGTACTCACATGTAGGAAAAAGACTCGAAAAGCAAAAAGAAGAAAGAGAAGCAAAGCCAGACTTCTTTACTCTATTATTTGGTAACTTAAAAATCTTCCAAAAACAAGAAAAAAGAAAAGTACCAGAAAAAGGAGAAAACGTAGAAACAGAAATTACAATAAACTTAGAGCAAGCCTATTATGGAAGCAACAAAAAAATATCATTAAGAGCAACCGACGGAAAAATGAGAACCTTCTCTATAAAAATACCAGCAGGAATTCGAAACGGCGAAAAAATGCGTTTAATAGGGCAAGGAAAGCCAGGAATAAACGGAGGAAATAGTGGAGACCTATTTGTAAAAGTAAACATTGAAAACACAAAAAAATACCGTTTATATGGCTATGACATCTATACCGACTTATACATAACCCCATGGGAAGCAGCATTAGGAACAAAAGTAGCCATAGAAGGAATTGACGGAACAAGCAATATATACATTCCACAAGGAATGCGAAGCGGAGAAAAAATAAAAATTCCTAAAAAAGGGTATAAAGACGGAAAAGGTGGCAGAGGGGACTTATATGCAGAAATAAAAATTGTAATACCAAAACAATTATCCGAAGAAGAAATAGAAATATATAAAAAATTAAAAGAAATATCAAAATATGAACCAAGAAATCAAGAAATCAACATAAATTAGAAAAACAATTGACAAGTCAAGCATATAGGTGTATAATTATGTTTAGTGGCAAAACAAAAGAAAAACTATGAAATTCGGTTCATAGAAAGGGGTGCAAAAATGGAGAGTATACAAGGTAAACACTTTAGTATAACCGATCCAGAAGGAGTTAATACAGTCATCTATCGTATTAACAAAACTGCAAAAGAATATTTAGCAGAGTATCCTAAATATACTGTAGAAAGGCTCATTTCCACAGAAGAACTAAAAGGAAACTTAAAAAGAAAAACATTCTTTATTGATGAACCAGACTATGAAGAACAACTTCTATTTTTATCATTTGGAAAAGAAAAAGTAGTAGTAAACACAGGCGTTATGGAAGACGACAAAATAAGAATATCCAAAAAGCCAGTGCCAATCAAGTTTGATACTTTATATTATGAACAAGAAGAAGATAAAGAATTTCAATATACACCAAATTTAAAGAGACCAATATCAATCATAGACCCAGAAACAACAGAAGAAGTAAAGCCAATATTATATATTGACGAAAAAACAAATGAAGTAAAAGGAAAATGTAAATTAAAACCATATAAATCTTATTTTGCCTTTGAAGTGCGAGATAAGAAAGACTAGAAAGGGGACGTAAAAAATGAATCAAACAAATGGAGATTCAAAATTTGACATTGTATTTATGTCATTTGGAAAAGAAAAAGAACCAGGAATTAAAGTAGAATCAGCAGGAGAAAAAGACAACATACTAAAAGAGAACATGGTTATTTCTGTAGGAAATGCAGAAATATTAAAAAATGGAACAATAAAAACAGAAGCAGGGCAAATCATCATGCAAAAAGCAAACTTTGCACAAGTAAAAGAAAACAATGAAAATAGACCAACCGAGCATTCACTAATTATGGCAAAAGAACATGGAAAAATAAAGAACTTCATGAAGCCAAAAGCAGAACGAGACGAAAAAATTATAAACTTAAATAAAGCAAAAACAAGAAGACAAAAAGAAGACGCACAAGAATTAGCATAATTTAACAAAAGAAAAGGTGGAAGCTATGGATAAATTCAAAAGAACTTTACAACAAAGTAAAAAAATTATTATTATTATCGGAGTACTATGGGTGTTTTTAGCCATAGTACTTGTTTCGCCTATAGCCTATAGTATAAAAGAAGCAACCAACAGCTTTGGGCAATTTAATTTAAATATATTTCTTGAACGCATTGTGCCAGCAATCACAAGCTTTTCAAGCATAACCAAAATGTTTAACAAAGAATATTTTGGAACATTCACAAGTTGCCTAATCAACTACACAGTCCTATTTATTATTTGCTCTATAATTGGTTTTATAAAAACAAAACCAAAAGGAGAATATCACGACGTGGAGCATGGCTCTAGTGACTGGAGCGAGCATGGAGAGCAATATCGTATATTAAATAAAAATAAAGGAATAATTTTAGCAGAAGACAATTACTTACCAATAGATAAAAGAGGAAACATCAACACATTAATCGTAGGACGGTTCAGGTTCTGGTAAATCAGCATCATATTCAAAACCAAATGCATACCAAATGCTAGGCTCTTATGTATTTACAGATCCAAAAGGAGAATTATATGATGATACAGCAGGATACCTAAAAGAACATGGCTACGACATAAAAGTACTAAACCTAGTAAACCCTGCAAACAGTGATGGGTACAACCCACTAATGCACGTAGCAAGTGAACTAGATGTCGACGTTATTGCAAATACAGTAGTAAAAGGACAAGCATCAGAAACTAAATCAGATCCATACTGGGACGACATGGCAGAAATGCTACTAAAAGCATTAATATACTATCTAATAGCAACAAGACCAGAAGAAGAGCAAAACTTAGCAAGCTGTTCTGAACTTGTAAGAGCAGCTAATACCAATGGCGGAAGTAACTTACTTACTGAATTAATCAATCAATTGCCATATGACCACCCAGCAAGAATGTATTACAAATCTATTGAAATAGCACCAGAAAAAACTTATGGCTCAATTCTAAGTTCATTACAATCAAAACTTGGAAAATTCGATTCCAAAGACATTGCAGAAGTAACCTCAACAGATACTATAAACTTTGAAGATATAGGAACAAAGAAAACAGCAGTCTACGTTATATCATCAGATACACACACAGCCTATGACTTCTTACTAACAATATTCTTCTCACAAATGATACAACAACTATATAATTACGCAGACTTAAACGGTGGAAAACTAAAAATGCCGGTATTTTTCATACTAGACGAATTTGCCAACATAGGTAGGATACCAGACTTTGACAAAAAAATCTCAACATCAAGAAGTAGAGGCATACAATTTAGTGTTATATTACAAAACTTAGACCAACTAGAAGCAGTATATGAAAAATCATACGAAACTATCATGGGAAACTGTGACACACACGTATTTCTAGGAAGTAACTCATATAAAACAGTAGAATATTTCTCAAAAGCCTTAGGAGAAAAAACAATCTTTAGGCAAAGTAAATCAACCAACAGAGATAAGCACTGGCATAAGCAAGGCTATAGTGACTCTGAACAACTAATGGGAAGAGCACTAATGACACCAGACGAACTACGTAGAATGGATAACGATTTATGCATCATATTTGAAAAAGGAATCAAGCCAGTAAAAGCAAAGAAATATTACTATTTCACACATCAAAAAATGTATAAAGAATTGCAAGCACATCGTTTAAACCATAATGAATTTGATGCAGGCGTTAGGGGCGAATGGAGAAAATATAACCCTTACAACCCTTATCAGCCAGACACAAATAAAAAAGCATCAGAAAACTTAAAAGTAGAATCATTAGATGATTTATTTGAAGATAACCTAAATGAAAAAGACGAAAAAAATTCAGAAATTTTTGCACAAAACGAACAAAATGAGACATCAAAAGCAAATAAGCCAGCCGAATTAGGGCTAGAAATAGAATTAGAACCAGACAATCAAGAAGAAAGCCAAGAAAAAAATAACATGGCAAAAGATCCATTAATAATTGAAGGCTTAGAAGAAGCAGAAATAGGAGAAACAAAACAGCAAGAATCAAAAGCACAAGAAAGCAAAGAACCAGTTATTGATTTACTAGACTTTGACGATTTTGATAGTCCAACACTTCCAGAGGACCAAGAAAGTGAAAAACCACAACTATTTACAGAAGATATACAAAAAGAACTAGAAGCAAAATTTGATGAACTATTTGGACCAATGGAATAGGAAATTGTAAATTTTAGGGATTAAAATCTCCAAAATCTGGACAACTTTTAGATAAAAAAATAAAATTAAAATATACAATAAATCTTAGCATAATAAAATTAAAGAAATAAAAAGGAGCTGTAAAAAGTTTAAAATAAATTTTTTACAGCTCTTTTGTGTTTTAGTATTTAATTAAAAGAATAGACTTTTTTGCAATAATTATGTAAAAAAGTTATTAGCTAAAAAACTCTATTTCATTGTGTTTAAAGATATGTAAATATATAATAAAACAAAAAAAGGAGTTGTAAAACAAATGAAAAATAAGCAGAAACAGGAAAAGAAGCAAGTAAAAAAGATTCAAAATAGTAAAAAAACAGAAAGCCAAGGAGCCACAAAAGAAAATAAAAAAATTAACAAAGGAATCACACTAATAGCACTAGTAGTAACAATCATTATACTAATCATTTTGGCAGGGGTAACACTAAGCATAGTATTAGGTAAAAATGGTTTACTAGCAAAAGCAAGAAAAGGTGCAGAAGACTATCAATATGCAGGAATAAAAGAAAGAGTAGAATCTGAAATACTAGCTTTAGATATACAGAAAGTAGCAAAAGGAGAAAAGCTAACAATAGAAGACGCATTACTTGCCTTATATGAAAAAGGAACCTTTGAAGAAATAGACATAGACTCAAGTACAGGGGTATGTGAAGGTTATGTAATAGAACTAGGCTATAATGAAAATGAAAAAGTAGTTATAAATGGTATAACGAAAGATACAGGCGTAAGAATAGTAGCAAAAGTAAATCCAGTAGGATACACCAAAGAAAACGTTGAAGTAACAATTAGCGTAAAAACAAGTGAGCAAGAAGTAAGTAGTATAGAAGTTCCAACGGGCATGACTCAAAAACAAGGAACAGAAGAAAAAGACCACATATATGAAGTAGAAGCAAATGGAACCTATCATATAAAAGCAACTCTAAATGATGGAACAGTAATAGAAAAAGACATAGTAATTGCAAATATTGATAAATTATCACCACAAGAATTTACAATAACAGCCGAAAATACAGGAACAGGGATTATAGTAACAGCTAAAACAGAAGATGCAGAAGCAGACACAGATAATGCAAAAAGTGGAATAGATAGATATGAATACTATGTAAAAAAGAAAGAAGAAGCAAATACAGCCTACCAAAAATATGATACAAATGCAATTAAAGATTTAGACGTAGGAACATATAATGTATATGCAGTTGCTTATGATAAAGCAAAAAATGATAAACAAAGTGATACAATAGAAGTAGAAGTACAAATAAAATTAAAGTTTCAACAAATATCAGCAGGAAAATATCATAGTTTGGGTATTGATATGAATGGTAGCTTATGGGCATGGGGGTATAATGGTAACGGACGACTAGGAGACGGAACAACTAATGCTAAAAAAGTACCAACGAAAATAACAATAGAAGGAGAAGAAAATAAAAAATGGAAACAAATATCAGCAGGAGGTAGCCATAGTTTAGCAATTGATGAGGATGGTAACTTATGGTCATGGGGCTTAAATAGTAAAGGACAACTAGGAATTGGAACAAATGACGATAAATTGGTACCAACAAAAATAACAATAGAAGAGGAACAAAATAAAAAATGGAAACAAGTATCAGCAGGAGATCAATATAGTTTAGCAATTGATGAGGATGGTAACTTATGGTCATGGGGCTATAATCACAATGGAGAGTTAGGAGATGGAACAACAGGAGAAAAAAACGTACCGACCAAAATAACAATAGAAGGAGAAGAAAATAAAAAATGGAAACAAATATATGCAGGTTATGATCATAGTTTAGTAATAGATGAAAATGATAACCTATGGAGCATGGGATATAATGCTTATGGACAATTAGGAGATGGAACAATAAAAGATAAACACGTACCAACAAAAATAACAGTAGCAGAAAAAACAAATATAACATGGAAACAAGTTTCAGCAGGAGATGATCATAATTTGGCAATTGATACGGAAGGCAACCTATGGGTATGGGGAAATAACACTTATGGACAACTAGGAGATGGAACAACAGGAAATAAAAACGTACCGACGAAAATAACAATAGAAGGAGAAGAAAATAAAAAATGGAAACAAGTATCAGCAGGAGGTAGCCATTGTTTAGCAATTGACACAGACGGAAATTTATGGTCATGGGGCTTAAATAGTAAAGGACAACTAGGGGATGGAACAAATACAATGAGAACTAATCCAACCCCAATCGCACAATAATACTATTGGGTTACCATTAGGTACCATTAGGGACGTTTCCTTTTGGTATATCTGTCCCTTTTGGTATATATGTTCCTTTTGGTAATGCATAAAAAAATAAAAAAAATAAAAAAATATAAAAAATAAAAAAATATAAAAAATTCAAAAATCCGCTATAGCGGATTTTTAATATTATACATCGAACATTTAAATACTTTAGTAAAATTAGAAGAAAAAGAATATACAAGAATGAAATATTATTTAAAATAATAAAAGATACGGATAAAAATAAACAAAACAAATGTTTCAAAAACTATTGACTTTTTTTATGAAAGCCATTATAATCTAAGAAGAATTGAAACGAAAAAATAAACACATTTTTAGCATGGAAGGAATGAAATAAAAATGAAATTTGTTCATATAGCAGACATGCACTTTGATATGCCATTTCGTTTGCTAAGTGATAGGGCAGACTTAGGTGAAATCCGAAGATTAGACCAAAGGAAAGCCTTCAAAAATATGATAGATTACATCAAGCAAAATGAAATACCATATTTATTCATAGCAGGAGACTTATACGAAGAAGAATGCATTCGTGAAAGCACAATTACATATATAAATAGTTTATTTTGCGAAATTCCAAACACAAAAATTTATATTGCACCCGGAAACCATGACCCCTATGTAAAAAACTCCTATTATGCCACTTTTCCGTGGAATAGTAATGTCACAATTTTCAAAGGAAAAGTACAAAAAATCGAAAATGAAGATGCTATAATATATGGTTATGGCTTTGAAGAATTCTATGAAAAAAATTCCAAAATAGAAGAAATTCAAATTGAAAATAAAGAAAAAATCAATATTCTAGTAACACACGCAAACTTAGATGGAAGCGACAAAACAGGAAGAGACTATAACAACTTATCTTCCCAAAAACTAAAAGAAATTGGTTTTGACTACATCGCGCTAGGTCATATCCATAAAAACAATTTAGAAGAGCATACTAATATAGTTTACCCAGGTTCAGTTATTTCCCAAGGCTTCGACGAACTAGGTTTGCACGGAATGGTAGTAGGAAACCTTACAAAAGAAAATCTTAAACTAGAATTTATTCCATTAGATGAAAAAGAACTAAAAGAAATAGAATTAGACATCACAGAAATAAAATCAGTAGAAGAACTCTTACAAAAAATAGAAGAAATAGAATTAACAGAAAACACCTTATACAAAATTACATTAGTAGGGCAAAGGAATTTTGAAATAAATTTATACAAACTAATAAAGCAAATCAGAAGAAAAGAAATCATCAAAGTAAAAGACAAAACAAAATTAGGTTATGAAATAGAAAAAATAGCACAAGAAATTACTACATTACGAGGAATCTATGTCAAAGAAATCTTAGAAAAAATACAAAAAGAGCCAGAAAACAAAGAAATGCTAGAAAAAGCCTTAGAAATTGGTTTAGAAGTACTATCTTAAAAAAGATAAATAATAAATTTACAATTTATAATAAAAATATAAAACTAACACATATATAAAATAAGGAGCAAAATATTGAAAATAAAAGAAATAAAAATTAATCACTTTGGAAAACTAGAAAACAAAGAAATTCAATTTGCAGACCATATCAATATAGTGCAAGGAAAAAATGAAAGTGGGAAATCAACATTATTGAAATTTATTGCAAATATCTTCTATGGCGCATCTAAAAACAAAAAAGGAAAACAAATTTCAGACTACGACAAGTACAAACCATGGTCTCAAGAAGAATTTTCAGGAAAGCTAACATATACATTAGATGATGGAACACAATATGAGGTATTTAGAGACTTTAATAAAAAAAATCCAACAATCTACAATGAGCAATTAGAAGACATTTCAAAACAATTTACTATTGACAAAACCTATGGAAATCAATTTTTTATAGAGCAAACCAATGTAGAAGAAAACATATTTTATTCTACATTAGTTTCAATGCAACAAGAAGTAAAAATAGAGCAAAGCATGCAAAATGCAATGGTACAAAAAGTCGCAAACCTAGCAGGAACAGGTGATGACAGTATATCTTATCAAAAAGCACTAGACAAAATAAATAAAAAACAACTAGAAGAAATAGGAACAACACGCTCACAAGAAAGACCAATTAACATAGTAAAAGAAGAAAAATTTAAAACACAAGACGAAATAGGCACGCTAGAAGAATATAAAGAAAGAAAACAAGAAATATTGCAAGAAAAAGAAAAAAAGCAAAGTGAAATTAGGCAAATAGAAGAAATAGTAGAAATAATAAAAAAAGTAAAAAATATCAAAGAAAACGAAAAACTAGAAAAAGAAAAAATAAAATTATCAGAAAACCTAAAAGAAAATCAGGAGCAAAAGAAAAATCAACTAGAAAATCAAAAAAAAGTGCAAGAACAAGAACTTCAAGAGCAAGAAATCAAAACAAACCAAGAAAAGCAAAAATCAAAAAATAAAAGAACAATGCCAAGTATAATCATATTAGTAGTAAGCATTTTATTAGAAGTAATTTCCATCATCGTACTAAAAAATAATATAATTATATCAATCTGTGCACTCATAATTGTATTTTCTATTATTTGGACTGCAATAAAAATAAAAAAGCAAAAAATGCAAAAAGAAAAACAAAAACAAAAAATACAAATGCAACAAAAACAAAACATACAAGCAAAGCAAAACTTAGAAACAATTGAAGCAGAAATAAAAATCTTACAAAAAAATATAGAAGAACAAGAAAAAGAAATACAAAACCAAAAAAACTTAATGCAAGAAAAAGAAAATGTAGAAAAAGAAAAAATAAAACAAAATAGCAATCAAAAAGAACAAATAGATGAACTATTTAGAAGTCAAAATATAAATTGGCAACTAGAAAGCAAAGAAGAGGAAAAAAATCGTAAAAAATTAGAATATCACTCTTTAGAATTAGAAGAAAGCACCATTTCACCAAAATTAGAACAAATAGCACTATTAGAAGAACAATTAGAAAACTTAAAACAAAGGGAAGAAGAACTAAACAAAGAAAATGAAGCAATAGAACTTTCAAAAGAAATATTAGAAATTGCATACAAAAAAATGAAGCAAAATATAACACCAAAACTAACGAATCAATTATCAAAAAATATAGAAAAAATTTCAAATGGAAAATACACAAAAGTACACTTAAGTGAAGAAAATGGTCTAATTATAGAAAAAGAAAATGGAGAATATATAGAAGCAGAAAAACTAAGCATAGGAACCATAGACCAACTATATCTATCTTTACGTTTAGCCATGGTAAAAGAATTAACAGAAGAAACTATGCCAATAATATTAGACGAAGCTTTTGCCTATTATGACCAAGAAAGGTTAAAGAACATTTTACAATATATAGATAGCGAATTTCCAAATAATCAAATTATCATATTCACTTGCACAAACCGAGAAAAAGAAATAGTAGAAAAATATGATATAAATCATAAAATAATAGAACTATAAAGAAAAACAAAAATTATACTAAGCCAAAAATAAAACGAAAAATCACTAAGAAAGAATATAAAACGAAAAATCATTAAGCAAAAAAATAAAACAAAAAATCAATAAGCAAAGTATAAAATAAAAAATCATTAGGCAAAATAAAAAACGAAAAATCATTAAGCAAAAAAATAAAACAAAAAATCAATAAGCAAAGTATAAAATGAAAAATCACCAAGCCAAAATATAAAAAAATCGAAATAAAAATTGGTGTAAATTGGAAAAGAATAAATGCATGTAAGCCATTGACAACGTAGACAAAGCATATTATAATAAATATGACGCAATTAAAAAGTACTCAGTTCTAATTAGGAGGAGGAAAATATGAAACTAGATGAAAAAAAAGTAAAAGATTTTGAAGTAGAAAAACATCGGTTTTTAGAGGAGATGAAAAAAGCACTTCTTAGATATCCAATAAATATGGAAATAAAGAAAAAAATATATTCAGAAATAATAATGATATGCAAAAGCGTAGACTTAAAAGAAATGCAAATAAGAGACTCAAATCATCAAAAACTAATTAAAACGGAAGGTGACCTTTTAATGGCAATTGGGTGGTATTGGAACAAATTAAGGAATGTATTTATTAAGAAGTTCAAAAAATTTCATGATCCTTTCAAAACCATTGTAGTAGAGCACGAAGAAAGAATAGCCGCTATATTGGAAGGCTATATCTAAAGTACTTCAGTACGTACGCAAAAAAATAATAGAAAAAGCCATAGTTTTACGGAACGTGGCTTTTTTTATATAGTATGAAAGTTTTCTTTGAAAAACATATGTGATATTTTGTCGAAATTTTACGATGAAAAGTTCTTGCTTTTTATGTGAAGTCATGATTTAATAACTTTATTAGATTACATAAAATTACCATATTATTTAACAATAATTTAAAAGAAATAATATATTTTTAAAATTATTATTTCAATTTAATATAAATTTTTTTCTAATTT
>CANQFS010000018.1 GCA_947599825.1 uncultured Clostridia bacterium
ATTTCTTTTGTTTTTTCTATTTCATAATCTAATATTATTATTCCTATTACTTTATTTAGTTTTCCATAATCGTCTCCCTGAACTAATTGACTTGAATAAATTTTACTCCAATAAAATAAAAATCTTTCTGCTGTATCCTTATTATCTGCCAATTGAATTTCAATATCACATATAGTTCCATTATCTAACGTGGCTTTTAAATCTACAATTCCTAACTTCTCATCTGGATAGTCTTTCATAAGATATCTATTATTATCTAAGTTAATGCTTTCTATTTTTTCTTTTGTAGTTGCTTCTATCATAGCTTTTGTGATTCTTTCATTTCCTGGTTTAAACAAACAATGAAATACTACGTCTATCTTTGGTTTTAATAAGGTGATTTTTTCTTCCATAAATGATTTCCTTTCTTGCTTTACTTATCTTGTTTTACTTAAAAGCACGAATAATACTAAAAATTTGATGATATCTCCTTTCGAACTAGATTTTAAATTCCATAAAAAAGCACTTATTCCCTCCTTTGTTTTCTAATTTTATTTAACAAATTAGATTTTTCTTTATTTTTTAGAATAAAACTTTTAGACAAATAATTTGAATTAATAATTTTAAGAAAAATATTATTTTTACATTGTTAAATAGTATGGCAATTTTATGTAATCTAATAGCACTATTAAATCATGACTTCACATAAAAAGCAAGAATTTTTCATCGTAAAATTTCGACAAAAATCGAAATTAAAAAAGTAGCAATCTTTAACACTAAAACGTTTTCATTTGTATCATAGAAAAATGATATATTCCAAAATGAAACAAAAAGAGGGGTGTCCCCAGTGTTCCAAAATGGAACAAAAAGGGGCGTCCCTCCTGTTCGGCTGTTCTTATTATTTTATTTTGGCAACAATGACTGTCATGTCGTCTTTTGGTTTGCCATAATTGTTGTCGATGGCTTCTTGCAATATGATGTCGGCTATTTTTTGTACGTCGTCGGTTTCTATTTCTTCTAGTAAGAATTTTAGCCATAGTTCTTTATTGGTATATTCTTCTGAAGATTCGATTATGCCATCTGTGCACATAACTAAAATATCTCCTACTTGTAAGTCTTTGTCGTATACTACTAGGTCTATGTCATTTAATATTCCTGCTGGTAATGATAATGATTTTAGTACTTGTACGTTTCGCCCGTTTTTTACATATGTTGGACAGGCTCCATTTTTTATGAATTCTAGGTTTCCTGCATATAGATCAAATACTCCCATGTCTAGCGTGGCATACATGTCTTCTTCGCTTATTGCGTTTAGTGTGGAGTTTATTAGTCTTAAGGAAGAGTCTTTGTCAAAGCCTGAAGATAGCAACTTTTCTAACATTGTTATTGCTGTTTTACTTGCTTTTTTTGCTTCTTTGCCTGAGCCCTTTCCGTCACTTAGCGCTATTAGGTATTTGCCGTCTTCTAGTTTGGCTTGTAATAGTGTGTCTCCGGAAATGCTAGATTCTGCTTTGGTTTGTTTTGCTATTCCTATTTGAAGCATTTGCTTGTCTTGTGCTAAGTAGGTGTATGCACATTCTTGCCCTTTTTGTCTAAGAGCACATTCTTGTTTTTGCAAAATCATGTTTTCACCATAGATTTTATTTAAGATTTTTCCCATTTTTTTGACGTCACATGTTGGTTTTTCTAAGGTTTCGCATGGCTTTGTGTATAAAACTACTTTTCTTTTTCCTGATTGCTCTTTTTTTATTGTAATGTTTTGCACTTCTATTTCTTTTTCTTGCATTAATGTTTTTATTTTTTCTTTTTCCTTTTGGTCGGAATCTATATTTTCTTCTTTTTGCTCTATTTCATTTGCTAAGTTTCCAATTGCTTTGGATACTTCTTCTAATTGGCTAGATACTGCTTTTTTGTTTTCGTCTAGTTTTTTCTTCCAAATGAAATTTAGTTTACTTACTTTATATGAATAGTTTATGGTTTTTACTATTTGCTCAATGTCTTGCTCTACTCTGTCGTTTATATATTCTTTTTCATATCCAATAATGTAGTTATTGTGCATTGCAAGTGTGTCTAACAAATCTCTTCTGGTTATTTTTTCTTTTTCTAATAATATTTCAAAGATGTCTTCTAGTAGATTTTCTTCTGGCATGTATATGTCATCAAATAAAATATTTTCTTCCATGCCTTCCATATCATTCTCTAGTTCTTTTTCAAATATATTAAAGTTGTCTTCTTCTTGTTTTTTTAGTTCTTCTTCGTCTACTATTGTGGCTGCTGCTTCTTCATATGTTTTTGCCATTTCGAAGATGGTTTCTGACATATTATTTAGCCTATATACTGCTTCTTTATTTTCTTCTAGTGTGCGTCCAACATTATCTGGTAATAGTTTTACTTTTCCATATAAGTCTTCTATTTCAATTTTGATGCTTTTTGGCACTGCAAGCAGACCTAAAGATGCAATTAGTATTTCTTGCATTGCAATTAAAGACGTTGTGTTGCCATTTGTTACATAGGAAACTAGAATATTTCCTAATATGAAGCCCATTATAACGCCTATTTTTCCTAAATGTTGGAATATTCCTGCTATCATTCCTGAAAGTGCGTAAGTTGCAATTACGCTAGGCTCTAGCCCTCCTATTATGCCTACTACACTTCCTATTGTAACTCCTGATGTTGCCCCTACTAAAATGCCATTTTTCCAACCCATTATTAATACCATTAATATACATAGTATATTACGAATTGAATAGCCATAAATGCTAACATTCCCGATTGAGCAAATACTAATTGCTAACATTAAACTAGCACCTAATACTTCTTCTACGGCATAGGCTCTGCTTTCTCCTAAGTTTGTAATAACGCTTATACTATTTACAAATATTTTATAGAAGATGTAGCTAGCTATGCTATATACTAGGCCAAGTAATATGTCGTATACCATGACATCTCTAAAAAATACTGGTAATACTTGCACTATAACACAACTAATAAATAAACGAAGGCCTAGTCTTCTTTTTTCATTATTTTCTGATTCGTATTTTGGCGCTTTTACTAATATGCTAACAAATACTAATAATAGTATTAAAAGTACGTTTAGCATAGCTGATGCGCCAAAAGATAAGCCAGTTCCAAGTAAAACAAAAAGGCTGACTATTCCAATTGGATTGCTACTTGCTAAGATTGCAACTAATATTGCTATTCCAAATGGCGCTAGTTCTTCATTTCCTCCAAAACTAACAAAAGAAAGCAAAAATGACATTACATATAATTGCACCATTTTTTTTGTAAAACATGCCTTTATTAATTCTTTTATTTTCTCTCTTTTATTTAATTCAACTTCCTTTTCAAGGTTTTGATTTTCTTCAAAATCCTTTGCTATATTTTGAAACATCTTTTACCACCTCATACTTTTTTAATTTCTCTCTTGTGTTATCTCTAACTAATTTTTTTGCATTGTTTCATTTTGTATTTTACTTTTAGCATTTATTTTTTCTTGCTTGTCCTATTTTAGTACAAATGATGCTCATTATTTGTCGTTTTTAGGTTTGAAATTAAAAAAGTTTTTTACAACTTGTGATATTTTTTTCTTTTTTTATTTTTTATCTCTCTTTTGTTTTCTTGTATTTTATCTTAAAATGGGGAAAAATACAAGATATTATAAGAAAAAACACTATAAAACTTGATTTTACGTTTTATAGTGTCTTTTTAGATTTTTGAATTGTAGAAAAATACTCTCTTGTTAGCAACAATGCTTTATTGAATTTTCGTTTGAGTAAAAGATTATAACTATTGTGTTTTTTCCGTTTCAGTTAATATATAGAGACTTCTTTTATATTCCACATCGTCTCCTGTTAAGCAAAACTCAATTTTTTTTGGTTCTTCTATTTCTTCTCTCACAATCATTGTATAAAAACATTTTCCTTTTCCTACTTCGCATGCTACTCCAAAGCCTAAAGAAAGCTTTAGATTTTTTTGTTCATCAAAACATATAACTATAGCATCTCCATCTTTTAAGGTGTACTCTTGCCCGTCTTGTAGTATGCTTCCTATTTTCGTATTATGATTCCATATTGTTATGGTAGGTTCAGTTCTTTCTACTGTTTCTGCCCAATCTAATATGGTTTCCACCTCTTTAGTAGTATCTTCATCATTTTGAACATTTTCTTCATAATCTTGAAATTCTAATTTTTCAAAATGCTTTCTTGAATCTTTGATTTCAGCTTGCAGACTAATGATGCATATTAATATGGCTATTAAAGTGATTATGAGTATGAAGTCAATTATGAGAACATTTTTCCGTATGCTATTCATTTTTTAATCCTCCCTTAGTTAAAGAAAAATTTTTTTACTGTGCAACGCATTATATTATAACATTTCTTAAAGGTTTCGTCAATATATATATATAGCAAATTAACCAAAATGGAAAGATTTGGGACGCGTCCGAATCTTTCCAAATCATTTTATAAAGAAATTTTTCCTACTATACAAAAAAAAATGGAAAGATTTGGACGCGTCCCAAATCTTTCCATTTTGGTTTTTAGCTATTTAATACTTTTTTCTTAATGAAGATAACTCCACCTACTACAATTCCTGCTACTACAATTACAATGATAGCTGTTATTGTGTAAATACCTGCATTACCAAATGGTGGTAAGATTTTTACTACTTCTGCTTTGTCAGAATCTAATTCTTGTGGATCTTTGCTTGGGTCTTGGTTTCCGACAACTGAGAATTCGTTTCTTCTTCCTGCTGTGTTGCTTGTTTTTACAATTTCAACTATATTGTGGTAGCTTAAGTCGTCTGTATTATTTTCTGATGTAATTACTTGTCGTAATACTAATGGAATGCTGTCTGTAGTATCTTTTGCACTGTTATTTATTTTGTTTTTATACAATGTTGGTACTAACTCTTCATTTAGTTTGTCTGTAATAATAATTGTATTGTATTTTTCTGCTTGACTTTCTAAGTTTTGATTAATTAATTTTTGGCTGTTTAATTCTTGCAAACTAATAACGTTCCAATTACTATTATCGTTTTCATAGAATTGTAGATTGTTTGCTACATAATCAATAACTTGATTTGCTCTTGTTTTTACTACATTGTTTGTGTCTCCTACTTGTCCTGTATAGTAGAATTTGTTTTCTTTATAATCTACTTCTCCTATATTTTTTACTGTAACTTTGTAAGATATTTGAATTGTTGCACCATGCATTAATTCTTCATCTAATGTTAATTGTATTAAACCAACCTTGCTTGCATTTTGGTTTCTAATATTTACTAAGCTTCCAAATATACTTGGATCCATTTGGTTTTTAGCATTATAGCCTTCTTTATATGCTTGATGTCTTTTCCATAATACATTTGTTGCTTTATCTGAAGCATCAAATAGAATTGAGCCATCTGCTAATGTAAGTTTTACATTTGTTACTGTTTTATCAATAACAAGCTGTGCTTTTGGTCTTTCTTCTAGTCCTAAGTCTACATTGTTTATGCTATATGATGCTTTATTATTTACTAGTTGGTTTTCTGTTTTTGTTGTATTATATTCAATTTCCATTACCATGACACCAGTTTCAGCTCTCATTTGTGTTTTTTCCATTAATTCATTAATTAAAGCTTGTAGTTGTTCTTTATTATAAGATTTTCCTACATATTCTGGTAATTCACGGAATGAAGTAAGTACTTCTGCAATATGGTTTGTAACATCATTATCTGAATAGTCTACTACTTCATTTCTTCTACTTTCTATGTCTTTTGCATCTGATACGTTGTCTTTAGTATTTGATGCATTATTGTCATATAAGTAGGTTCCTGTTTCGTTGTTAGATGCGTCTGCTTTGAATGTAGAAATTTGTTTTAAGATTGCTCCTACTTTTTCTTGTCCTAGGCTCCATGAAGAGTTTGCTCTCCAAGTATAAGTACTATTTTGTGGAATATCTTTTTGATATATTGTTGATTTGTAATCTTGACCATTATATGATTTTTCGTTTTGTCCACTCTTTCCTAATACTTTATTCACTCCTGTATTTACGTCTTTCGTTAGTACGGTATTTTCTGTGTCTCCATATATGAATCTTACAACATATTTACCTGGTATAAATGATTTAAATGCATAAGCTCCATCATGTTTTTCTGGGAATTTGTAGTCTGCTACTATGTTTTCAAAGTTAATAACTGGTTGTGTGCTTGCTACCATTCCTGAACCATTTTCAAAAGTTTTCCATACAAATTCTTTTCCATTTGCCATTATTTCTACTAACTGTACTGTAACACCATTGATACGGTTTTCATTTTCTTGTTTTATACCATCTCCTGTTGCAGTTGCTCCTAATGCTGGTGTTCTTTCATCTTCCCATACTACTCCAGATATAACTCTGTTTGCACTGTCGTCTCTGTATAGTTTTAAACGTAAATTTGGTGCTTTATCTGTGTCGTCTTCAAAGTTTTGATAATTAATTGGTCCATCTTTTGGTACATCGCTTGGATTAATATTTCCTGGTTTTGAGTCTCTATCTACTATTCCTGCTGGTGAACCTCCTACATTTCCTATATTTGGAACTTGTGTTCCTGGTGCATATTGAGTAGAATATCCGTTTACTTCAACTATGTTTTCTTTTCCTACTCCTTTTTCTGCTGCTGTTTTATAATCTTCGTCTAATTTTAACCATAATTCACCTGCATTACTATCTTTCTTTACTTTGAAAGTTAAGTATACATAGGCAGTTTGGCCTGCTGATAGATAAGTTCCATTTAGTCCATGAATATAAATTTTATTATATCCACTTAAATTTGTACTTGAACCACAAGTACTATTTGTAGTTGCTCCTACAGCTGTTCTTCCGCTACCTCTTGCTAATTGCATATATGAACGTTCTTCTACATACTCATAGTCTTCATCATAGTAATCAACTATCTCATTTATTTTCATTTGAATGCTTAATGATTGATTACGTACCATTATTTTGTATGTAACATATACTTCTAGTTCATCTGATTTTGATTTTCCTAAATCGATTTGTTGTTGTTCATTACCATATTGACTTACTTTATAGAAATAGTCTGATGGATATATTTCTCTTGAATAGTTTGTATTATAGTAAGCATCTGATAGTCTTACACTGATGTCCCAGTTTCCATCTTCACCTCGGCTTTCATAACCATATTCTTGTTTTTGACCATTAATTTCTAATGTTACTTTTTCAATGTCTTTATTAATTGCTAAGTCTGCTTCTTGTCTTGGGTGTAAACCAAGATTTATATGGTAAGCTGCTGGGTATAAACCTGCATAATTTGGAACTAAACTGTTTGCTACTGGTGCACTATCTATTGTAAATTCATTTTTATAAGGATATAAATCAATTCCTCCTGAACCATTTCCTGTAGTTGCTGTTATTTGGCAATCTTTTACAAATTGAGCTCCTGTTCCGCCTTCTGAATTTAAGTTTCCAAATTCATCTATTGTTCCACTTGATTGTAATTCTGTTCTTGTGTAAACTGCTCCTCCACCATAATTATTAGGTGATGCTCCGATGGTTGCAAATTTCTGATTTAATGCTGCTCTTTCTGATGCGTTATCTGTTGCATTTGAGTTTGTGTTCCATGTAGCGCTTCCCCATGTGCTTGATGGTGCATAAGTGGTTGGTTCATAATATTGTCCATTATATGTAAATGTTACATAGTATTTTTCCATAGCACTTAACTCTGTAAATTTATATTCACCTTTACTATCTGTTTTTGCAGTTTTTATTGGAGAACTTTGGCCGTTCTTATATAATTTTACTTCTACATTTGGAATTCTTTTCTCTGAGCCGTCCATGATTCCATTGGCTACACTTTCTTTTCCTCCATTAGAATCTTCCCAAACTGCTCCACCTAATTCTATTCCTAAATAAACTTTTAGATTATCTGATGTTGTAATAGATTTTTCTGCCCATATTCTTGAAATGGTTCCTTCTTTTCCTTCTTCTGTTGTGGATATAGTTGCTGCTACTTTTATTAATATTTGAGGATCATATGAACCAACTTTTACTTTTTCTATATGAGGAGTAAATGTTGCTATATTGCATGTTTCAACTGCATGTTGTCCATCATTAACTTGATGTGTAGTTTGCTTAAGGTCATAATATCCTACATATTCGCATATATCACCTTTTCCTTCATATATAGAATATGAAGCTGTAGTGCTTTTTAAATATGCAAAGTCTACTTTAACACCAACAGTAGATGGATTATCTACATCATTTGCACTAAATTGTAAGAAAAAGTCTTCTCCTGTTTTTGGATAACCTCCATTATTTTTCTTTGAATTATCTGAAACAATAATGGTAGTATTAACTTTATTTCCTTTTGAGTCTACTACATACATATCTTGTATATAAGAGAACCTTCTATCATCTGGATAACTAATTTTATAAGGTCCTATAATATAAGTTTTGCTTGATTGATTAACAATAACTTTTGGACTTGTAGTTAAAAAGTTTGGTTGGTAATTTGTTAATTGACTTGCCATTGCTTCATATGCTTTTGCTTCATTTAATAAGTCTACTGCTTGTTGTGGTGTTGATACTATGGTACCTTTATTAAGGTCTGAACACCATACGGCATCTTGTATTAGTTGTGCATTTGCTGTGTCGCTTACTGTTTGTTGATAGTTGCCTTGCTTTAGAGTATGTCCATTTGCAGTAGCTCCATGAGCTGGGCTAGAAAAAGTCCAAGAACCTGCTGATAGTAAATAAGATTTATAATTGTTTGTTTCTGGAGGCAATTTTTTTTCTGTATAATTTGGTGTCTCTGCAAACTTATTACTCTCACATATTAGATGATCGGTTGAATATGAACTTATTGTAAAATCATCGTCTGTACCATAATTTTTCCAAACTTCGGCTGTAGAGCGTTTTGGCAAACAACTAGCTGGTACTGAACCTCCTACTATATTATAAATAAGTCCAGTTATTGAATGAAATGAATTATTCGCAGCTGCCATAAAATTACCATTACCAGTATTATGAATATTTATATCTCCTTGATCACAATGTTCACTACCATAATGTACTGTAAAAGGGTTCATTATATTAGAATTTTTTACACTATCAAAATTGCTACTATAATCTTTTGTAAAACGAAGGGCTCCTCCTTTTTGAACACAGATGACAGCACCTTTTGCTGAATCTTGTGTTGCATCAACAAGTTGTGGTAACAATTCTGATAAGCCTGTAATTGGGTCTATATGATGTGTAGCTGTAAGTCCAAGGTTTTCTGCGTAAGATTTTGGTATTACTGCAAAGCATAATGCAAATAGTACTATACTAATAATTGCTATTATTTTTATTTTGTCTTTCATTTTTACCCTCCTCCCTATCTTAATACTTTCTTTTTAATGAAGTAGGCTCCTACTCCTATAATTGTTATGATAGATATGCTTAATCCTACAAATAAGATTGTTTCACCTGTTTTTACTGAAATTAAAACATCTGCTGAAGAAATATCATCTTCGTTTGATAGTTTATTTCCTGCTGTTGAGTCTACATCTTGAATTCCTAGGTCATTATATGCTTCATATATTTCTGCTGTATTTGAATATATGTTTAAATTGTCTTCTGTCATTTTTTTGCTTAATAATAATGTTACTTCTTTAGTTTCTCCTGGATTAATTAATGTGTTTGCTAAACTTGCGTTGTAAATTGTTCCATTTTGGTCTGTATACCAGTCTTTATTTAATTCAGTACTAAATTTCATTTCAGTTGGTAGATAATCTGCTATCTTCTTTACATAGCCTGATATTGCACCTTCATTAGTAACTTTTATTTTGTACTCTACTATAATAGTTGTTTCATTAATACGTTTTGCTACTAAATCTCTTTTTGCAAGTTTTGTGTCTTCGTAGTTATAAATAGTTGTTCCTGTAGAATCTTGAACTGTTATTTTTGATACCATCTTATCTAGTTTTAAGTCAAATTTTGGATTTTCTACTAAACCTAAATCAATGTTATAAATATTTTTGTCAGAAATTACAATTTGTTCTGTAATAGCTGCCATTTTCTTTTCTCCGTCTATTGTAGTTTCTGTATCTACACCGTCTGAATTTTGGGTTTCGTCTACTCCTTCTACATGATAGGTAGTTGCACTATAGTTTACTACGTCGTATAAGAAAATAACTGTATAAGTTCCTTGTTTTAATTCTGTAAATTCATAAACTCCGTCTGTATTGGTTACTTTTGTAATTCTATTTCCTTGTTCGTCTGTTTCAATTTTTCCTGTTTCATTATTAAATAGTACAACTTCTACATTAGATACGGTTTTTTCTTCTACATCTTTTATTCCATTATGATTTTCGTCTATCCAAACTTGTCCTGTAATTCTTCTTGTTCCTACTTGTGGGGTTGTTGGATTGCTTGGGTCTTCTGGTGTTTGATGTTCTACTTTCTCAATTGTATGTGTAATTGTATTTGATTCTATTTCTCCTATGTTTTCTGATGAAATAGTTGCTTTACTTGTTATTGTTTGTTCTTCTTCAAGTTCTTTTGCGACTACATCTATTGTAATAATTATTGTTTGTCCTTTTTGAAGTCCTATTGTTGTTTCTACTACATTTTCTTTACTGCTGTAGAAACTGTTTGTGTAATTGTCTGCTTGTATTGTTGTTTGCGCGTATTGTAATGCTTCTGGTATTATTGTTTTAAATGTTAATAAGTCTGTGTCTTTTCCACCTGTATTTTTTATTTCATATCTGTAACTATAGTCTTCTCCTGCTTCTATTTTGCTATTATTGGTAATAGTAGAAGTTTGCGTTATTGTAACTTTTTCTTTTCCTATTTGTAAAGTTAATTTGTTTGATGTTTCTTCTTCGATTTCTTCTGCTTTTATAGAAACTGTTGATTCTATTTGTTTTTCATATACGTCTTTTGGTAGGTTGTCTACTGTAACATTTATTATAATTGTTCCTTGTGCACTACCTTTTACGTCGCCTAATTTTACTGTTACTGTTTTTGTTTTGCTATCATAGCTAATGTTTTCACTACTATAGTTGATTTCATCTGTTTCTACATTATATGTTTTTATGCTTGCATCTTTGTATGTTAAGCCTTCTGGTATAACCATAGTTAAGATTGTATTTTTTGCAGTTATATCATTATCATATAAATTAACTCTATAGCTATATTGTGCTGTGTCGCCTTCGCTTAATTCTTGGCTTGATGTTGAGCTTACACTTGTTTCTATGTTGAAGTATGCTTTGCTTAATTTATTTGTTGCTTTTTCCTCTTTTGCTTTTTCTAAGCCTTCTGCTGTAATTGTTGCAGTTACTTCTTCTTCTAATTTAAAATCGTTTTTGCTGTGTTTAAATTCTTCTGAATGATATTTTGCTTCTTCTCCGTTTTGTTGATATTTTACATAGTGATTTTCCTCTTTACAAATGTCTTCTACAGTTATATTGTCTACTACTACCCAGAAGCTTTGTGTTTTTGTTTCGTTTACTGCAATGTTTCCTAATTCAAAAGTAAGTGAATCTTGTTCATTGTGTTCTGTATAGTAGCCTTCTCCTTCTTGTTCTTCAAATTCTATGTATGTAAGGTGTTTTGGTAAGTTAATGCTTGCATTTACATTTTGTGCTTCTTGTTTTCCTATATTGGTTACTTCTAATGTGTATTTTATGAATTTTCCTGTTGATACTTCTGCTTGTTCTTCTATATTAGATGAAAGTTTTGTTTCTAATACTGGACCTGTTGATGTAGCAATACCTGTTTTGGTTGCTATTGCGTTTTCTTGAGTTGTTCCTGTTTGTAAGTTGTTATTGAAATATACAGCATAAGTTTCATAAGATGCTTCATTGTGTTGTAAGTTTGCTGGTATTTGAGCTGTATAGCTGA
Organism: uncultured Clostridia bacterium; assembly: GCA_947599825.1. Taxonomy (GTDB): domain Bacteria; phylum Bacillota; class Clostridia; order TANB77; family CAG-508; genus UMGS1663. The sequence continues at coordinate 11,844 of CANQFS010000018.1, forward strand.
AGTTTACTGCTTCTGCTGTGTTTAGGGCAGTATTTTCTAATATAATTAAATATGATTTTACTTCTGCTAAATTCTCTGGTGATGTTGTCCAATTATTTGATGTTTCATTTAATTCTTTTGTTGCGTTTGCATTAGTAGAATAATATACTTTTGCTTTACCTTCTTCTACGTTGTTTACTGAGATTGCACTTGTTAGTGGCATACTGATTGTAGAGCCTAGGTCTTTTCCACTAGCAATGTCAGTGTTTCCTTTAAAGTTTGTTCTTCCTAATATACTAATGTTTTCTATTGTATTATTGTAATTGTTAATAACGTTCATTGAGAAGTTAGTATTTCTTGCAGGTGCAACTGTTTCTACTATTGCTGTTTTTTCTTCTCCACTAATTGATGTTAATTCTTCTGCTCCTTCTTTATATCCTGATACTGTACTTGTTGTTACTACTCCTGTTGGTGCTACAAATTTTATTTCTGTAGTTACTTCATTTGTTTGAGAAGCATTTTTACTTGTAGCATTGTTTATACATTGCATTGTTACTTTTTCTTGTTTATTTGGTGTTAGTTTGTTTACTGTAAGATCTGTTGTGATTACTACATTAACTCCTTTTGATACTGATGCTAGTGTATATTCTGTTTGATTTCCTTCTAATACAACTACTATTGTTTTACTTCCATCTGCATTTTGTACTATTTCATATGATTTTGCTGTTAGTTTTGAACCTTCTTCTGTAAATAATACTTCTATGTTTTTTACATTGATTTGTTCAATGTAGCTTGGAAGTGTGATTTTTAATGTAGGGCTTTGGTATAACATACAATTTAAAGTGTCTGTTTTTAATATTGCTGTTATTTTTACATTTTGGTTTGTTACTACTGTTGATAGTTGATTGCTATCTACTGTAAGTTCTGTTTGTAGAGTTGGTTCTACAAGTGTAATTTCTTTGCTCATTTGTTGTTCTACGAAATTTGTTTGTGCATTTTGTGCATTTCCTGTTGCATTTAATACTAATTTATTTATGCTTTGCATTTGTGCTTGTGTATAGCTGTTTTCTGCTTTTATTGCTTTTGTAATTGTAAAGTTGATGGTTCCTTCTGTTTGTGGTTTTGTTGTTTCTATTCTTAAAGTGTTTACATTGTTTTCTGCAATGTTTACACTTAATTTTCCTTGTTTATCTACTTCTGTTTGTGAATCTATTTGAGCTATTTTTGTGTTTCCTACATAGAAAGCTATTGTTCCTTCTTGTCCGAATATTTTATTGAATTCTTCTTTTTCTATGCTAATGGTTTTGTAATTGTTTTCAATTGCTTCTGATTTTTTATTTGTGTTTGTTACAAAGTTATCTTTTTCTAGGTTAATTATAATTTTTTCTGTTAATTCTGCAAGTCCAATATTTGCTGATAGTGTTTCTTGATATTCTGTTTCTACTTTATTTGTTGCTTGGTAGTTTGCATATATTTGTCCTTTGCTTAGTTCTTCTATATTTGTTTTTAATTGAAATTCTACTAAATTTCCAATTTGATTTTTTAATGTAATTTCTCCTTGAAAGTTTTTTGTAACTGTTGATTGTTGTTCTTCATAGGTTGTTAGTGTATTAACAGCATTAATAGAAACTTTATTTCCTTCTTCTAAAAGGCTATTTAAAGTTTCTTCTGAGTATAGATATGTAATAACAAATTCGTCTTGTGCTTGTTTTTTCCAAGAAATTTGTTTTTGCTCATTTTGTGCGTTTTTTACATTGATTGTTAATTTGTTTTCTTCTTTATTATAAGCATAGTTTTCTTGTGTAAATTGAATTCCTGTTTCGTCTCCATTTGTTGCTTTTGTGCTATTTGCTACTACTTTTATTTGCTCTGGTTTATGGTTATTTATGGTTGGTACCATTATTTCAATTTGGTTTTCTTTTACTGGTAAGATGTTGTCTTTTAAAGAAGATTGTACTGTTGTTTGGAATAATAAGCCTTTGCTTCCATTGATATCATAAGGAACAAATTTTGAAGCTTGCATATTAAATTGTACTTGTTTTTCTGTGTTCCATGTTAGCTCTGTTTTTATTTCTTTTTCTATTTTGTTTTCTTTTCCTTTTCCGTCTACGTAAGTTGCTGTAAATTTAATTGTATTGTTTTTATTTAGTTGCTCTGCTACTACGTTTTCAGATTGTAGTATTTCAATAGGAAGTGCTACTTCTATGATATTTCCATATTTGATTTGACCAAAGTAAATTTTGTTTTCTTCTACTTTTTCTATTTGCTTATTATCTGTATTTTTTATGGTAAAGTTAGCGTTTTCTGCTGTTACTACTGCATTTTTTAAATATCCTGTTTCTTTTACTTTTATTGCAGTATATAGATAATTTTCCTCTCCTATTGTTTTGGTAGCAGTATGCTCTTTTTTATTTTCGCTCATAAAATAAGCATCAAACTCTACATTTTTATTGTTTGTTGGTTGTAGTGTTTGATTTGCGAAATTACTAGCAAATGCTTCTCCTAACATACTTACATTAGTCATCATTAGTATAAATACTAATATGCTTGCTACGATTTTTGTTCTTTTTGAGTACATAGAACTTTCCTCCCATTTTCTTTTCTATTTTTTATTTGGCATTTTGCCGTGTTTATAATTTTTTTAGATTTTGTCAGTTTTTTGGTTTTCCATATAAAACTCAACTGGCTATCTTTTATTATACGCCTTTTTTTAGCATTTTTCAATACTTTTTTGTCGTTTTTTAAACTTTTTATGTTTCGCAATTATTTATTTTCTTCTTTTTTATTTTTATATATCCTTTTAGACATATTATCCCTCAATTATTTATTTTTTTATATTTTCCTATATATTTTTTATTTTTTCAAGTGTTAGATTCCTTTTTGAGCAGGTGTTACCGCTTTTTTCTTTACGGAAGCTTTCTTTGCTTTGCTTATATTAAATTTTTGTTACAATATTAAAAATTTGTAACACTTTGAAATATTCTTGCATATCATTTGAATAAGAGGTGATTGGATAATGAAGAATGAGAAAAATTTTGAAGATGATTTCCCTGATTTTACGCAGTTTACTTCTTCTTTTCATGATGATAATGCTTCTTCCCAATCTGATACGAATAATATTTTCTCTAATATTGATATGAACACTATTTTAAAAATAAAACAAATTATGGAAAAAATGAATCAAAAGAAGGACGACCCAAGAGCTAATTTGCTTCTTTCTTTAAAGCCTTATTTAAAGCCTAGTAGAAAGCAGAAAGTAGACCAGTATATAGAGCTTTTTCAAATGGGCAATATGATGGAGAATTTAGGTCCAATGTTTATGGGTGGTGATAAAACTAAATGATGAATCCATACCCTTTTTTTGGTTTTCCTCCTTTTCGAAGATCATACCCTTATTATACTAATTATTCTTTACATAATGATTATGTTAAAAATCAAAATAAGGGAGCAAACTCTGGCTCCCCTAGTGGTTTTTCTGAAAATAATAAAAAAAATTTACATACATCTGGATATCAATTGCGAGATTCAAAAGTTAAGTCTTCGAATGATTCTCAAAATTTTGAAGATGATCAAGAAGAATGTTTTGAGCTTTTCGGCTTAAAGCTTCATTTTGATGATTTACTTTTGATTGCTTTGCTTTTTTTCCTTTATAAAGAAGATGTAAAAGATTCTTATTTGTATATTGCGCTTATTTTATTGCTTTTGAGCTAAAAATCGGGCCTAAGATTTTCTTAAAATTTCCATTTGCTAGAAAATCTTAGGCTCTCCATATTTATAAGGAAATCTTTCCACTTTACTATTCTACTATCATTTTGTTTTGCTCGTTAATGTAAGCATAACTTAATTTGGTTGTTTCTGTTTCTTGTTTTTCAAATTCTTTTATTTTGTCTGCTATACGAATTTGTGGGCAATCTATGATGTTGGCTGCTATAATGGCTTTTCTGTTTCCTTTTGCTCCTGCATGTGCTAAACCTCTTAGGTCTCCTAAAATAACTATGTTTTCTCCTGCTATAATTTCTGCGCCGGCATTTACGTCGCCAAGGACTACTACGCTTCCTTCATATTCTATTTTTTGACCTGAACGCAATGCTCCTTTATAAAATGTGGTTTCAGAAGATTTTATTTCTTGTTCAAATCCTTTTTTTATTCCATGAAGTCCTAGTGTTTTTGGACTTTCAAATTCGATTGCTACATCTATTTGTTCTTCTATTATGTTTTGAATTTCTTCCATTTCTTTATTTTTTAGTATTTTTCCTACTACTTTTATAGGGGTGGTGTCTCCTTTGTATAGTTTTTTTAGGTCTACTATTTTTTCTTTTAAACATTCTAAGATTTCATTTTCTTCTGCTTCTTCGTTTATTTTTATCCATATTTCATTTGTCTTTAGTTGAATGGTTATACAATTTTTCATTTTTTGTTTCATTCCTTCCATTTAATTTTGTATTTGTGTTGTTGGTTTTGCACTCATATCTTCTGTTACTTTGCTTGCATTCATTCCAAAATATTCTGCTATCATGTCTCTTGCAGGTATTGCTGCATTACTACCACTTTGCCCATTTTCTATCATTACTACTATTGCAATTTCTGGTTTTTCAAATGGTGCAAATCCTACGAACCAAGCATTTGTTATGTCTTTTCCATTTTGGTCTTTTCTTTCTGTTTGTGCTGAACCTGTTTTTCCTCCTACTTCTATGTTAAAGTTTTTGAATATTGAATATGCGGTTCCTCCTGATTCTGTAGTAACGCCTTTCATTCCTTCTAATACAGCGTTCAGATTTTCTTGTTTGAAGGTTACTTCTTGCTCTGGTTCTTCTTCTATTCCTATACGTTTTTTTAAGTATTGCTCTATTTCTTGTTTTGGTACTTCGTTTCCATTTGCGTCTACAACAGATTTTATGATGCTTACATCTATGTTTTTTCCTCCATTTGCTAGTATGCTTGTGTATTTTGCCATTTGTATTGGTGTGAAGCTATTATTTCCTTGCCCTATGGCTGCTGGAAGCGTATCTCCTCCGTTCCATGTTTGTCCAAATTTTTTGGCTGTTTCTGGTGTTGCTATATAGCCTGTTTCTTCTCCTAATAATTCTACTCCTGTTTTTTTGCCTAGGCCTAATGCTTTTGCATATTTTTCTAAATTGTCTATTCCTACTCTGTAGCCTACTTCATAGAAGAAATAGTTGCAAGAGTGTACGATTGCTTCGGTTACATTTAATGGTCCATGTCCATAGCCATAAGCATAAGTCCAACATTTTGGTTGATAGTCCGCATATCTTTTATAAATTCCTATGTCGTTGATTTTTTCGTTTAGGGTAATTGCTCCTGTTTCTAGCCCTGTGATTGCAGTTACCATTTTAAATGTGGATCCTGGTGATGTGGTAGAGGCTATGGCTCTATTGAAAAATGGTTGTTTTTTTGCATAGGCTGATTCTTCTTGTTTTGTGTAGTAGTTCCATTTTTCGGTGCTTATACCATTTGCAAAGTCACTTGGATCAAAGTCTGGATAACTTGCCATTGCTAGGATTTCCCCTGTTTCTACTTTCATAACTACTGCTGAGGCTCCTGTTATTTCTACTTGCTTTTCTTGCTCTATGCTTTGAATGCTACTTTTTAAGGTGTTTTCTGCAACTTGCTGCAAATTTGCATCTATTGTTAATATTACATTGCTACCACTAATTGCTTGCTCTGCAACATATTCATCTGTGACGGTTCCATCAACTGCCATATCTATTTGCCTTTTTCCGTTTTCTCCTTTTAAATAATTTTCCATTATATATTCTATGCCTGTTCTTCCTATGATGTCATTCATTGTGTATCTTTCTTTGTTTTGATTTAATTCTTCTTCATTTATTTTTCCTATATATCCTAGTATGTGTGATGCTAAACTTCCAGACGGATAGCTTCTAATTGGTTTTGTGGTAATGCTAACTCCCGGGAAGTTAGCACTTTGCTCATTTAGTTGTGCTATTGATGTTTCATTTAAGTTACTTGCTAATTCTACTGACCTTGTACTGCTATATCCATTTTTTGCTATATAGTAGCGCAATGTCATGATTTTTCTTGCTTCTTGCAAATTTTCATTTTTGATTTTATATTTTTCTTTTAATATATAAAAACATTCTTCTGCTGTTTTGTTTTCTTCTATGTCATTTTCTTTTTTCCACTCTATTTGAGTTTCTTCATTCGTTGTAAATTCAAATGGCTCTACTGTAATTGGGAGTGTATCTACATAGGTATTGCTATTTGCTTCTAATAGCTCTGCTATTCGTAACAAAGTTTCATTTAGTGTTTGTGTGTCTATTTTTGTTTTATATAATTCTAAGCTATAGCCTAGTTTCGTTGTGGCTAGTTTGTTTCCAGATTGGTCTAAGATGTCCCCTCTTGCCGCTTCTAATGTGCTTTCTCTTGTAAGCCTTGTGTTAGATTCTTCTCTATATTCTTCTCCATGTACTATTTGAAGGTTGAATAGTTGAATAAATAGGATAATTCCTATGGCATAGACTAATAAAGATGCAATGTTGTATCTTATTTTTTGTTTTTCATTATTGGTATTGTTCAGTCTAGCCACCCCCTTAATAATACGTTGTTAAGATTTTTGGTTCTTTAAATGTTTCTTCTAAATAATTTCCTATTCTTTGTATAATTGGGTGTAAAATAATTGTTAGAATTGCATTGTAAAATATTTCTATTAGTAGTGTGATAAGAAATGCAAGAGGTTCTATTAGAATTGATAGTTCTACAATTTGCATAATATAACTTCCTATTTCAAAAAAACAAGTAACCCCCATAACCATAAGCATAATGGTTATTCTGCTTTCTTTTGAGAAGTTTTTGTCTAGGTAACCTGATATAAATGCTATAATGCCAAGCATTACTGCGTTTATTCCAATTGTTTTTCCAAGTAGTACGTCACAAAATAACCCTATTATAATCCCATAAGGAATGCCTATTTTTGTTCCTGCAAATAGGCTAACAAATAGTGTTAATATTATGAAAAGATTTGGCTTTATGCCTGCAATGGTAAACCATGAGAAAAAGTTTACCTGAAGAAGGTATGTTATAAAAAATGTTAAGATTAAAATTAATATAGCTATAGTTTTTCTCATGTTCCTTCTCCTTCTTATTTTGTAAATTTCTATAAATCCATTTGCATTTTATAACCCTGTCCCAAACTGTCCCATTTGTCACAATTGGGGACTGTCCCAAATTGTCCCAACAATAACTAGTACTGTTTCTAGTTTATTGAAGTCTACTGCAGTTTGTATCATGGCATAACGGTCTGTGATATTTTTTGTGTTTACTATTTGTGATATGGTTCCTATATGAATTCCTTTTGGATATATTCCCCCTATTCCTGAGGTTTCTACATTATCACCTTCCATAATAGTTGCTTCTGTTGGAATGAATGTTGCTTTTAGTGTGGAATTTTGCTTTAAGGTTCCTCTTGCTACCATTTTGTCTCTGGAACTGCTAATTGCACAACTAATTGTACTTGCCGTGTCTACTATGGTTTGTACTTTTGCTGTATTTTCGGTAACAGAAATTATATGCCCTACTAACCCTTGCTCAGAGATTACTGGCATGTTTACTTCTATTCCTTCTTTTGTTCCTATGTTTATTATAATGGTGTCGCTATAGTTGCTAATATCTCTTTGTATAACATAGGCTGGTAATGTTTTATATTCACTATATTTGTCTTTTAAATTTACATATTCTTTTAGTGTTGTATTTTCTGATTTTATAATTTCGAGTTCTCGTAATGATTGTTCTAGTTCAGCGTTTTTTTTCTTTAGTGCTTCGTTTTCTTCTTGCAATGTATTAATGTTTGTAAAGAAACTGTTGTTGCCTGAAATCCAGTTTTTTAGGTAGGTTAGTCCGTTTTGTACTGGCATAATAACTACGCCTAATGCGTTTTCTATATATGCTACGTCTTGTATTTTTATGTTCGAAACTATGACAATTATAGTTAATATAACAATAGTAATTATAATGCCTGCTATGCTCGTTTTTTTGCTTTTATACACTATTTTCCCTACCTTTCTATTTTATTTTAACGTCTTTTTCTTGCGTTAATTAATACTGTTTTTAGTCTTTCTACTTCATTCTAACGTCTTTTTCTTGCGTTAATTAATACTGTTTTTAGTCTTTCTAAATCTTCTATTGTTTTTTCACTACCTTTTACTACACATTCTAGCGGGTTTTCTGCTACATATACTGGTATTTCTGTTTTCATGCTAAGTAGCTTGTCTAAGTTTTGAATTAGGGCTCCCCCTCCTGCTAGAACAATTCCTTTTTCCATAATGTCTGATGCTAATTCTGGTGGTGTTTTTTCTAAGGTTTGTTTTACTGCTTCTACGATTTCTGAAATGGATTCTGACATTGCTTCTTGAATTTGTGAAGAGTATATTTCTACATTTCTTGGCAAGCCTGTGGTTAAGTCTCTTCCTCGTATTTCCATTGGTACATCTGTCATTAATGGAAGTGCACAGCCGATTTGCATTTTTATTTGCTCTGCTGTTGTTTCTCCAATGGCTAAGTTTAATTCTTTTTTGATATAGTTTACGATGTCTTGGTCTAGTTCATCTCCTGCTACTTTTAGAGAATGGCTTACTACAATTCCTCCTAAAGAGATTACCGCTACTTCTGTGGTTCCTCCTCCTATGTCTACTATTATACTTCCGCTTGGTTCTGCTACGTCAAGATTAGCACCAATTGCTGCTGCCATTGGCTCTTCTATTAAATATACTTCTTTTGCTCCTGCTTGTAATACAGATTCTTCTACTGCTCTTTCTTCTACTTCTGTAATGCCTGATGGTACTCCTACTACTACTCTTGGTCTTGTAACGTTATATCTTTGACATACTTTTGTAATTAGGTTTTTTAGCATTAATTGAGTTGCTGTGAAGTCTGCAATTACACCATCTTTTAATGGCCTTACTGCTTTTATTTGGTCTGGTGTTCTTCCGAAGCATTTCTTTTGCTTCATGCCCTGTTGCTACTATTCGGTTTGTTTTTCTGTCGATTGCTACTACTGATGGTTCTTTTAGCACAATTCCTTTCCCTCTTAGTGCTACTAATGTGTTAGCTGTTCCTAAGTCGATTCCAATGTCTTTGCTTTTTATTGAAAATAGTTTCATGTTCTTTTTCTTCCTTCCTAGTTTTTAAATTTGCTTTAAGTTATTTTTTAATGTATATGCATTAATTAAATGCTTTGTTTTCATTGCTTTTTTTCTCTTGTTGCATTTTTATTGCATAGATACTTTGAAATTTGCCATCTCCTATGACAATATGGTCCATCATTTGTAAGTCTAATAATTGGGCGCCTTGCTCAATTTCTTTTGTTATTTTTAAATCTTCTTGACTAGGAGTTGCATCTCCACTAGGGTGATTATGTACTAAAATGAACCTTTTCATTCCTATTTTTATTGTTTCTTCAAATATTTGTGTTTTATTTACATTTGCAAAGTTAGTATTTCCTATTCCAATATCTACTATTTTTTTCACAACATTTTTAGTATCTATTAAAATTAGTTTTACTATTTCTCTTTTTTCATATCTTAATTCTTCCATAAGCAATTTTGCTACATCTTTAGGCCCTTTTATAACTGTATGTGAGTTAAGTGGCCTTGCCATTCTTTTGGCAAGTTCGCATACTGCTTTAATTTGAATTGCTTTTACTTTTCCTATGCCTTTTATTTGTTGTAGTTCTTGCACCGAAACTTGCTGAAGGTCTCGAATATCTTTTACTTTACAAGATGCTAAAATGTTTTGGGCTAGTCCTACTGCGGTTTGTTCTCTTGTTCCTGTTTTTATGATAATGGCTAGTAATTCTGCATTAGATAATGTACTTTCTCCGTACATTTCGAGTTTTTCATAGGGCCTTTCTGAATTTGGTAATTGTTTTATTGATAACAATGTTTTCTCCTTTCTTAAGCCCTATTTTTTGTTTATATACAACTTTATAATTTTTGTGCATTTGTTATTTTTTATTTGGAATAAGTTAGTTGTTTTCAATGCATCGGTTATATTTTACGATATACTAATATTGCAATTATCATTCCAATGATACTTGCTATGTTGATTTTAAATAGCAATCCGAAAGATATTTGCACAATGCTTAAGTCTAATTGTACTGGGTTTGATAGGCCAAAGCTTTCCCCATAGCCAAGCCACCATAAAAAGTCTACCTTTCCTGCAAGTTCGCCTAGTAATCCCCCTACTACTAGACCTGATAAGATAAATATTAATAAAATCCATATATTTTTTTCTCTTGTTGCCATATTTTTTTCTCCTTTTCTATTTCTTTTGTTTTTAACGCCTCTATTATATATTCATTTTTGTTTTTTTTCAAGGTATTTACTTTACTTTTTTGATTTACTGTGTTATATTCAGTAGTACGTTTTTAGATTTTTTTCATATCATATATTAATTACCAAATATTTCTCATTCCTTTTCTTTAAGGATAGTGCTATAATAAAATTATAAAAGACTAGGAGGATACAAATTATGCGTTTTGAAAAGTTAAATGAAGATAAGATAAGAATTACTTTGAGTCATGAGGATTTAGTAAAAAAAGATATTGATTTTCATTCTTTTATGTCTAATTCTATGGAGTCTCAAGATTTATTTTTTGATATGCTAGAAGAAGCTGAAAAAGAAATTGGCTTTGTTACTAAAGATTATTTGATTCGCATTGAGGCTTTGGCTATGGCAGGTGGTGATTTTATTTTAACTGTTACTAGAAGTCTTCCTGAAAAGAGTAAGATTAATTCTAGAAAGAAGGTACATATTAAAAGAAAGAATATGAATTTAGCTACTGCTCAAATTATTTGCTCTTTTGCTACTTTTGATGATTATTGCTCTTTTCTGAATTTCTTTAAACAGAATGCTTTTCCTTCTGCTAAGTTGGCTGAAAGTGTTTTATTATATGAATATAAAAATGCATTTTTCCTTGTTTTAAGTGGTATTAATCCTACTTATCCTAATTTAAAAAGGTTGATATCTTCCTTGACAGAGTTTGCTTCTTTTGTTGACCGTTCTAATGTGTTTTCTAGCAAACTTTTGGAGTCTGGAAAGTTAATTATGAAGAATAATGCAATTCGCACTGGTATTAAGCATTTTGCACGTTAGTAAAAAAGGAGTTCTTATTGAAATATAAGATACTGATTTTAAATAAAAATTAATAAAATTTGAGCCTTAGATTTTTTAAATTTTTATGTGTAAAAATTTAAATGATATCTAAGGCTTATTATATTAATGTTTTTTTACATTAGTTAGGTATATATATTTTACCGATTATTTTTATTAATTCTTATTTTTTTAGCAATAGTTTATTTGATTTATTTTTTTAATATAAGTAGTTTTGTGGATTTTGTGCTACTCCATTTACTCTAATTTCTAAATGTAAGTGGTTTCCTTGTGAATTTCCTGTATTTCCTACGGTAGCAATTACTTGCCCTTGTTCTACATATTGACCTACAGTTACATTTAATGAAGTACAGTGTCCATATAGTGTTTCAATTCCATTACCATGAGAGATGATAACATGGTTTCCGTAGCCTCCACCATAGCCATATTGAGCAAGTGTTACTGTTCCTGATGCTGCTGCTTTTATTGGTGTTCCCTTTGGAGCACCTATGTCTAAGCCTTTATGGCTTCTTCCCCATCTTGCTCCAAATCTAGATGTTACTGTTCCTGATATTGGCCTAATTAGTGAAATTCCTAAATCTATTTTTTTGCTAGATGTGTTCATTCCTGTTGCTGCTACTGTATAAGATTTTTGTACTACGACTTTTTTTTCGTATAAATCTGATACGCATTTTTCTACTGTTGCAAATTCTTTTAGCTCGGTTTCGTATTTTTCTATTATGGATAGTTGGTCCTTATTATTACTATCTTTGTTTTTTAATTCATTTACTACTTGTTCTGCTTGTTCAAATGTAGATACATATTCTTTTTCTTCATTTGAAATACATATAGCATAGTATTTGTAGTAGGCTTCTCCTTGTTCTACTATTTTATTGAATATTTCTTCATCATTAGTTGCTACATCTTTTTTTAGAAAGCAAAGTTTATATTCTGGTAACTGATTAATGTCTACAAATGCTATATTTTCTTCATCGCCTTTTTCTATGTATTGATTTATTTTTTGCTGCAACTTGCTTTTGTTTTCACTATATCCAATAAATTCTCCGTTTAATGTTACTTGATAGATTGGTTTATAGATATAAGAAATTGCTCCTACTGCCAAGAATGCAGCTAAGAATATTACAATAGTAAATTTTGTCCAAGTACGTATATGAACAATGGTCTTTTTAATGGTACTTATTTGAAACAACTCCTATCTTATTTTTCTTTTTTGATAGTGCTATTTTATATAAAGTTGCTTTTTTTTACAAAGTTTATTTTCGGTTGTTTTGGTCGTTTTTTTGTATTTCCGTAAGATTATCTCTTTTTTTGTTCCGTATGCTTCTTTTTTCAAAATTCACTCCATTTAGCACTCCATTGGGGACGTTTTCTTTTCCACTTATGGTAACTTTAAAAATGAACTTCAATGAGATATCCTAATATCTCATTGAAGTTCGTTTTTTACATTTTGAATTTCTGATTGGCTAGCTGATTGTGCTGGCTTATAATAGCCTTTTGTTTGTGCTACTTTGAATAGTTCATATTCAAAGCTTTCGTCGTTATTGCGTATTTGTTGAATTGTTTGCCTTAACTGCATATTTTCTGTTTCTGAAATAACATTTTGATATGTAGTAAGACTTGCTTTTACATTATTTAAAATATCGTTTACCATGGTTTTTTCGTCCATTTTTTCTCCTTTCTCCTTTTTATTTTGCTCCTACTCATGTTGTTGTAATGTTTTATCCTTTTTTGAAATATCTTTGTTTTTGGCGATGACACTTAAAATTACGTTAAAAAACGAAATTTTCTGTTGATTTGCTTTACTTTATTTTAAATATCTTATCAATGTCTCTTTAGGAAACGTCCCCAAAGGTACTTTCCCAAAGGTACATTTTTAGTTATTTAAAAATGACATTAGTTTTTGTTTTGTGTTTAGGGCATCTTGGGCTGATTTTGTAAACATTTGCTTAATTTGTGGGTCTACGGCTTGTGATGCGTAAGTGTTTAGTTTTTGGTATGAGGTTTCGTGCACTCCTATTAGGTGTCTTAAGTTTTGTAATTCTATTTGTGTTAGGTTTGCCATATTTTTCTTCCTTTCTTTTCACATTTTGTTATTAGTGTTTCCTTTTTTTGTTGTTTTATACTTGATTTTATTTAAATTTTATCACTAACGCAATGATGCTAAAATAGACCAAGTTTCTTTTGTTTAAAAGAACTTGGTCTATTTTATTCTATTACATTTATTATATTTTTATGCTAAATTTTTACTTATTGCTATTTTTATTTGTTATTTTACCATTACATAGTATTTTATATTCACTATATTTTTCGCTATTTATATAACAATGCCTCAATTTCTTTCCAGCTATTTACACGAAGTACTCCTTGTTTTTCTAGTTCTTCCTGTGTTATTTCTTTATTGTGATATGCAGTAAATAATAGCTTTGTTTCTGCTTTTCCTTCTAAGTTTGATAATTTATCATCTATTTTTATGTCACAATCAATGATTTCCTTATTAGTAGTGAATATATAATTATCTGGTGAAATAAATGGTAAATGTTCATACAAATATTCAAATTTATTTTTTAGATTATTAGCAGAATATTCTTCATTGTCACGGAATATGTAAGCTGTTGCAATATAGATTTCGTATTTTTTAGATAATTTTTCTAATACTTCGTACATATTTGGAAGCATTTCACAAAAGTCATATACGTTTTTTGTGTTAAAAAATTCCGTCCATTCTGGATATTTTTCTTTTGGTATTAAATCTTGAATATAGTATGTTTTAATGTCTCCTTTTTGATAATTTGTTCCTAAAAATTGATTCACTAAACTTAGGAAGCCTCCATCACATATTACATCGTCCATATCTACCATTATTTTTTTCATATTTAATTTCATTCCTTCCTGTTTTGTTTGGATTGAATATATATTCTTTTATTTTATTGTATTTGTTTTTATCCTATAATTTCTAAGCCTGCATATTTTGCCATTAAACGTTTATGTCCTGCTTTGTCGAAGTTGATATCTACTTTTGCATCTTCTCCTTCTTGCTCAATGCTGTTTATTGTACCTTCCCCAAATTTTTTATGATATATTCTCATTCCTTCTTTGTATTTTGAAATATCTACTTCTTGTGTTGGTTTGTTTAAAGAATTTAAGAAGCTTTCTGCTGTTCGAAAGACAAAACCATTTGTATTTCCGGTTGTTTTGTTTCCTATTGTATTTGAAGAATTATTTGCTATGCTTGATGCTACTGCATAAGCATTTTTTGATTCTTCAAATTTATACGTTTTTACTTTTCCTGCATAATTTGTTCCATAAGACCAACCATAGTTACTGTCTTCAAAGGTTTCTTCTTGCTTACTTTCTAAGTCTTCATAGCCTTCTAGATTTTCTTCTGGTATTTCTCTTACAAAACGAGAAATTGCATTGTAACTGGTAGAGCCAAATATTGTTCTATGCTTTGCACAGGTTAGGTGCAAATATTGCTTTGCTCTTGTAATTCCTACATAAAACAAACGTCTTTCTTCTTCTAGCTCTTTTGGTTCGCCAATAGATTTATAACCAGGGAAGATTCCTTCTTCCATTCCTACTAAAAATACAACTGGGAATTCTAGCCCTTTGGCGCTATGTAATGTCATTAAGGTGACACTATTGTCTGTATCTTCTAAACTATCAATGTCGCTTGACAAACTAATGCTTTCTAGGAATTCATTTAGGGAATTATCTACAAATTCTTCTTCAAATTCCATTGCTACTGTTACTAATTCTTCTATGTTTTGAAGCCTACTTTCTGCTTCTACTGTGTTTTCTAGTTCTAAGGCTTTTATATAACCACTTTGCTTTAATACCATTTGAAGTAATTCTGAAATTTCTAATTCTTCTTGCCTTTGCCTCATTTCTTCGATTAGGTCGATGAATTCTTTTGCATTTGCAGCTACTCGATTTAGACCATACTCTCCTGCTTTTTTGATTACTTCATACATTGAAAGTCCTGTTTGATAGGAGATTTCTTCGATATTGTCTAAGCTTGTTTTTCCAATGCCACGCTTTGGCTCGTTAATTACTCTTTTTAAAGAAATGTTGTCTGACGGATTTGCAATTAAACGCAAATAGCTAATGGCATCTTTTATTTCTTTTCTTTCATAGAATTTTAGTCCACCTACTATTTTGTATGGAATGTCTTCTCTTCTTAAGATGTCCTCTATTGCTCTTGATTGAGAGTTCATACGATATAGAATAGCAAAATCGGAATATTCAAATTTTTCTTCTCTTTTTAAATGGTTTATTTGCTCTACAATATACCTTGCTTCGTCATATTCGTCGTCTCCTTGGTAGATGCATGGAAGATTTCCTTCTTCGTTTTCTGTCCATAATTTTTTGTCGTATTTTACTTCATTGTTTTTGATGACTGCATTTGCTATTTTTAATATATTTTGCGTGCAACGATAGTTTTGCTCTAGTTTGATGATTTTTGTTCCTGGAAAGTCTTTTTCAAAGTTTAGAATATTCGAAATGTCTGCTCCGTCTAAAGCTATATATTCCTTGGTCGTTATCTCCTACTACAGTGATGTTTCCATATTTTGATGCAAGTATGGTTACTAAGGTAAATTGTGCTTTATTGGTGTCTTGATATTCATCTACTAATACATATTTAAATTTGTCTGTATAGTACTCTAAAGCATCTGGATTTTCTGTTAATATTTTTATTGTGCAATTGATGATGTCGTCAAAATCTAAGGCATTGTTTTCTTTTAGACGTTTTTGATATAATGCATAGATTTCCCCTATTTTTTCTTTTCGAAAGTCTCCTGCATATTTTACACAGTATGCTTTTGGCTCAAGCATTTCGTTTTTGGCATTGCTTATTTCGGCTAGGACGCTTCTATCCGTAAACATTTTGTCATCTATGTTAAGTGATTTTAAACATTCTTTCATTAGCGTTCTTTGGTCTGAAGTATCGAATATAAGGAAAGAAGAATCAAAGCCTATGCGGTCTATGTATTTTCTTAATATGCGCACGCAAATAGAGTGAAAGGTTCCCATCCATATATTTTTTGCTGCATCTCCTACTAATTTTTCAATTCTTTCTTTCATTTCGTTGGCTGCTTTGTTCGTAAAGGTGATGGCTAATATGTTCCATGGTGCAATGTTTTTTTCTGCTATTAGATATGCAATTTTATGAGTTAGCACTTTTGTTTTTCCGCTTCCCGCTCCTGCAATGACAAGGCATGGCCCTTCTGTTTCTAGCACTGCTTCTTTTTGTTTATTGTTTAATCCTTCTATTAGTTCTTGCATTTTTGTTTCATTCCTTTCTAGATTTTCGAAAAAGTATAATAGTTTTTACTACTTTATTATATATTGACATAGCTTGTTATTTGTTATATAATATAGGTAGAAAATGAGAAACCACAAACGTGGTTGCCTATTTAATATGTAAAAACACATCGAAACGGGCAAAGTTACAGATGTGTTTTTTATTGTTTTATTTGCTTTTGCTCAAAATAATAACTATTGCATCTACTTTTCTCATTTTCTATGTTACATAGTCTATCTTATTTTTCGTTCTTTGTCTAGCGAACATTTAAAATTTTTACAAAAAATTTGTTCTTATTATTTTTTTAGTTTTTCTACTATTTTTTCTAAACATTCTTGTATTTCTTTTGCGCAATGCTTGTATACATTTAAATCATAACCCCAAGGGTCTTTAATGTCTAAGTCTTGCATATCTTTATCTATTCCTACATATTCTTTCATAGTATAGACTTTTCCTTTTAGTTCTGGGTATAAATATAGTACGCTTTGCTTGTGATTGTTTGTTGCACACAAAATTATATCCATTTCTTTTATTTTTGAGTCTCTAATATTGGTAGCTTTATGAGTTGTAATGTCTACATTATAGTCTTTCATAGCATCAATTGCATTATATGTTGCTTCATCTCCTGTTTCTGCATAAATTCCACAAGAACAAATTTCTGCTTCTATTTTTTCTTCCTGCAACATTTTTTTTAGCATTCCTTCTGCCATTGCACTTCTACATATATTTCCTGTACATATAAACATAATTTTCATAATTTTAATATCCCTTTCTTGCTTTTATTTAGTACCATTAGGGACGTTTCCTAAAGGTACATTTAGTGAAAAAACGTTATTTTAGTTGATAATACCTAAAATAACGCTAAAAAATAAAATTTAAGGTGCTTTTTTTCTAATTTACTTTAAATATCTTAGCAATGTACCTTTAGGAAACGTCCCTAATGGTACCCAATGGTACACCAATGCATCATCAGAGAGACATCGCTAGCATGCCTAGTAGGAAGCCAAATATGTTGCCTACTGCTGTCATTCTGCCACGGTACAAACTATTTGATTCTGGCATTAGTTCTCCTGACACGATGTATAACATAGCTCCTGCTGCAAAGCTTAAACACATGCTGATTATTTCTTTTGAAATTCCGCCTACTAATGCTCCAAAGAAGGCTCCTATTCCTGTTGTTACTCCAGATAGTATGACGTAGATGACTACTTTTATTTTTCCCATTCCGCCATTTTTCATTGGAACTGCCATGGATATTCCTTCTGGTATGTCATGTAGACAAATTGCTATTGCAAGTGAATAGCCTAATGTTATGGAAGCACCAAATCCTGATCCAATGGCTAAACCTTCTGGAAAGTTATGCAAAGCAAGACCTATGCTAACTATTATTCCTGTTTTTAATAGGCTACTTGCTGTATTTTTTCTTACTGGATTTTTATTAAATTTGTTTTGTACTAGAATGTCACAGATAATCATGGTAAGAACCCCAAACATAATGCCAACTAGCACGTTTAAGATACTTGCCATTTCCATTGCTTCTGGTATTAAGTCGAAACAGATAATGGCTAGCATTAAGCCAGAGGCAAATGCTAGAACAAAACTTAAGAATTTATTTGATGTTTTTTTGAAGCATACTCCTATTATGCCTCCTATTGTTGTTCCAAAAGTTCCAAAAAATAAGCCTATTAGTGTTGTTTTTATTAAATATTCCAATTGTAACACTCCTTATATATTTTCTTTTTACTATTTTATTGTTAAGGCTTATTTTTATTCTTATTTTTTTATTACTTAAAATTCCATATTTTTTACTACTTTTTTAATTTTTTCTAGCTATCTTATTTTTTTATTACTTAAATTTTATGCTTTTTGCTACTTTTTTAATTTTTTCTAGCTATCTTATTTTTAAAGTTATACACGATTTGGTAATTTTAACCCTGCCCCCTAAATTTTCTAGGTTTTTATTCTTCGCCTTTTAGACGTTCGGCTCTATCGGCTGCAATTAGGTTGTCTATCATTTCGTCTAAGTTTCCATTTAGGAAGTCTTCAAATTGATATACGTTGAAACCGATTCTATGGTCTGTTATACGACCTTGTGGATAGTTATAAGTACGAATTTTTTCGCTTCTATCTCCTGAACCTACTTGGCTTTTTCTTTCGTTTGCTATTTCACTGTCTCTTTTTTGTTTTTCGATTTCGTATAAACGTGAACGAAGTAGTCTCATGGCATATTCTCTGTTTTGTACTTGTGAGCGTTCTGTTTGACATTCTGCTACTATTCCTGTTGGAACGTGAATTAGTCTTACTGCAGATGATGTTTTGTTTACGTGTTGTCCTCCTGCTCCTGATGCTCTATATACTTCCATTTTGATGTCTGCTGGGTTGATGTCTATTTCTACATCTTCTACTTCTGGAAGTACGGCAACTGTTGCTGTTGATGTATGAATTCTTCCACTACTTTCTGTGTCTGGTACACGTTGTACACGGTGTACTCCACTTTCAAATTTTAGTCTACTGAAGGCTCCTTTTCCTGTTATCATAAATGATATTTCTTTGTAACCTCCTAGACCTGTTTCATTTTCGTTTACTACTTCTAGTTTCCAATGCTTTTTTTCTGCATACATACTATACATTCTAAATAGTGTTCCTGCAAATAGGGCTGCTTCTTCTCCTCCTGCTCCACCACGGATTTCACATATGACGTTTTTGTCGTCGTCTGGGTCTTTTGGTATTAATAGTATTTTTAATTCTTCTTCTATTTTTGGCATTAGCTCTTTGTTTGATAACATTTCTTCTTCTGCTAAGTCTTTCATTTCTGGGTCATTCATCATTTCTTTTGCTTCTTCATAAGCTTGTTTTGCTTTTTTATATTCTCTATATTTTTGCACAACTGGTTCTATTTCTGCATGTTCTTTCATATATTCGCGCCATTCATTTGTTCTTGCAATGACTTCTGGGTCACTAATTTTGGCTGTTAATTCTTCATAACGCTTTTCTACTGTTTCTAATTTGTCAAACATATACTTTTTACATTCCTTTCCATTTTTTCACACAGTGTAATGATTTATCTCATTTACCTGTAGTGCTTTCTTGCCTATTATACTATATGTTTTCAATTTATTCAATAGGAATATCACCTTTTTATATTCATTATAGAACAGGTAATGTTTTTATACAGTTGTCTTCCTTTAAGTAGAATTTTCATACTATATAAAAAAGGTGTTTCCAGCGTTCAAAAATGGAACGAAAAGGCCAAACAAAAAAACGACAGTTTTTGTCGTCTTTTGTATTGTAAAATATTTATGTTTTATTTTTATATTATAAAAAAGTATTTTAGAATAATAAATATATTATAATTTTTCTACTTCTTCTTTTGTTAATCCTGTTATTTTTGATATTTTTTCAATAGACATATTTTCTTGTTTTAATTTTTTTGCTATTTTTATTTCTGTTTCTTTCATGCCGTTCTTTTTTTCCGTTGTTCTAGTCCGTTTTTCTAGACCTTCCTTCAAGCCATCTTCTCTTGCATACCTTAGCCCGCTTTTCTCATCTCTTATTGCTTTTTCTCTTAATTCTGCTACTCTTTTTAATTCTTTATCTTTACTTATTTTTTCTAATTCATTCATTGCTTCTTTTATTTCTTCGTTCTCATTCATTATTTTTGATACCTCACTTTCGTTAGGATTATCTAAAAACATTACCCATTGTGCTAATTTATTATTGGGGTCTTTTTTTAGTATCTCCCTTGCTTTTGGTATCTCAATTATATAAAATTCTAATACATCTGTCAACACTATTTGCTTACCTGTGCTTACTTCTGTTATTTTCCATTTTGTACTTAATTCTTCAATTTCTTTTGTTTTTTCTATTTCATAATCTAG
>CANQFS010000019.1 GCA_947599825.1 uncultured Clostridia bacterium
TAAGTCTTTATAACTTTTATTTAATGTACTAGCACCACCTGCAATTTGTCCTACAGCATTATTGAATTCTTGTGATTTTTCGTAATAAGTATTTGTTCCTTCTTTTAATGTATTTGCTCCTTCTTCTATTTGATTCATAGAAGTTGAAAGTGTGTTCATTTTAGCATATAAACCGTCTAATTTATCAAATATATCTAAGTCTTTTTCTTCAAATACTTTTGGAGTAGCAAAGATGTAAATTGCATTGCTTTCAAAGTCTTTTGCTTCCATTGAGATTTCTACTGATTCTGGAATTTCAAATTGGCTTTCTGATATGGCTAAATTTTCTTGCATTCCTGGCATAGCAACACCAAATACCATTGTTTTGGTTCCATCATCTATTATTTTTCCGTTTGTAATTGTGATGTTTTTATTATTTTCATTATCAATAATAGTTCCTATTGCTACTACAAAAGGTACATACATGGTTTGTTTTCTTCCATTGATAGTAACTTCTCTTTGTTCATGATTTGTAAAATGAAGTGTTATTTTTACATTTCCACTTTTTCCTACGATTTCTTCTTTTGAAACTTCTTCTCCATCTAATTCATAGGTAACTTGGCATTCAATTGGTAATTGTTTTTCTGTTTCTCCTTCATAATAAATGTCTTCTCCTTCTGCTTGCCAAGTTAAAGTATTATTTTCTTGTTTTAATTCTTGATCTCCACTTACATTTTCAATATTCATTAAGTCTGATAAGTCTTGTAAAACACTTTCTTTTTCAGTATTTTTTAAGTGGTCACTTACTATTGTTTGATATGCCTTTCCATTTGCATCTAATTTAGAATATACACTTTCCTCTTTTGTATAAGCCAAAACTGGTAAAGTATAGGTAAACATTGTTCCTAATAATATGGTTGAAACTACTTTTTTAAATTTTATATCCATAATAAAATTCATTCCTTTCTCAATTTATTTAAAAATCTACTTATATCTTTTTTTAATTTTTTATCTTCTTCGTTGTTTTTGTAATTAGTCCATCGAAAATCATTAAGAATGCTGGTAATACGCAAATAACTGTAATCATACTAATGATAGCTCCTCTTGCCATTAAGTTGCATAATGCACCAATCATTTCAATTTTTGAGTAAACTCCTACGCCAAAGGTTGCTCCAAAGAAGCATAATCCACTTACTACAATTGAACCAATTGATGTTCCTAATGCTTCTGATACCGCTTCTTTTTTGTCTTTTCCTTGACTTTTTGCTACTAAATATTTATTAGTAATTAAAATAGCATAGTCGATGGTTGCTCCGAAGTTGAATTGTTCCAATTACTATTGATGCAATGAATGGTAAGATTGTTCCTGTATAATAAGGGATACCCATATTTATAAATATAGCAAATTCAATTACGCACATTAATATAATAGGAAGACTTGCTGATTTTAATACAAATATCATAATGACAAATATTACTGCAATTGAAACTGTATTTACACTATTAAAGTCATGATTGCTAATTTCTACTAAGTCTTTCATTAAAGGTCCTTCACCTGCTAGAATTGCGTTTTCGTCATATTGTTTTACTACTTCATTTATTTTTTCTACTTGTGCATTTAATTCATTTGTTGCCATTTCATATTTTGAATTGATTAAAATCATTTGATATGTGTCGTTTTGTAGCATACTGCTTATTTCTTCTGGTAAAATTTCTTTTGGAATTCCCATGCTGCCTAGTTTTGAATAGCTAAGTACCCATTCTATTCCGTCCATATTTTCTATTTTCTCTGTCATTTCATTTACTTTATATTCTGGAATATTTTTATCTACTAATAGCATTTCCATGGATACCATATTAAAGTCTTCTTTTAATGAAGTGTTGGCCTGAACACTGTCTAAATCACTTGGTAAAGATTTGTCTAGGTTATAGTAAATTTCTGTGTGTGAATATCCATAGTAAGCAATTGGTAGTATTATTACAAATAGAATAGCAATTGCGATGTAATGCTTCATAATGAAATTTTTTACTATTGTAAATTTTGGTAATATTTCTTTATGTTTTGTTTTTTCAATTAAATTATCAAAGGTTAATATCATAGTTGGTAAAACGGTTACTACGCTAATAACTCCTAGTAATACACCTTTTGCCATAACTATACCAATATCTTTTCCTAAAGTTAGGTTCATACTACATAATGCTAAGAAGCCTGCAATTGTTGTTAATGAGCTTCCAAGAACTGAGCTGAATGTTTTGGTAATAGCATTTGCCATTGCTTCTTCTTTACTCGCAGTTAGTTCTTTTTCTGCTTTATAACTATGGTATAGGAATATTGCAAAGTCCATTGTAACACCTAATTGTAAAACAGCACTAATTGCTTTTGTAATATATGATATTTCTCCTAAAAATACGTTGCTTCCCATATTATATAAAATTGCAATTCCTATGTTTAGCAATAATAAAATAGGAGCAAAGTAAGAGTCTAATGCTAGTTGTAAGATGATTAAGCAAAGTATTACAGCAATTACAACATAAATTACAATTTCTGAATTAGATAAGTTTCTAGTATCTAAAACAGTTGCTGTCATACCACTAATTTTGCATCTTTCATCTGTTATTTCTCTTAATTCTTCTACAGATTTGATAGTAGCATCTGCTGAGATTTGCTCTTTAAAGGTAACTAACATTATTGTTTTATCACCTTCATAGGCAAGTTCTTGTATTTCTTCTGGTAACATTTCTTTTGGAATTTCTGTTCCTACTATGTTTGCTATGCTAACTACTTTTTCTACATTGTCAATTTGTTTGATTTTGTCTTCTAATTTTAATATTTCTTTTGGCTTCATATTGTCAAGTATGACAACAGAAAATCCTCCCATGTCGAAATCTTCTGATAGAATTTTTTCTCCTTGTATAGTTTCTATGTCTTCTGGCAAATAAACTAAAATGTCATAATTGATTCTTGTTGCTTTTATTCCTAATATAGATGGAATGAGTAGCAACAGACTGATGATTAAAATGATTTTTCTGTGCTTACAAATTGCTTCTGCTATGTGTTTCATTTTCATTCTCCTTTCTTTATGACCAACGGTCATTTTTAATTATAATACCAAAATGACCATTAGTCAATACATTATTTGAAATTTTTTTATATTTTTTAATTTATTCCCAAAAATGCATAAAAATTCCTATTTATTTTATATTGTATAAAAGATTTTTTATACTTATTTGCTAATAAAAATTTCTAATTTTTTTATTGACTAATCGTCTAGTTTGTGCAATAATGAAAGTATAAAAAATATTCTTTCATTATGCGTGTGCTTTATAACTGGAATAGGAAAGGAATGAATTTTATATGAAAGAAGAAATGGAAAAAGATAAAAAATCACGTTTGTTAGATACTGCTTTTGAACTTTTTACAGAGAAGGGAATAAAAAATACCTCTATTCAAGAAATTGTAGATCGTGCAAATGTTGCTAAAGGTACTTTTTATCTTTATTTTAAGGATAAATATGAGATTCAAAATATTTTAATAACTAAAAAATCAGAGAAATTGTTTAGTGATGCTTTGAAAGAGCTTCGTAAAAATTATATTGAAAATTTTTCTGACCAAATTATTTTTATTATTAACTATATTATTGATGAATTTAAGAAAGAGCCTACTCTTTTAAAGTTTATCTCTAAGAATTTGTCTTGGGGTATTTATAATAAGTCTATTTTAAAGTTATATGATAATACTGACAAAAAGGAAGATAGTATTTATTTTTTGTTTTTAAAGGGAATTGAAAGAAATAAGATTGCTTTAGAAAATCCTGAAGTTACTTTATTTATGATTATTGAGCTTGTTAGCTCTACTTCTTTTACTTCTATTTTGGAAAATGAACCACTTCCTATTGAAGAATATAAGCCTTATCTTTATCATGCAATTAGGCAATTGCTTCATAGTTAATTTTAGTTAATTTTAGTTAATTTTTTAAGAATGAAAAGTGGCTGTAAAAACTATTCTAGTTTCTACAGCCATTTTTCCGTAGCAAATAAATATTTTTTAGTATTGTCTTCCCCAGATTACCATTTTGTCTGCTTTTTTTCCACAGCATACACAGGTATCTGATATTTTTTCTTGCTCAAATGGAATGCATCTTGAGTGTGCTCCTGTTGCTTCTTTTATTTTGTTTTCACACTCTTCATCTCCACACCACATTGTTTTTACATATCCTTGGTTTTCGTTGATGTTTTTTATAAATTCTTCTAATGTTGTTGCTATTGTTGTTTTTGAAATTACTCTTTGTTTACATTCGTTATACATGTTGTTTTGAATTGCTTCTAAGATTTCTTGTAATTTTGTAGGTAATTCTTCTAAATTTACTTCTATTTTTTCAGCTATGTCACGTCTTACTACTATGCATTTATTTGCTTCTATGTCACGTGGTCCAAGTTCAATTCTAACTGGCACTCCTCTAAGTTCCCAATCATTAAATTTGAAACCTGGAGATACTTGTTCTCTTGTGTCTATTTCCATGCGATAGTTGTTTTTTAAGCTTTCATATAGTTCCTGTGCTTTTTCTTTTACTCCTTCTTTGTGCATAGCAACTGGTACAATAACTGCTTGAATTGGCGCTACTTTTGGTGGTAGTTTCAACCCTCTATTATCTCCATGTGCCATAATAACTGCACCTATTAACCTTGTGCTAATTCCCCATGAAGTTTGATATGGATATTCTTCTTTTCCCTCACGATTTTGGAACGTAATATTAAATGGTTTTGTAAAGTTTTGTCCAAAGTAGTGAGACGTTCCTGCTTGAAGTGCTCTACCATCATGCATTAGGGTTTCTACTGTGTATGTTGCTTCTGCCCCTGCAAATTGCTCTTTTTTAGTTTTTCTTCCTTTTAGTACTGGAATTGCAAGTAAGTTTTCTATAATATCTGCATATACATCTAACATTTGAAGTGTTCTTTCTTTTGCTTCATTTTCTGTTTCATGAATGGTGTGTCCTTCTTGCCATAAGAATTCTCTGGAACGTAAGAATGGTCTTGTTTCTTTTTCCCATCTTAATACATTGCACCATTGATTATAAACAAATGGTAGGTCTCTCCATGATTTTAGCCATTTTGCATATAATGTTGAAAACATGGTTTCTGAGGTTGGTCTAATACATAGCTTTTCATCTAATTCTTCCTCTCCACCAATGGTTACCCATGCTACTTCTGGTGCAAAGCCTTCTACATGGTCTTTTTCTTTTTCTAGCAAACTTTCTGGTATTAGCACTGGAAAATATACGTTTTTTACTCCTACTTGCTTAAATTTTTCATCTGCATATTTTTGAATATTTTCCCAAATTGCATAGCCATAAGGTTTTATGGCTATACAACCTTTGGTATCTGTATAGTCTGCTAAGTCTGCTTTTAGTACAATGTCGGTGTACCATTTTGCAAAGTCTTCTTCTATATTTGTTATTTCTTTTACGAAATCTTTTTCATTACTCATTTTCTTTTATCTCCTCTTTTTATTCTTGTCCTTCTATTTCTTTTTGTTCTTCTTGTTTTTCTTGTTCTTCTTGTTCTTCTGCGCCTTCTTGCCTATTTTGTTTTTCTTGCTCTTCTCTTTCTACATTGTCCCTTTCGGGCATTGGAGCCTCAAGAATATCATCAATAACAATTTGCCTGTTTTCATCTAATTTATATTTTGGTAGTTGTGGTAATTCGTCTAAGTTGGTTAGTCCAAACATTTTTAAGAAGTCTTTTGTAACGCAATACATTCCAGGTCTTCCAGGTAGATCTGCTTTTCCTACATTTTCAATTAAGTTATATTCTAATAGTTTATACATAGTTCCGTCAGAGCTTACTCCACGAATGGCTTCTATTTCTGCTTTAGTAATGTTTGGATTATATGCAATGATAGCCAACACTTCTAAAGCTGCATTTGATAAGTTTGGCTTACTTCTTTTGTCAAATATAGGATAGATATATTCATAATATTCTTTTTTTGTAGTTAATTGAAATGCATTTTGTACTTTTATTATTTCTATTCCTCTATTTTGTTTTTCGTAATCTTCCTTCATACTTTCAATAATTGCCATTAAGTCTTCACTACTTAATTCTAGCGCAGACATTAATTCTTTTGCTTCTACTTCTCTTCCACAAGCAAATAAAATGGCTTCTATTGAAGCTTTTACTTTTTCTATTTCCATAGTAACTATAATTCCTTTCCGATGCAAGTATAGGGAAATTACACTATTTCTCCTAGTTTAAACTTATCCTATTATCTCACGGAAAAGCGAATCTGTCAATAAAAAGTAGCTCTAGTTTACATTACTTACTTCTTTTTCTTCTATTTTTATCATGCTTTCATATAGTTTCTTTTTCTTTTGATATTTTTTATTTTCTGCAATTACTAAGTACCAAAGATAAGCTAAAATAAGTAGAATTGCAACATTTTTCCAATATAAAATAGCAATACTACAGAAAATAGTTAAAAAGCAAATTGTAAAATATGAAATTGTATGTATATAATCATAGGCTTCTTTCCTTCCATATAAAATATGTAAAATTCCTTTTAAAATTCTTCCGCCGTCCATTGGATAAATTGGAATTAGATTAAAGATAGCAAGTAAAATATTTGCATAAATGATTAGCGTTCTATCTATGTTCCATATTGAAATTGGAAAAATGGAAAATAAAAGAATAAAAAGTAGGTTAGTAAGCGGTCCACCTGTAGCAATAATAATCTTTTTTAGGGTAAGCATAGTTCCATTTTTTATTTTTTTATTTACATTTTCTACTTTACTTTCAAAACCAATGGAAAGTCCAAGTGGCATAATTTCTAAACTATTTGGCTTGAAGCCTAAAATAAGACCTGCAAGCATATGTCCTAATTCGTGAAGAACTGCAAAAAGCATTAACACGCCATAAATTTCAATTTGCCTTGTAACAATAAAAATGGCTATAAAAATAAATATTTTCAAATGTAATCGTATTTTCACTTTTTAGTTTCCTTTCTATTTTATGCGAAAGATAAGATTAGTTCTGGATTTACTACTCGATTTGCTTTTCGCACTTCAAAATGTAAATGTGGTCCAGTTGCATTGCCACTTTCTCCTACTTCGCCAATTTGTTGTCCTTGTGCAATTGTATCTCCTTCTTTTACGTAAATTGCTTGGCAATGGGCATATAGAGTAATTACATCGTCTTTTTCTATATAAACATGATTTCCATAGCCACCTTCTGTAGAAACACAAGTTACTTTTCCTTCCATAGCAGCTGTAAAAATAGTTCCAGCATTAGCTGCTATATCAATTCCTGCATGATTTGCAGATACAATATCTGTTGGTTCTCTTGGTCCAAAACGAGAAGTAATGGTTCCTTTTAGTGGCAATATTATACTATAATTGTTTTTTATATCATTTGCATCAATTTCCATTTGTGATAATTGAACCTCTTCTACTGCTTGATTGTTTTCTTGCTGACTTGTTGATGCTACTATAGTTTCATTTGCTAGAAGTTCTTCTCCTTCTTCTCCTCCACCAATTCCTCCTTCTACTATTTCATTGCTTTCTTCTATATTATTTGCTTTCTCGTTATTTACCTGTTCATTATTTTCTTGTCCATTTTCTTCTAGTTGCTCATTTGCTTGTTGTTCATTTGCTTGGCTATTGTTTTGTTCTTGTTCGTTGTCTGTTTGATTTTCTTGTTCTGCGTTTTGTTCTGTATTTTCATCTTTTTGTAATAGAAATGCTTTTATATTGTTGTTGTAATATTCTTCTGCCTGCTTATATACATTTTGAAAATTGATGTCATAGGATAAAAATTCTTTTGTTTTACTAATGACATTTTCTGAAAAAATATAGTTTGAATTTTTAATTAAATAAAAAATAAAATAAATTAATAGGCAGATGGCAATTTGTAGAATAAGTTTTTTAAATAGACTATATTCTACTTTTGGTTTACTATTTACATTACTACTTGGAACACGTACGCCACCTTGCATTTTTCTTCTTTGATAAATTTCTTCTGCTCTTCTTATTCGTTCTTCTGCACTTAGGGTTCTTTCCAAACCTTCCACCTCTTCCTTGGTTTTTCTTTGCTTATTCATTTATATTCCTGTTTTTTTCTTTTATGCCTTAAAAATTATTTTTCACAAAACCTGTGAAAAAATTTTTTAAAACACCAATAAAAAAAGCAAGGCTAAGACTTTCTAGTAAATGAATTTTTTTTAAAAATCTTAGGCTCGCTATATTTATCGTTTGCGGAAAATTTTCCTTCAAGGAGAACTTTCCTACTATATAAAAAAGAAATGGCTATCCTAAATGACAATTGTGTTCACCTTAATATCATAGAAAATACGCTTAATGCACTAAACATGGCTAAAAAAATTGTTAGTGCCTTTAGTCTTTTGTATTTTTCTTTTAGTTTTTTATTAGAGTTCCCCAATTCATATTCTTTTTTATCTATTTTCGTAATGTAGTCTTGTACTATCATTTCGGCTTCTTTTATAATATATTCTTTTGTTTTTGGTTTTTCTTCTTTTTCTGTTGTTTTATTTTTTTCTATTTTTTCTTTCTTATGTATTTTTACATTATCTTTAAATACAACAAATGCTTCTTCTACCATATTAGAAGGTAAATCTCTTAAAATTACAATATTTTTCATTGTATTTGTATCCATATAAATTCATTTCCTTTCAAATTTATTTATATAGATTTTTTCCATTTTTGGTGAGATTATACTTTTTTATATATATTTTATTACTTCATAAATTCCATCTACTAATATTTCAGATAGCCTTATTACTTCATTTAAAGAGACATTTTGAAGACTTGCAAAATTGTATTTTGATAGTTTATAATTTTTCCCTACTACTGCCCTTATTGAAATATTTCCTACTTCTATTTTTGATTTATAAAGTCCTTTTCCTAAGTGTATTTTTTCTTTTTTTACAAATATTTTTCCTATATTTTCTTCTTGGGAAAGAGCTGCATCTATAGCAATAACACAAGAATTTTTATGATTTTTTTCTATTATTTTTAACGCATCTTTTATATTGGTATAACATAGATTTTCTTTTAATGTTCCATATATTGTAATATTTGAAATGTTATATGGTGCCATTTTTTCTTGCAGTCCTGTTCCTACTAAAGGTCCTAAACAATCTCCTATCATTCTATCTGTTCCAATACATAAAAATACAATTTCCATTTCATTTTGATTTTTTCTTTCTTGCCCAAGATAGTAACTTAGTTCCTGCACAAAGTCATTTTTTTGCTCATTTTCTTCCTCGTTGTATAGCAAATTCATACTTACTATCATTCCTTCCCTTTGGCTTACTTTTATTTGAAAAAGAATTATAATTATTTTTTATTTCTTTTAGGATAACCTATGTTGCTTTTTGGTTTTTATTACAATATTTTTCTTGGACTAATTATAATATTTACATCTTGGCTATTTTGATATTTTTTTATGATGTCTTCAGAAAATCCTGCTATTTCGTTTGATAATACAATAGTATGATAATTTTGTTTTACTAATTCTTCCATTGTTTTATCTACTTCTTCTGGATTTTTAAGTCGATGTACCTCCATACCTAGTCTTTCTGCAATTGCAAAATTTTTATTGTCTTTTTCTTGTTTTATCCATGATATTTTCATTTTTTCTTCCTTTCCAAAGCACAAAATTTGATTTATATTTTATATTTGAATATTTTTTGGCTTTTTTTATATTTAGTATATTGTGCCTTTTTCGTTTCTTTTTTATACCTTTGTTGACTTTTTTGCTGTTTTATACTATGATTTTTTATAGATGAAGCATTAACATACTACAACTAACGCATAAGATTTTATAAAAAAAGGAGTAAAAGAAATGTTAAAAGAATTTAAAGAATTTGCTTTAAAAGGCAATA
This sequence comes from uncultured Clostridia bacterium, assembly GCA_947599825.1. GTDB lineage: Bacteria > Bacillota > Clostridia > TANB77 > CAG-508 > UMGS1663. The sequence continues at coordinate 9,872 of CANQFS010000019.1, forward strand.
TTATGGATATGGCAATTGGTGTTATTATTGGTGGTGCTTTTCAAAAGATTGTTACTTCTTTAGTAAATGACTTGATTATGCCAGCTATTGCTATTTTTACAGGGAAGGTTGATTTTTCTGATTTAGTTCTTACTGTTGGAAATTCTTCTATTAAATATGGCTCTTTTATTACTACTGTTGTTGACTTTTTCATTATTGCTTTTTCTATTTTTATTGCTATTCGTTGGATTCAGAAAATAAATGATAAGGCAAAAGAAAATTTAGAAAAAAGTAATTTATTAAAACATATAGAAAAAGAGGAAGAAGCAGAAAAAGAAGAGCCTACTACAAAAGTATGCCCTTATTGTTTTTCCGAAATTAATATACAAGCAACTAGATGCCCTCATTGTACTTCTATTTTAGAAGAAGAAAAGGAAATAGTAGAGGAGAATAATTAATTTACTAAATACTATGAGTTACCATTAGTTAATTTTCATTTTATCTAATATAAAGTACAGGGCGGAAGCCAAGATTAATGTAAGAACCATTAGAAACATTAAAAGCACGGTAGCATGTAGGACGGGTAGAGTAAATGCAGTCAAAAGAACCTCCACGAAACATGTATGATACAGTTCCGCTATTTAGACAAGCAACTTCTTGTGTCCATTCCCATAAGTTGCCTGCTATATCATATAAATTCTTTTTCTTTGCATTTTCTGTACTTGCTGTGGTTCTTATTGCAAGGTGATATTGATTATCTGCTTTTGTGAAGGCTTCATTAGAGCCTGTATTATTACCATTTAATGTTACTAATGAAAATCTTCCTTGTCCTGTTGTATATTTTACTTTATCATTATTAGTATAATTTCCCCAGTAGCTTTCTGTTATATCTCTATTATTTTCTGCAATAAAGTTTAACATAGTATCCCACATTGTCCCTGTTATTAAGCCACTTTGCACATAATTTGAGTTGTTATACATGCTATTACATAATTCTAATGCTGTGAAATAATCTGCATGATAATATGGTATCTCGCCTGCTTTACAAGTAATTTTTCCTTTTGTTACTGTATGACCTAATCCATCACGTATAGAAAAATTGTCATCTTTAGAATCTGTTGTTATATGCCCCGCTCCAAAATCTACATTTGTTGATAGAGTGATTTGGCTTGTTCCTGCCTCATATCTTCCTATATAAAAGCCACCATATTTTTTTATTTGTGTAAGTTCTAATCCAGATGTTTGTTTCTCCCATGTTGCCGTTCCTGCGGCTTCTAAAAATTCTGTTCCATCATCTTTTGTCCATTTTGTTTTTTTATAATTATTTAATTCTACTGGTATCCATACAAATTGGTTGCCTTTTAATGCTGAGCTTTCAGTATTAACTGTTCCATTTGTATTATATGTTACTCCTGCTGGCACATCTGTTTGATTTGCATATTTGTTTTCATCTCTTGCATCATCTGATATTACTACTCCGCTTGCTTTTGTGCCTCCTACATAGTAGAAACCTTTTGGTACTGGAATAGTTGCATCTCCTACATTTACCATATTTACTGATACTTCTTTTTCTTTTAAATCTTTTAGTTCTTTTTGTGATTGTGCTAATTGCGTTTTTAAACTATTTACTTGAGTTTCTAATTGTGTTTTACTCGAATTTAATTGTGTTATTTGTTGCTCTTGATTTGCTATTTGTGTATCTTTTGTTTTTATCTGTTCGTTTAAGCTATTAATTTGACTTTGTTTCTCTTGTATTGTTGCTTCGTTTGCTGCTACTTGTTGTTCTAGTTCACTTTTTTCACTTTTTAGACCATTTATTTGCTCTTCTTTATTTTGTATATCTGCTTGTTTTTGCGCTACTTGCTTTGTTAATTCATCTATTTGCTCTTGTTTTGCTTGTAAATTTGTTTCTCCCTGTGCTACTTGTCTATTTAGGTCTTCTATTTGTTTTTCTTTTTCTGCTATGTTTGTTTTATCTTCTTCTACTTGACTTGTTAATTCATTTATTCTTGTTTGCTTTTCTTCTATTTCTGTTTTTTGTTGATTAACTTGTCCTTGCAAAGTACTTATCTGTCCATTTAATTCTTGTATATTATCTTGCAATCCTTGCTTTGCTTGTTTTTCACTTTCTAACTGTTCTTCTAAATTTTTTATTGTTTCATTTAGGTCATCTATTGTTCCTTCTAATTCACCTATTTCAGGGCTTTCATAATACCCACCTTGTTCTAATTCATCATATAGTTCATTCATTCTTGTTTGCTCTTCTATTTGTGCTAATTCTATATTCTCTTTTGCTTTTTTGGCCATAGTAAATAAGCCATTTTCGCCTAAGGTTAGGTTTAAGCTTATTCCTGCTAATATGATTAACACTACAATTGTCACTACAAGTGAAACTAAAGTAATTCCATGAATTGATTTTTCTCTCTTTTCTTTTTTGTTTTGAACTTTTTCAGTTTTACTATTTTTATTTCCTATTTTTGATTTTTCTAACACCCTTTTCATCTGTTTTTTCAACTCCTATTCCTATTTTGTTTTATTATATCTTTGGAGTTGGTTAAGCACAATGAATTAGGGCTTTTTAGCTAATAACTTTTTTACATAATTTTGCTATTTTCTTATTATACATTTCTATTTCATACATTTTTATTTTTTTCTAGTAACTCTTTTTTTATTTCTTCTATTTCTTTTTTATTAGCCTTTGTTACTTCTTGTATTATTTTATCATCTAAATTTAAGGCTAGCATTCTTCTTATTGTTAATTTTATCGTTTCTAACTTACCTTGTATTTCTCCCCTTATTTCACCTTCTCTCATTGCTTGTAATTTTATTTCTAACCTTTCTTTTCTTTCATTTTCATGTATCCTTTCTGCTAATGTCATACTTTTTTCCTCCTTCTTTACTTTATTTAATACTGTTTCTAGCTGTTCTTGCTCAATTATTCCCTCTGCTTTATATCTTATTATGTCTTTTATTTTTTCTAAATTTTTATTTTTACTTGCTTTTAATATTTCTTCTACATTCTTTACAAACTCTACTGAATTTTCACTTTTTTCTAGTAACATTACTTTTGATAATATATTATCTTCCTTTAATAGTTCTTCTTTACTATATGCGTGAATATCTACCAAACTTATTTCTTCTTTTTCTTCATACCATTTTGCTTCTTCTTTTAGCTCTTGCATACTTAATTTTGCATTCCACTTCTCTTCTCCTGTATAAATGATAATTGGTATTATTAATGGATATTTATACGATTTTCTTTTTCTTTCCTTCTCATCTATTATAACTCGCATAATTTCAATACTATATTCCATCATTCTATATGCTATAGAATAGTCTATTGTTGACTGATGTTCTATTAAGAAAAAGATGTTTTTACCTTTTATTTTATATATAATATCAGATTCTCTATCTTGATAATTACTTGTAATAAATCTATTTGAATATAGTTCTATTTCTTCCTTTATTTCTTGTTTTGGTTTTAGGGCTTTATTTATTAGACTTAATGCTTCTTCTTTTGTCATTAATATATCTCGAATTATTTTATCATGTTCATTATTTTTGTCATAGATATATTCTGCTGGCTCTTCTTTCAGTATACATTGTTTTTCTTCTGGCTCCATTAATTCATATAATTCATCTAAATATGTTTCTTTTCGTTCACTAAAATATTTGTAGTTCTTCTTTTTTAATTCTTCTTTTTTATTTCTTAGTTCCTCTTTTTGCTTTTGAAATTCTTCATATTTTAGATAATCTTTGTATGTAATTTTTAGCAAATTTTACCTCCTATGTTTGTTACGCTATCTTTACTACATTATTAATATAAATTTAAAAGTTAAGTTATTTTTTCTAATACCTCCTTTCTCTCCCCTTTTTTATTTTTTTCTTGATTTTTTTTAGAATCAATTTTTTGATATTAATTTTTTGAACCCAATATTATTTTTATAGTTCTATTAAAGCACATAAATAGCAAAAAAGCAAGAACTTTTCATCGCCTTTTTCTGACATTTTTCTTGCTTTCATTTGATTTTTTCTATATAAAATTGTATTAGTAAAAAAGCGCCTTGAACTTTTTATAAATTCAAAGCGTAAAAATATTTTTAATATTTATAAAACAACAGATTTCAGCTAAATAACTAATAAGTCTAGTAAAATTCCTGAAATAACACCGATTGCATATAATATGGCTAATATTTTTATATTTTCTTTTCTATTTTCATTCACACGGAATAAAACTAAAATACCAATTCCAGAGCCTACTAGTAAACCACCTATCATTGAGCCAAATGAAATTACTTGTTCTAAATATAATTGAGTTAAAATAACAGACCCTGCACAATTTGGAATAATTCCTAATAAACCTGAAATGATTGGTCCTACTACTGGCATATTTAAAATTAGATTTGCTAAATTTTCTTCTCCTATTAAATGAATTACAAAGTTTATTAATAAAGAAATGATAAAGATAAATATAAAAATATGTAAAGTATGTTTTATAGAAGATTTTAAAATTCCTTCTTCTTCACAATGGCAATGCTCATGTTCGCAAATATGACCTATTTCTTCCTCTAATGCATCTTCTTTTTTCTTTTTTAATGCTTGTCCTATCATATCTATTAATAAGCCTGATACTATTCCTATTAACAATTTAATGGCTAAAATAGTTATAATAATAGAAACAGGAACCGCTTCTGAAATTAAAATAGGAAGCATTTCATCAGAAGTTGATAGAAAAATTGCAATTAGTGTGCCTAAAGTAATAACTTTTCCTGCATATAAATTGGCTGCTGCTGCTGAAAAACCACATTGTGGAAAAATTCCTAAAATTCCTCCAAATAGTGGTCCAAACTTTCCTGATTTTTGAATTATTTTCTTTGCCTTTTCTCCTGTTTTATGCTCAATATATTCCATAATAAGATAAGTAATAAATAGGAAAGGCAATAGTTTTATGCTATCTATTATAGTATCTAACAAGATATCTATCATCTTTGTTCCTCTTTCTTATAAAAATATTGACGTTTCTCTTTTTAACAGCTATTATGATAGCATAATTTTTTTACTTTTACAAGCTATTATCTATTTAAATAAGCGTTATTTATTCAGATAAACATTATTTATTCAAATAAGCGTTATTTGTTCAAATAAGCGTTATCTATTCAAATAAACATTATTTAAATAAGCATTATTTATTTAAATAAGCATTATCCTTTAAATGTATCATTCTTTGCAAAGTTCTTTTATTTTTCTTATATTTTTTATTACACACTCATACCCATATTGATAACAATTATCTAACTTTTGTACGTCCAGTAAACCTACTTTATCTGTATAAACACTTAATACCATATCACTTTTTTCTAAATTTTCTTCTGCAATTTTGTTTCCCATAATATCAATGGTCTTCATTATAATATCCATCATATTACTTGTTTCATCTACAGGGTCTGCATCAAATTTTACTGCAATTACTTTGTCTGCCCCCTGCTTCCTTACTTCTGTAACAGGTACATTGTCTAATGCTCCTCCGTCCATAAAAGCATGTGTGCCTATTAAACATGGATTAAATACAGCAGGAAAGCTACTGCTTGCCCTTACTGCTTTTCCTATGCTAATGTTGGTTAAGTATTGAGATTTATCTTTGGCTTCTTCAGGAACATGATTTGTAAATACATATTCCTTTGATTCTGTAATGTCTACACTTGGTATTACAATAGGCATTGGTATTTGTTTTATTTCTTTAATTCCTTTTTTTAATGCTAATTTATTGCATAGTATTTCGATTGGTTCTCCATCTTTTAGACCTGTAACCTTCTTCTTATAAAAAAAATATTGTTTTATTCCTTTCAATATTGGTTCAGTGTGAAAAGAAGTAATTTCTTTTGCATATCTTTTAAATAAAAGATAGATATAGTGTGGTTTATAGCCCATAGCATATAGACTTGCTATCATACTTCCGGCAACTTGTTCCTCCTATTATATCAATTTTTATCTCATTATCCTCTAATGCTTTTAGTACTCCTGCATGTGCAATTCCTCTAATACCTCCGCCAGATAAAGCAATTCCTAATTTCAATAAAAAGCACCTCTCTTATGTTTAACTATATTATTTACTATTATTATATGTTTAAACATTAGGGAGGTTATTTCTTAGCTTTTTATAGAATTGCTATTATGTACTTATATATTTTAATATTTCTATATAGTTTTATATTTTTTATATATTTTAGTATCTTTTAGAATCCTGTTCTTGGAAGTTTTGGCTCTTCTGGTTTTTTTGAAATATTTGTAATAGTTATTTCTTTTGTGCTTTCATGTTCTATAATTTCTACTTCAAATTCTTCATTTGTCATTTCATAATCGTAATGAGTTTTTACTTCTCGAATTGTATAAATTCCTTTTTCTAATTCTTTACTAATTGCAATTCCCTCTTCATTTGTAATTAACGTTTGCACTACCTTTTTATTTTCATCTAAAATTTGAAAGATTACTCCTTCAATTGGACTTCCCTGCAATCTTCCATTTCTTAAATTGTCGTCTTCACTTATTTTTATGATTTTGATTTTTCCTTTTATTCTTTCGTTTTCTAACTTTAATGTAGTTACTTCTCCATATTTAATTTCCACAGTAATTTCTTTTTCATTTAATACATAATTGTCGTTTGTTTTGGTTTCTTTTAGAGTATAAGTTCCAATTTCTAAATTATTTGCATGAGCCTCGCCTTTTTCATTTGTAACTAACGTTTGTACTAATTTTCCTTTGCTATCAAAAAGTTTAAATTCTACATTTTTTAGCGTAATTTCATTGTTTTCTGCATCTACTTTAATAATTTTTAAATCTCCTTTTTTTCGTTCATTTTCGAACGTAACACTTTCTAGTTTTCCCCATTGCAAAGTAACTTGCTTTTCCTCTTTTGAAAGTATATAAGGTTCTGGTACTTTAATTTCCTTAATTGTTACAGTTTGTGGATAAATTCCATCTAAACGAATAATTCCATTTTGGTTAGTAATACCTTCTCCTAGTTTATTTTGTTTTTCATCTCTTATTTCAAAAGTGACATTTTCTAGTGGCTTCTTTGTTTGTGAATCTATTTTTTGTATTTCTAAACTACATGTATTTGCTTTTATTTCTAGTGAAATAGAAGTTCCTGCTGTTTCATAATTATTTACATATGTAACATAACTTTGTTCTTCACTATCTCGAGTGTTACAATAAAAGATAGGATTGGTTTTTATTTGTGCATTTTTTACAATTATTGTTCCATTTATATCTTGCTTTATTTGACTTATTGGAATTGCTATTTTAAATGTATTTTGTAAAAGATAGTTTTGCTCTGTATTATTCATATCTAATATTTTTGTGCCATTGGGAAATTTTTGTATTTCTACTTCATACGATTTTAACTCTCTATTTGCTTTTACTTCATAATTTTGCACATAATATTCCGTATTATTAATTATTTCTGTTTTTCCTTCTTGGTATTGTTGTATTACTACAGTTGGTAACTGATAGGTATCTGTTCCATTTATTCCATAATCATATAATGTTTGTGCTATTTCTAATACTTTACTTCCTCTTTCTTTTACTACTTCTTTAGGATTTCCATCTACACTTGTAGTTCCAACAATATATTTTTCTTTTGGAGAAATTGGTCCATCTAGGTTTGTTAGGCAATGCATTGCTATTTGTGTAGCAGTGTATAAATCATCATCACATAATAGGTTCCAGTCTGTATATTTTGAACCCATATAACCCTTGTCTAAAATTCTCCAAATTCTTTGGTCTTCTTCTTTTTCTATCATGGCTTTATAAGATTCGCATTTTCCTCCTATTCCGCCCTTATATGGTTCGACACCAAAAGCAGGATATTTTTTATCTTCTACTTCATCATAATAATTAGTATACCATACTTCTTTATAAGTCCAACTTTTTTTATCTTCTTGCCAATATTGTAATACTGAATCACATGCATGTCCTAATTGCAAACAAACTATATCTCCTTCATTAATTTTTGCCTCACTAGGATTTATACTTGCTGTTATTTGTAATATTTGAGATGTTAGTAGTAATATTAAAATTATTTTTTTCATTATTTTTTGTTTCATTATTTCACCCTTTCTTTTTATGGTTTCACCTATATGTTTTTTTATTTTTATATACATATTTTATTTTTATTACCATACTTTTTAATTAACATACTTTTTAATTAACATACTTTTTAATTAACATACTTTTTAATTAACATACTTTTTAAGTTAGCGTATTATTTAGCAAAAAAAAATTATAGCAGATAAAAATAAAAGACTAAATAAAACGCATAAAATACGCTTATTTAGCCCCTATTTAACATTTATGTATTTTCATAATACAAAGTCTTTGTATAAACTTTATAATGCAAAACTTTCATTGAATTTTTTATTTGTATTACTCTTGTGTAAATGGTAAAATAGCAATTTGTCTTGCTCTTTTTACTGCTAGAGTAATATCTCTTTGATGTTTTGCGCATGCTCCTGTTGCTCTTCTTGGTAGTATTTTTCCTTTATCGTTGATGAATTTCTTTAATTGGTCTGCATTTTTATAATCTAACACAAGATTTTTGTCTGCACATAAAGGACAAACTTTTTTTCTTATTTTTCTAAATTTTGGATTGAAATCATCATCAATATTGTTATTTCTGTTATTTCTTTTTTGTTTTTTATCTGCCATTATTTTTCCCCCTATCTTAATTATGTGATAACCTACTTAGAATGGTAAATCGTCTCCTGAAGAAACTTCAAAGTCAGAATTTCCAGCTGTTTCTGGCATTGTTCCAAATGTAGCATCAAAATTGCTTCCTGCTTCTCCATCTCTTTTACTATCTGCAAAATATGCTTCTTCTGCTACTACTTCTGTAATATAATGTTTTTGTCCTTGGTCATCGTCCCAAGTTCTTGTTTGAATTCTTCCAATAATACCTACTTGTTGACCTTTTCTGAAGTATTTGCTACAGAATTCTCCTAATTTGCTCCATGCTACAATGTTAATAAAGTCTGCTTGTCTTTCTTCGCCTTGTCTTACGAATCTTCTATTAACTGCTAAGCTAAAAGAAGCAACTAATGTATTGTTAGATTGTGTATATCTAACCTCTGGGTCTCTTGTTAATCTTCCCATTAAAATTACTTTGTTCATATTTTTTCCCTTACCTTTCTTTAAAGGCCCCTATTTCTTTTTTTTTGTTTTTGATTTTGATTTTGATTTTTTATTTTTGTTTTTCATTTTGTTTTGAATTTTTTAAATTTTTACTTTTTGCTTTTCATTTTGTTTTAAATTTTTTAAATTTTTACTTTTTGCTTTTCATTTTGTTTTAAATTTTTTCTTTTTGTTTTTTACTTTTTAGTTTTGAATTTTTGAAATTTTGCTTTTGCTTTTCATCTTGTTTCGAATTTTTAAAGTTTTTTCCTTTGTTTTTCATTTTGTTTCGAGTTTTTAAAGTTTTTGCTTCTACTTTTCATCTTGTTTTGAACTTTTTGCTTTTGCTTGCTTTATTTTTCTACTTTTACTGTCATAAATTTAATAATTTCGTCTGTAATTCTGTAATTTCTTTCAAGTTCTGAAATTAGGCTTGGATTTGCTTCAAAGTAAAATACAACATAATTTCCTTCTTTGTTTTTTTGTACTTCATAAGCTAATTTTCTTTTTCCCATTTCATCTACTTTTTCAAGTTTTCCATCTGTATTAATCAAATCAGAGAATTTTTGAATAATTGCTTTTATTCCTTCTTCATCTAAATTTGGATTAATAATGATAACACTTTCGTAATTATTCATTATTGTTTCACCTCCTTTTGGACTATTAACCTACAGATTTCTGTAAGTAAGGATGTAAAAATTTAGTTTTATTTTTACAACATTAGTATTTTATCACATTTTTTAAGATATCGCAAGGGGTTTTAAGATTTTTCTTATAAATTGGAACTACCTACATTTTCTCTTTTGTATAGTAATTCATTCCGTAGCCAAAATCTAGCTTATAATAAGATCCTATAAATTCTGGTGTATCAGATTCTATTTCATAAGTAGGCTCTACAATAATTTCTCCCTTACTATTTATAACGCCCCATTTGCCATTTTCCATAATTCCTGCAAAACCATATTTATTCAATTCTAATGCCATATCATATTTTGCTTCAATTATAGTATTTCCTTCTTTATCTTGATATCCCCATTTGCCATTTTCTGCTTTGAAAGCATATAAGTCTAAATTAGGAAATAGTTCTTTATATGATATTTCATTTCCTTTACTATTTAAATACTTTCTTTCTGTTTTTGAAAATATTGTTACATAGTTTTCTTCTATTTGAATATTGGCTTCTTTCATAGAAACTATTTTTTCCATATTTTCATTATAAATTTCTATTGTATATGGTTCTAGTAAAATCGTTTGTATCATTTCTTTGTTTTCTATATTATAGATAACGTCATAATTTGAAATTATTTCTTGCTTTTTACTTGCATCATATATTCCTACTTTTCTATTTTTTGTTACAATGAAATAGTTGTCGAAAGAATATTCAATATAAGAATATTCATTTTCTAGTATAACATTTTGATTTTTATCAATTAGTCCAAATTTATCTTGTTTATCTATTGTTATACAATATTGAGTATTTTCTACTGATACTACTGTTTTTTCTGTTTGTTCTTCTTGCTTTTCTCCTTTTTTATTATAAGAAGTAGTAATTCCATCTTTTTGAGCATTAATGCTTTCTGTTGAAATCATAATGTAATCATATTCTGGCTTTAAAATTTCTTTTCCTTCTATATCTAATACTCCTTGTTTGCCATTTTTTTGTACTAAAAACATTTGATTTTGACTATTATATTCAATTTCTTCATAACTATGTTTTATAATTTGCTTTTTATTTTGGTATATGCCTGCTTGTCCATTTTGAAATGCAAGTAGATAAATGTCATCGTTCTTCATTTCTTCTATGATACGATTGACTTCATTATATTCTACTTCCAAAATTGTTTTTCCTTGGTTATCTATATAGCCATATCTATAGCCTTCTTGCTTTTTTTGACCTACTACAAAACCTGCTTTTTTATATTGTGTTTCTTTATCATAATAGCCGTCTGCACTAATAGAGTCATAAGCAATTTCTACTATTTCTTTTCCTTTGATGTTAATAACTCCATATTTTTCTTCTTGTTTTACTAATAAACAGCCTTCTTTATATTGCAGACTTTCTATAGAGTCGTATATTGCTTTTGTTATTTTTTTGCCTTTGAAGTCCATTATTCCGTATTTATTATTTTCTTTATATGCAAGAACACTCTTTTCATATGGAATTTCTGTTGAAATGTCTTTTAATGAAAGTGGCAATACTTGTGTATATTTTGTAAAAATTTTTTCATTTTTTTCGTTTAATACTTCAGTTTGATATTCTCCTGTTTGAGAATTATAATTGAAATATCCAATAAATACTGCTTTTGAGGGGTTTGGAATTACTAGCATATCATATTTTGGTTCAACTAATATAGTTCCATTTGTGTCTATTACTCCATATTTTTCATTTTCGTATAGTTTAAAGTAAGAAAATTGGGTTACTTGTTCTATTTCATAATCTTTATCTATTTTCTGGTTCATGAATAAGAAAGCTATTGCTATAGCAGTAACTATAATAAGCACTAATAAAAATATTTTTTTGCTATTTTTATTTTTTATCTTTTCTCCGTATACTTTTTCATTATTTTTTAATTTCTTATTCTTTTTATTTATTTTTTCTATTTTCATGTTTACTTCTTTAATTATTTCTTCATTTTCTTCTTCCATTTTTGTTTCATTCCCTTCTTACTTTGCTTGAAAGCAAACATAGCTAGTAATCAAAATGTCTTATAATTTGCAAGCCTTTACTAATAAAATTCTTTTTTCTTCGTATTTTTCTATTTTATAGTTTACCTCTTTTGTTTCTATTGTTGGATTTTCGCCTTCTTCTGGTATCCTTCCTAATAGTTCTAGTAAATAACCAGACAGAGTGTCGTAATCGCCTTCTGGAATATCTACTTGTAATATTTTCTTTAGCTCGCTTATTGTTACTCCTCCACTAATCATAAAAGTGTTGTCGTCTATTTTTGTATAGTCATTTTCTACTTCGTCATATTCGTCAAAAATATTTCCTACAATTTCTTCAAGTAGGTCTTCCATAGTAACAACTCCTGCTGTTCCACCATATTCGTCTATTACAATTGCCATTTGCATTTTGCTTTTTTGCAAGTCTTTAAATAATTCGTTAATTGGTTTATTTTCAGACACAAAATAGGCTTCTCGCATAATATGTTTTATTTTTACTGGTTTCTTTGTGTAAAAGTATTTTAATAAGTCTTTTACAAATAAAACACCTTTTATATCATCAATGCTTTCTTCATAAACAGGAATTCTACTATATTTGTAATCGTCTAAGTCTTCTATAATATCTTCTACTTTTGAATTAATTTCAATAGCATATACGTCTGTTCTTGGTGTCATTACCTCTGATACATTAATATCATTGAATTCAAAAATATTGTGAATCATTTCTTTTTCTTCTTCTTCGATTGTTCCTTTTTCTTCTCCTTCGTCAATCATCATTTTAATTTCTTCTTCTGTTACTACTTCTTCTTCATTTTCAGAAATACCAAATAGTTTTGATAACATATTTGTTACAAATGTTAGTATTTTTACAAATGGTGCAGTTAGAATAGAAATTCCTCGAATAATTGACACTGTAGCAAAAGCAATTTTTTCATAATACTTCATTGCTAGCCTTTTTGGTACTAATTCGCCTAATACTAATGTAAAAAAGGATAGAATAATTGTAATAAATACAATTGAAATACCTCGCCAAATTTCTATAGATAAAGTCGGAAATAGAAGATGCAAATTTGGTGCTAATTTATCTGCAAATGTATCAGAAGCAAATGCACTAGATAAGAACCCTGCTAGTGTAATTCCAATTTGAATAGTTGCTAAAAATTTACTTGGATTTTTTAGCATTTTTTCAATTTGCTTTGCTTTTTTATTTCCTTCTTTTGCTTGTTTTTCTATTTTTGCATCGTTAAGTGAAATAAATGCTATTTCTGTAGCAGCAAAATATGCGTTTAATAAGATTAAGATAAATAAGATTAAAATTTGCATTATCATCACGTCTTTGTTTTTATTTTCCTCTCTTTTTTTCTTATATTTATACCCATTTTTTACTGCTTTTATTATATCTTTATTCTATTTCCTGTGTCAATTGTTTTTCTTTTTTTGTGTTTATTTTTTATACTACTGAATGAATTTTCCGTTCATATTGGCTCCATGTATTTAACACAGCATTTACTTCTGAATTTGGTACTAATGCTGCTCGAAGGGCAGAAATTGGCTTTGTAATGTCATAGCAAGTAATTTCTCCATTTTTTGCAGGCGCTAACCAACCTACAGAGTCTACATATATTTGATAACAAATAGAGTGTTCTTCATAAGATTTTAGCTTTAATTGAATTGCTGACACACCATATGTATATTTATTTGCAAGTTGTGTTGGTATTGGATTATTTCCATCGATATCTGTTGTGCCTGCACGGTTCATATAAGCTCCTCCAAATTGAAAAAAGTCTCTTTCATTGTCTAATGTTACTTTATTTTCTTTATCAATATACTTCCAATCTGTTGCATTAGGATTCCAACCATAGGAATATATTTTTCCTGTATATCCACATTTTGCTTTGCTTCCTTCTTTCCAATAACTATAAACATAACCTCTTCCTTGTAAATAATCTTTTTCTACGTCTCCCATAATGCCAAATGCTACGCTTTCTGATTTATAATTTGGGTTTTTCCTTACTGCCTCTAGTCCTACAACATCATCATTTCCATAAGCATAACTCCACCCTACTGTAGAGTTATATGAAGCATAACAAAATACTAGGTCATCTGCTCTTGCAACATCTACTTTTACACTAGTGCTATTTCCTGCTAAGTCTTGAATAGTTGTTGTATAAGACAGAATATTTCGAAAAATTTTTTTGAGAATAGTATTTCTTTCTATATTCCAACCTTCTAACTTTCGAATTGCTTCATTTGCTGTAATTTTAGCCTCTATTTTTCCATCTTCTAATTTTTCTTGTGAATATGTAGCTTGTGGTTTTGTATTATCAATTTGTATTTCAGTATTTTTTGTTACTGCTTGGCTACTATTTTTTGCTTCATCTTGAACAATGCCTTTTTCTATAGCAAAGCTTAATTTGCCTTCTTCTTCAATTCCAGATATGGTAAGTTCTATTTCTTGCTGCTCTTCTGTATTTCTTATTATTTGCATTGTTTTGTTTGATGGATTTATTTTTGTATTGTTAATAAATATTTGAATGTCTTTTTCTTCTAGACTTTTTTGTATTTTTTGATCGTCTTGCACTAGAATATTTACCTTAATTTGTGTTTCTTTATTAGCATAGTTTGGATAAGCAGTGTTACTATTTGAAATACTTTGTATTTGTACTGTTGGGGCCTCTGTATCAATGTTTGTAACTTCTACTGTTACTTTTTTTACATTTCCTGATTTATCCTTTACTTCTACTTCTTCTTTTGTATTTTTTTCAAATTGTTTTTTTAGAGTACACCCATCATCTTGCAATACCCAACCATTTCCTGGTTCTTGTATTGGTTCATTGGCTTTTAATGTAACTTCTACTTTTTCTGTTGTTTTTTCTTTTGGAGAATAACTAACATCTACATTTGGCAAAGTTCTGTCTATATTTATTGTTCCTACTATAATGTTTTCTTCTAACACGTATTTTGCAAACGTAGATGTAGAGAAAATGCTAAGTACAACTAAAATTGAAAATAGGAAACCTATTAGTATTAGAGTACTTTTTTTCATATTTTACCTCCTTGTAATATTTTTTTGTTTTTGCTTTTTATAATACATTTCATTGCAATTTGTTAAGATTTTGCACATTGCGTAGAATGTATTTTTATTTCTACATTTTCATTAATATCTTTTCCTATGTTTCCTTTTGCGTTGTCATAAGTAATTTCCAAGCGATAAGAATGAGTTTCTTTTTTATCTTTTGCTAATTTTATTTTTTCTGTTTGATTTCCTTTTAAAGTAATTGGTGTTTGCCCTTTGTATAAGGCAAATTTAATAGATTCGTCTGTGTGAGAGATTATTTCAATGTAATATTCCATCTCTACTTGATTTAGTTCGTCTTCTTGATAGTTTCGAACTTCAAATACATAAGATGCTTTAGGGGCTAGTGCTGTAAGTAGCAAGCTTTGTTCTTTTCTAATTTCTAAAATTGGTTTTGCAATGCTTGCAAATGTTTGCCCAGCTACTTTACTTTGGTATTTTGCAAAGCTAATTCCTATTAAAATACCTAATATTATAACGAGAAATAATAATAGTAAAATAAAAATTTTACTTCCTTTTTTCTCTTTTTTGTATGTAACTTTACTTTTTTCTTTAGGTAGGAATAAGCATTGTTGTCGCTTTGCTCGCATTTTTTCTCCTTTCTTATACCACTATTTGTGGTATATGGTTTGTATCATAATGAAAAATATACATATTGCTAACAAATAGTAGCGATAATAATAAATTCTTCCTAGTAATTTGGAATGAAAAATAACTTTTCCTTGAATTTGTTCTTGTTTTACTACTGTTTCATCTTCTGTATTATTAGCATCTCCTTTGGTAATATAGCCTTCTTCTGTTATTTGAACAATACGATGTGTTATAAAATAAGAATTTTCTACTTTATAAGTAATAATATCCTTTATTTTATAGTTTTCTTGTTCTAATAATATTATAATTTCGCCTATTTGCAATTCTGGTAGCATACTTCCTGATTGTATTTGATATAGTTTTATATTGCTTTGGTATCCTAAAAAAATTAAGATACCAATTATTAAAAATAGCATTATATTCTTTTTCATTTTTATACCGATTGTGGTGTTTCTTGAGTTCCTGTTATAACAATGTTAAATGAGTATTGTTCTAATGATTTTCCATCATTTGTGTCTTGAGTATCTTCGCTTGTTCTATCTCCTGGTGTTTCGTAAGGCCAATTCCATGAAATTGTCATTGTTTTTGTTTTTTCACTTGCATTTGCTGCTATTGTTCCTTCTAAGTATTGTTCTAAATCTTTTACACTATTTACAGTGTGTCCATCATAAGTAAACTGTAAATTTTGTGGCTTACTGGTCTCATTTTGAAATTCAACATCATAGTTGATTCCTACTTCTGAACCAGTTGCATCTATTTCAATATTGAAAGATCCACTAGTTCCAGGTGCAATTGTGTTTTGTTTTAATGTTTCTTGCTTATAGGTGCTTGCTAAGTTTAATGGTGTAATACTAGCAGTTTGCCCATTTACTAAAAATGCCCACTTGGCAACTTCTATTACTCCTGTTCCATCTACCTCTGTTAAATATTTAGAGTAACTTCCTCCTTGGAATATTAACAATAAAATAATAATTAAAATAAGTAATGCAAATAAAATAATTTTCTTTTTTGATTTTTTCATATATTTTGATTTCCTTTCTAAATTTTTATTTCTTGTGCCTGAACACAAAGTCTATATTCAGGCACATTTTCTACACAAGTAATTAAGGTTAATGTATTATCTTTTGTTTCTTTCAAATAGGAAAAATCGGTTTCTTTGATGTACCCTTTCCAAGTTACATGATAGGTTCTTCTCCCTTGCTCTGTTTGATAGGAAATAACATCACCTACTTCGAGCCTTTTTAATTCTTGGAAAAAATTTGATTGATATCCTCTATTATGAGCAGCTAAGGCTACATTTCCATTCCATTTGCTAGTAGTTTCAAAATGCCCTACTGCTTGTCTTAAAATTTCTTGACTAGTTCCTTCTAAAATAGGGGCCTCTAAATTGATTTTTGAGATAAAAATTTTCCATGATAAATCGTTTACTTCGTCTAATTTTTTATCTTCTTTTTCATCTTTTTCTAGGCTTGATTGACTTGTTTTTAGAACAAAACTAGAATAAATTTCCTTTTTTGATTTCTCTTCTATTTTTTTTATAATAAATGAGATTGATATCAACAGGATAAATGAGATGATAAGTGAAACAATAATTCCCTTTCTTTTGCTATAGTTTGACATACATACGCTTTTTTACCTCCTAACTTTACTTGAACTTAGTTTTTTTTACATTCTAGGAAATTCATCATCTAGAATAATGACTTCGACATAGAATATAAAAATTTAGAAATAAAATTGCAATTTCAAATCTGGTTTTTATGTTACCATATATTTCCAATTATGTAAAGAACTTTTCATCGCCTTTTTCTTTCATTTTTCGACTTTAGGCTTGCAAATGGTTGGTGTGCCACAAAAAAAATGGTAAAGACGAATCTTTACCATTGATTTTACAGTTCCCACTTATTGGTAGGGTTCACCTGATTTTTACTTATCCAATTCAAAATAGAATTCTACCCCATTTTCCTTATTAATAGCACCATAATCATTACCATACTGGTTCATAATGGCTTTTACTAAAGCAAGTCCAATTCCTGTTCCACCATCTTCTCTATTTCTAGCACTATCTACTTTATAAAAACGTTTCCAAATTCTTTCTAGGTCTTCCTCTTTAATATTTTCTCCTGTATTAAATATACTAACTCTTACTTTATTGTTATTCTCTTGTATTTGTACTTTTATTTGCTTTTTACCATCTTTTTCTTCTACATGCTTAATTGCATTTGTTAAATAATTTGTAATAACTTGCTCAATATAGAATTCGTCTGCATTAACATTAATTGGCATACTATTATTAAATTCTACGTCAATTTGTTTTTCTGTTAATAACATATTGCACTTACGAATAACCTCTTTCATAAGTTCTACAATATCCATACTTCTATTGTTGAATTCGCCTTTTCCATACTCTAATTTCATAAGTTCTAGTAATTGTTTTACTAATTTATCCATTTTTTCTGCTTCATCTAAAATAACTTCTGCATAAAATTTTCTAGATTCTTCGTCATTATTTACATTTTCTACTAATCCTTCTGCATAGCCTTGTATTAAAGCAATTGGTGTTTTTAATTCATGAGATACATCTGAAATAAATTGTTTTCTCATTTCGTCAATTTTTGATTTTTCTTCAATATCTTTTTCTAGCTCTACATTAGTTTCCCTTAATTGTTTTATTGTGCTTTCTAATTTATCTGACATAGTATTAATGCTTTTTCCTAAATGATTGATTTCGTCATCTGTGTCTTTTGTTCGATACTTTTTACTAAAATCTAGTTTTGACATATTTTGCGCTATTTCATTTAGTTCTAAAATAGGATCTGTAAATTTTCTTGCTATAAAAGATGCTAAAATGCCTGCAATTATAATAGAAATTCCGCCTATTAAAATAAGCAAACGATTGGCTATTTGCACACTTTCTTGAATAGATGCCACTTGAATTCTTATGTATAGACTACTACCATTATCTAAGCTAGCCGATAAAAAGATATTATTCATACTATTTTTTTCATCTAGAATTCTACGAATCATCACTTTTTCATCTTGGTATATTATACGTTGCTTAGTAGTTGTTTTACTATCTATAATAAAGTTTTGCTCTCCATTATTTAGCATCATTTCATTAATTTTGTTAATAGTTGAAACTAAATTTTTGTCTGAACTAAAAATTAAAATGCTTTGATTATTTTTTATTAAAATATCAAAGTTATTCTTCACGGCAATATGATTTAGCTCTTCTTCTATGTTTACGTTCATATTCTCATTTTGCTCAATTGTATTATATAAATTATTTATTCTTTCGTATGCTAGTTTTACATTTTTTACTTTTGAATATAAGTAAAAACTTTCTAAAATAACATTGTTAATAATAATTAAGAATATTACAATTATAGATACGACAATACATAGACTAAGAAACAATTTTACACGCACTGATTTTAGTTTTTCCTTTATATAGTTCATGAATGTTTCCTTTCTCTGTTATTTAGTGTAAATTATATTATAGTTTTAAGTTTTATTTTTAGTTTATTTATATTTTTTATATTATTTTACTTCGAATTTATATCCAATGCCTCTAATTGTTTCAATATATCTTCCTTTTTTTCCTAGTTTATGACGAATTTTTTTAATATGGCTATCAATAGTTCTTGAATCTCCATAGTAGTCATAGTTCCATACATTATTTAAAATTTTATCTCTTGATAGTGCAATGCCATGATTTTCTACAAGATATATTAGTAGTTCATATTCTCTTAAACTTAGCTCTATTTCTTTTCCATCAATTTTTACTGTTCTTCCATCTTCATCTATAACAATTCCACCATATTCTTTTTTATTGCTTTCTTTTGGTTTTGTACGATTTAAAATTGCTTCTACTCTTGCTACTAATATTTTAGGGCTAAAAGGCTTTGAAATATATTCATCTACACCTAATTCAAATCCAAATAGTTCGTCTTGTTCTTCTCCTCTTGCTGTTAGCATAATAATTGGTACTTCTGACTTTTGGCGTATTTGGCGAAGGACTGACCAACCATCTAATTTTGGCATCATTACATCTAATAAAATTAGGTTTATTTTGTTTTGGTTTTCTTCAAATACAGTTAAGGCTTCTTCTCCATTTGCTGCTTCTAATACTTTATATTGCTTTTGCATTAAAAAGTCTTTTACTAATTTTCTCATTCTAGATTCATCATCTACTACTAAAATAGTAATATCATTCATTTTTTATCACCCTTTTCTAATTTTTGAGCCTTAAGCTTTTATAGCTTTATATTTTTACGCATAATTTTTTTATAAGCGTTTCTATTTTAAAAGAAGAGCAATGTAAAACCAATTGCTCTAACTTTTTCATTTTTATTATACTTGCAAAATATGTCTAGTTTGTGAATTTCTTGCTACTTTTTTGTTTTTCTAAATACCTTTTATGTGCTTGTATTTTTTATACTTTAAGAAAGTCATCGCCAAATACGATAGACTTGGGCGTATATTTCTTAGCTCTGTGAATAGAATGAGCAAGAAAATTATGCACACAAATTATACGTAGAAAAATTTTTAGAAATTATTTTTCTTATTTTTAAACCAACTTTCTGGATTTTCTACTTTGTTTTCTGGAATCCATGAAGAATTTACATTATTTGCTTTAAATTGCTCTTGATAACGTTCTTCCCTCATATAAGGATTTCCTAATTTAATACAATATTGTCTATGTTTTTCGTCCATATTTAGCACCTCTTTTATTTTTTTTATTTTTGCATTCCTTCTTTGATATAGTTTATTTCTTCTTCCATATCTAACCTCATAAATAGAGGTTCACCTTTTTCAATAACTTTTGTTTGTTCTTTTATTGCTCCATAAGTTTTTGTGCTATCCCATGTTTTGATAGCTTCTTCTTTTATTCCTAATTGTTCTAACATTTTTTGTGAAGTTTCTTTCATAAATGGTTGTAATAAAATTGCTACTATTCTTAAATTTTCTGCTAAATGATACATACAAGAGGCTAATTTTTCTTTGTCTTCTGCCTCTTCTGACTTAGCTAAAGCCCAAGGTGCTGTTTCATCAATATATTTATTACTTCTTGCTATAATATTCCAAATTTCTTGCAAAGCATTGCTTACATGAACACTTTCCATATTTTCTTCCATTTGTTTTACTTTTTCTAATACAAATGCTTCTAGTTCTTCATCTTGTTTATTTTTTGCTTTGCCTACCATTGGAATAGTTCCTGCAAAATATTTATTCATCATGCCAATAGTTCTATTTAGTAAGTTTCCTAAATCGTTACATAAATCTATATTATATCTTTCTACAAAGCCTTCTGGTGTAAATACACCATCTTGTCCATATTGTAATTCTTTTAATAAGAAATATTTTGTAGCATCTAGTCCATAACGTTCTATTAATAATTCTGGATATACAATATTTCCTTTAGATTTTGACATTTTTCCGTCTTTCATCATAATCCAACCATGAGCATATAGTTTCTTTGGAATTGGCAAATCTAATGCCATTAAGAAGATTGGCCAATAAATACCATGGAAACGGATAATATCTTTTCCTACAATTTGTAAGTCTGCTGGCCAGTATTTTTTGAATTTGCTGTCTTCATCTGTTCCATATCCTAATGCAGTAATATAGTTGGTTAAAGCATCTAACCATACATAGACAACATGTTTTGGATTTTTTCTTACCTTAACACCCCAGTCGAAACTTGTACGACTAACGCATAAGTCTTCTAACCCTGGTTTTATAAAGTTGTTGAATAACTCATTTTTTCTTGATTCTGGTGCAATAAAATCTGGATTTTGCTCGTAAAATTCTTCTAAACGCTTTTGGTATTTTTTCATATTAAAGAAGTATGATTCTTCTTTCATTTTCTTTACTTCTCTACCACAATCTGGACATTTTCCATCAACTAATTGAGTTTCTGTAAAGAATGTTTCGCATGGTGTGCAATACCAACCCTCATATTCTCCTAAGTATATGTCGCCTTGATCCATTAGTCTATCGAAAATATCTTCTACTACTTTTGTATGTCTTTCTTCTGTAGTACGAATAAAATCATCATATTCAATGTTCATATATTTCCATAATTTTTTTGAAGCCTCTGCCATTTCATCTACATATTCTTGTGGAGTTTTTCCGTTTTTTTGTGCTACTTCTTGAATTTTTTGACCATGTTCATCTAGTCCAGTTAACATGTAGGAATCGTACCCTCTTGCGATTTTATAACGTTTCATTGCATCTGCAAGAACGGTTGTATAAGCTGTACCTATATGAAATTTACCACTTGGATAATAAATAGGTGTTGTAACGTAAAATGTGTTTTTTTCCATTTGTGTTTCCTCCTTGTTTCTTGGACTATTATATCCATTTGTTTTTATTGTAAGCATTTTATCATATTTTTTTTTGAAATACAATAAATGATAAAAAAAAATGCAAATAACCTTATAAATTTTTGGTTATTTGCATTTTATCTATATAAAAAACAATATATTGTTTGTACTATATCTTATGCAATTTGTATTTTTTGTGCTACTTTTTTAAAGTATTTTTTTGTTTTTTCCTTTTTCAAATATATTATATAACCTTTATTAATTTTTTCGAAAATATTTGACAAAATGCCCATTTCCGTATACAATCCCAAATTTGACAGTTAAGCGGTACAAATGTTGATATACTAACATTTGTACCGCTTTTAGAATGCGTAATGTGT